>VAZV01000231.1 GCA_005884765.1 Alphaproteobacteria bacterium
AAACCGAGCGCGAGGTTATGAAAAAGATCGGCCATCGTTCCTCACTGCACCAGGAAACGCGGGAAGAGCGGCATCGGCAGCCCCAGCACATACGGGAAAAGCAGGGCGCATCCGATGGTCAGGCAAACGCCGACAATGATGGTTTCGACCCAGCGGGTTTCCGGCGTGCCGAGCGCGGAGATCAGGAAACTGGCAAGCCCCGAAACCACCAGGCCGAGCGGGCGGATCGCTACCGCAAAGCAAAGAATGGCAAGCGAGACGAACAGCGGACCGCGCCATGCATAGCGTGCCACATGCGGACCGTCCTGCAGAATGCCCATCAGAGCAATAACGGCGCCAAGCCCAAGCAGCAGCACCGCGAACATCCGCGGCGCGGTTCCGGCTCCGAACGAGAATCCGTGCATGCCCTGCAGATCGCTCGACGCCCACAGCGCGAACAACGCGACCGCCATCAGCGCCAACCCGCCGACAAAGTCCTGCGGGCCGCGTATCCATTTCGGCGTGATGGATTTGCCCGCGCCGGCGCTCGGCGTGTCACTCATCGAACTCTCCCCCAACATCGGGCTTTTGTCGCCCATTCTGTTCCGATAGCGTTGTCCCCGCTCCTAGCGCCCTGCCTAGCGATTTTCGTCAGATAACGCCAGCAAAACCCAAAAGTCCCCCGGCCAGCAGCATCCAGAACGGATTGAGCCGGGTGGCGAAGGCCAGCATCGCCGTAGCAGCCGTCATCACGACGGCGACCACGCTGCGATCGGTGGTTTGTGCCAAGATCAGGCCGCTGGCAGCCATTAGCCCGATCGACAGCGGAACCAAGGCCGCCTGGATGATGCTGGGCCAACGCGAATGGCCCGATCGGCCGAGCAGCCCGCTTACATAATAGGCAAGGGCGGCGGTCGGAACACACATCGCAAGCGTTGCGGCGAGCGCGCCCGCAACGCCTGCGACGGCATAGCCGATCAGGGTCACGATCAGCACGTTCGGGCCTGGCGTTAGCTGGGAAATCGCGAAGATGTCGGCAAATTGCTTGTCGGTCATCCAATGGCGCACGTCGACCGCGATTCGGTGCATCTCGGGAATGGCCGCATTGGCGCCGCCGACCGCGAACAAGGACATCAGACCGAAGGTCCAGATCAGCGTCCAAATCGGATTGCCGTCAGGATTCATGACGAGATCCGCCGCCGCATGTAAATGGTGACGGCGAGACTGGTCGGAATCGCCACCAGGAGCACGGCCTGCAACGGCAGTCGTGCCACTCCGATCGCGACAAGCACGGCCACCAGAAGGACAAGGCCGATCACGTCACGCCTCTTGAGCAGCGGCGTCATCATCCGCAACACCGTGGCCATCAGCAGCCCGACAGCGGCACAGGAAACCCCGGCCAGAATGCGCCGGAGCGCGTCGATCTCGCCATAACGCGCGTAGAGCGCCGCCAGCATAGTTACGATGGCGGTTGGCGGAGCGAGCAATCCGGCGAAGGCAGCCACTCCCCCGGCAATGCCGCGAATGCGCGACCCAAACACCATCGACAAATTGACGATGTTGGGGCCGGGCAGGAAATGGCACAGCGCATAGGTCTCGTTGAACTCGTCGGCGGTCATCCAGCGGTGCTGGTCGACGATGCCGCGCCGCGCCCAGTACAGGACGCCGCCGAAGCCCGCGAGCGACATTTTGGCGAACGCGAGAAACAGCTCAAGGAGCCCAGGCGGGGACCGGATGACGGAGGTTGAAAGATCCGGCTCGGGAACGGCAGCCGGCGGCGAATCCAGAGGCATTTTCCACACTTAAAACGGTGGCCAAGCCCAGGCCAAGGCAATTCGGCGTGTTCCATGACCGCATAAGCCGTTGAGCGGACGTGTGGGCACTGTTTTTCTCAACTTTTGCACCCTATATTGGCTGTGCCGGCTCGCCGGCTATGGAAATAAAGTGCCGCCGCAATAAACCGTTCGGACCCGGGGGCAGTACCCGGCGCCTCCACCCAAGCCCACCACAAGTGGGTTTCGGCGGGGGCGAAACAGGATCGACGAGGGCGTAAAGGGCGAGCTTTTTCCCGGTATTGTTCCGCCGTTATCGGGCTATGCAATAGTTGCAAACGACAACTATGCTCCGGTTGCTCAGGCTGCGTAACGCAGTTTGAAAGACCATTCTGAAGTCCTAGCGGGTTAAGCTCCGTTAGGCGGGGTTCGGAGGCACCTGGCAACAGAAGCCTCCACTTCATTTGCATTTGCGTCGTCGCCGGGCATCTACTGCTGCAATTTCCGCCGACGATGCCTGCTGACCTCGCCTTCCCGCCGGAGTAGCATGGGCTAATCGGCGAGTCGCGCTTTCGGCCTCGCAGCCGGCGCGCCGGACCACATCTCAACGCAGGACGACGACCGAGGGCGACCATGGCGACCGATCATATCCGATACGATGTGCTGGCGCGCGACGCGCTACGCGGGGTGTTGCGCCGGGTATTGACGGATGCCGCCGCGCACGGATTGCCGGGCGAACATCATTTCTTCATCACGTTTTTGTCCACCGCGGAGGGCGTGAAGCTTTCGCCCCGCCTGCTCGCGCAATACCCGGAGGAGATGACGATCATCCTGCAGCACCAGTTCTGGGATCTGGTGGTCACGGAGGATCGGTTCGAGGTCGGCCTATCGTTCGGCGGCGTTCCGGAACGCCTGGTGGTGCCGTTCAACGCGATCAAGAGCTTCTTCGATCCGTCCGTGCAGTTCGGCTTGCAGTTCGAACCTTCCGACGCCGCAGCCGAGACAGCGGCCACCGTTGATCCGGCGGCTAATCTTCCGGCGAGCCCTGCCACTTCGGCCCTGACCGCCCCCGCGCCCGAGCGCAAGGACGAACCGGAGAAGGCCGGCGAGGGTGCGGAAGTCGTGCGACTGGACCGTTTCCGCAAGAAATAATCCACGCGCGAGAAGCTGTCCGACCCTGTAGGATGCACGTTCCGCCGGGTCTGATCCGATTGGATTGAATCGGATCATGCCCTGGTACGCGGCGCAACGGACATCATTCATGCGAGCAGTATCCTCATCGCCAAAAGCCACCCGCACCGAGACCGACAGCTTCGGCCCGATCGACGTTCCCGCCGACCGCTATTGGGGCGCGCAGACCGAACGTTCCAGGCAAAATTTCCGCATCGGCCATGACCGGATGCCGATCGCGCTCGTTCATGCGCTCGGCATCGTCAAGCTCGCCTCCGCACTGACTAATCGTGAACTCGGACTGCTCGACCAGCGCCGCACCGCCGCCATCGCGCGCGCCGCACGGGAGGTGATCGACGGCAAGCTCGACGATCATTTTCCACTTGTAGTTTGGCAGACCGGATCCGGCACCCAGACCAACATGAATCTCAACGAGGTGATCGCCAACCGCGCCAACGAGCTATTGGGCGGCGAACTCGGTTCGAAGAAGCCGGTCCATCCGAATGACCATGTCAACATGAGTCAGTCGTCGAACGATTCATTTCCAACCGCCATGCACATCGCGGCAGCGCAACGCGTCATGGCCGATCTCATTCCCGCGCTCGGCGAACTCCTTGGCGCGCTGCGCGACAAGGAAAAGGCGTTCGCCAAGATCGTCAAGATCGGCCGTACCCATACCCAGGATGCGACGCCGCTAACGCTCGGTCAGGAGTTTTCAGGCTACGCCGCACAGGTCGAACGCGGCATCGCGCGGCTCAACGTGGCAGTGAAGGATCTGTTGCCGCTGGCGCAAGGCGGCACTGCGGTGGGGACCGGGCTCAATTCGAAACCGAGATTTGCGAAGCTGTTTGCCAGGCATGTCGCCAAGATCACCAAATTGCCGTTCACCAGCGCCGCCAACAAGTTCGAGGCGCTGGCATCCAACGATGCCTACGTGTTCGCGCACGGCGCCATCAACTCGGTCGCAACCGGCCTGTTCAAGATCGCCAACGACATCCGGCTGTTGGGCTCGGGTCCGCGTTCGGGCCTTGGCGAATTGATCCTGCCGGAAAACGAACCCGGCTCCTCGATCATGCCGGGCAAGGTCAATCCGACGCAATGCGAGGCGGTGACCATGGTTTGCTGCGAGGTGTTCGGCAATCATGCGGCGATCACGGTTGCCGGTAGCCAGGGCCATTTCGAACTGAACGTCTACAAGCCGCTGCTGGCATATTGTATGATGCATTCCATTCAATTGCTTGCGGATGTCGCGCGCTCGTTCACCGAGCATTGCGTGGAAGGCATACGCGCCGACGAAAAGCGCATCGAAGAATTGATGCAGCGTTCGTTGATGCTGGTGACCGCGCTCGCGCCGAAAATCGGTTACGACAACGCCGCGAAAGTCGCCAAGTCCGCGCACGGCCGCGGTACAACATTGAAAGAAGAGGCTGTGCGGCTTGGGTTTGTATCGGCAGCGGAGTTCGACCGTCTGGTGCAGCCGAACAAGATGACACGCCCTGGATGAACATGGCAGCAGCTTTGCGAATCCGTATAAGTACGGGTGAATAATTTTCCATCATCACGCCTAAAGACTGATACCGATGATCTATCGCGCTATCGCGTGGTAGTGCACAAAATAGTTGGTTTTTCGCAGAGCGAAATTTATTTTTAGATGCTATCAGAGAGCGATTAAACGGGGACTTCTGGATGACGATCGGGTCTGCCGGCGCACAGCGCGGCCACTCCAATCATCGTAATAGGTTATCGCACCTCACAACCGCTCAATGACGGAGGCGAGCGTGGGAGATGTGGTCAACCTGAAGCGATTCAAGAAGCGTAGCGAGCGTGAGCAATCGGCGAAACGGGCCGATGCGAATCGCGCGCGGTTCGGTCGAACCAAATCCGAACGCGCCGATGACGCGCAACGCGCGAAGCGCGCGAGCGACTTGCTCGATCAGCACCGGATCGACGGCGAGGACGCGTCATGAAATCGCCGGTCGTGAAGCGCTCGATTGTCGTTGCAGGCCACAAGACCAGCGTCAGCCTAGAAGAGGCATTCTGGAATGGCATGAAGGAAATCTCGGGACTTCGTAACATGACGCTGTCCGAACTGGTGGGCGAGATCGACAGCAATCGCCAGCAGGGCAATCTGTCATCCGCCATTCGGCTGTTCGTGCTGGATTACTTCCGAACCCGTGCCGTTACCGCATCCTCGGATTCAAAACCGCAAAGCTAGCAAAAAACCACACGGGCGCATCCACTGGGAGACGCGCCCGCAGGATCGCTTGCGAGATCGATATCGGCGATCAGTAGATGAGGCCGGTGCCGGGCGGCTGCTCGAGGGCCGCGGCCAGCGAGCGATAATGTTCGCAATCGGTCCCGCAAATAGCCGCGATCCGGCTTAAATGGTATTGCGCCTGCTCGCGATTACCCTGCTCGATCTGCCACAGGCCGTAATACTGCCAGGTCAACACATGATTGGGATCGGACTTCAGCGCACGCTCGTACCAGACCTGGGAAAGCTTGTAGTCGCCGAGCTTGCGATACGAATAGCCGATCAGATTGGCAACGTTGGCGTAATCATCGTGGCCGAGCGCCTTCAGCTCTTCGATCGCGGCGCGATAGTCGTTGCGGTCATAGATCGTGGCGTAGGCCGCGCGATAGCCGGCTATGAAGGCAGGGTCGCTGAGGAAGGACTGCTTGGGTTTCTTGGCCTTGTGCGCGGAGCGAGGAGCGGGCGAGGACTTGGTCGTGGTGCTGGTGTCTGAAGCAGGAGGATCGCCTCCCCCGCCACCACCGCCGCCGGCGGCAAACACCGGAACAACCGGTGGTGCTGCGATCAGCGCCATGAAGAAAACTGTCACTGTGATCACCTTGATCGCCGATTTGATCATGCGTGCCTCCTGTTTTGCCGGTTGAGCGATTTTCGCCGGGCGTTAGATGTAAACCCCGTTTTGAACCTGGCATTCCGGCAGAATTTTCCGCTCCCGGCGCTCGGTGAACGAAAGCGTGTTTATAATCGCTCTAAGGTAAAGCCTCGTTGTATCGGCCGCGCTTGACCGGCCGCTCTGCGATTGAAAATACAGGTCATGACCGAAAATGCCGATATGCGGGCGCAAATGCCGTTGGGATTGGCCAGTCGTGGCTATTCCGGCGTGATTCAACGCTTGAACGCTAGCAGCGCGGGCTCGGCGCTGCCGGACGCTGAACTCGAGAGCCGCCTGATCGAACTCGGCTTCGTCGAGGGCGCAAGGGTCGAGGTGCTGCACGAAGGCATCGTCGGGCGCGATCCGATCGCGGTTCGTGTCGAGAACGTTACCATCGCCGTGCGTCGGCGCGAAGCGATGGCGGTCATCGTTGCCTGACGCGGACCGGATCTTGAAGCCATGGAATTTCCGTTGATGCATCTCGCCTTGGTGGGCACGCCGAACAGCGGCAAGACCGCGCTGTTCAATGCGCTCACCGGCAGCCGCCAAAAGGTCGCGAACTATCCGGGCGTCACGGTCGAGCGCAAGGAGGGATCGTTCGTGACCCCGCTCGGACGTCAGGTGTCGCTGATCGACCTGCCCGGCACCTATTCGCTGCGCGGCCGCAGCCCGGACGAAGAGATCACCCGCGATGTCGTGCTCGGGCGCACCAAGGGCGAGGCGCTGCCCGACCTTGTGCTTTGCGTCGCTGACAGCACCAATCTGCGGCTGACCATCCGCCTCGTGCTCGAGCTGAAAAACACCGGTCGTCCGCTGGCGCTGGTGCTCAACATGTTCGATATCGCCACACGGCGCGGCGTCAGCGTCGATGTGCCGCGACTGTCGGAGGCGCTCGGCATTCCCGTGGTCACCTCGATCGCAGTACGCAAGGGCGGCACCGCCGATCTGCTGCGCCTCACCGACGATATCCTCACGCAGGCGCCCTCGCCGCCTCGGCAAAATCTCTGGGAGCCGCTCACCGTCTCCCAGTTGCGCGCCACCCAGCGCGAGGCCGATCGCATCATCTCAACCACAGTGAGCCTGCCGGCGCGGCCCGATACCTGGACCGCGCGCATCGACGCGGTCGTCCTGCACCCGCTCGCCGGCCTCGCGATCCTGATGCTGATCTTGTTCGTCATGTTCCAGGCGGTGTTCGCCTGGGCGCAGCCGCTGATGCAATTGTTGTCATCGGCGTTCGAGGCCGCCGGACAATGGGTTCACGACACGTTGCCCGCGGGACTGTTGCAAAGCTTCCTGCAGAACGGGGTGATCTCCGGCGTCGGCAGCGTCATCGTATTCCTGCCGCAGATCGTCATCATCTTCCTGTTCATCCTGCTCCTGGAAGATTTCGGCTACATGGCGCGCGCAGCCTTCCTGATGGACCGCATCATGGGCGGCGCCGGGCTGCACGGCCGCGCTTTTATTCCACTGCTGTCGAGCTTCGCCTGCGCGATTCCCGGCATCATGGCAACAAGGGTGATCGATAACCGCCGCGACCGGCTGACCACCATCCTGATCGCGCCGCTGATGACCTGCTCGGCGCGGATTCCCGTCTATACCCTGATCATTTCCGCCTTCATTCCGCCAAAGCTGATGTGGGGCTGGGTCAACCTGCAGGGGCTCGTTATGTTCGGCCTCTATGCCGTTGGCATCGTCAGCGCGCTCGGCGTATCGTTCCTGATTAAATTCTTGATGCTGCGCGACTACGCGCCGGCACCGTTCATGCTGGAATTGCCGGACTACAAGATGCCGCGCGCGAAAAGCATCGTGATCGGCGTCTACACGCGGGCCAAAATGTTCCTGCAGCGCGCCGGCACCACGATCTTCTCGATGATGGTGCTGATCTGGTTTTTGGCGTCGTTTCCGTCAGCTCCCGCCGGGGCCTTGGAGCCGGCCATCAATTACAGCCTCGCCGCGATGATCGGCAAGGCGATCGCGCCGTTGCTCGCGCCACTCGGCTTCAACTGGCAGATCGCAGTGGCGCTGATCCCGGGCATGGCGGCGCGCGAAGTGGCGGTCGCAGCGCTCGGCACGGTCTATGCGATCGAAGGTGGCAAGGAGGCGGCCGCACAGATCGGACAGGTGCTGGCGACCAAGTGGAGCCTCGCCACCGCGCTGTCGCTGCTCGCCTGGTACATCTTCGCACCGCAATGCGCCTCTACGCTCGCGGTGATCCGCAGGGAGACCGGAAGCTGGAAATGGATGGCGGTCACCTTCGGCTATATGCTGGCGCTTGCCTATGCCGCTAGTCTTGCAACCTACAACATCGCGGTCGCGCTCGGTGCAGGATAGAGCCGGCGATTACCCGTTTCCCGATCGGAACGGCCGCGCGGCCTCAACGACCCAATCGCGAAACAGCGTCAACAAATGTATGTTCCGCGCCTTCGCGGCATGAACAAAATAGTAGCCGGTTTTAAGTTGCAGCGGCCGTTCGGCCAGGGTCGCCACCCTGCCCGCGGCCACATGCGGGCCGATATAGGCCATATCCATCAGCGCGACGCCAGCGCCGGCGAGCGCTGCGTCCAGCGCTTGCGCGCGCGTCTCCACCGTCAGCCATTTCGTCGGCCACGTGAGAAAGCTGCGATCGGCTTCTTGCCATTTCGACCAGTCCATGAACCGTGATCGGGCACGGATCAGCGGAATGCCCTGCCAGTTCACCTTCGGGTTCGCCCTCGCGCGTTCGGCAAGTGGTACGGCCGCGATCGGCATCAACGTTTCCTGAAATAGCAATGTCGAGACCAGCCCCTTCCACGCGCCGCAGCCGTGGCGGATCGCGCAATCGATATCCTCGCGGCCGAGATCGACGGGCCGTGTGGTCGTGAAAATTGCGACCTCGATGCGCGGATGCCGCATTTGGAATTCCGCCACCCGCGGGATCAGCCAATGCGATGCGAAGGTGGCGACCGTTGAGAGTCGGATTTGTCCACGGTCGCGCTGGAACGGCTGCACCGCGGCTTCGATCCGCTCGAGCGCATCGCCCATGCTGGCGAGCAGCCGCTCGCCGTCCTCAGTGAGCCGCAGCCGGCGGCCGGCCTTGCGCACCAATGCAACCCCGAGGCTTTTCTCCAGCTCGGCGATTCGGTGCGACAGCGCCGATCGCGTCACCCCCAACCGATCGGCAGCCTCGGTCAGGCTGCCGAGGGTCGCGAGCAAGGACAGCGCCGAGAGAGCGCGCGCCGAAGGGTGTGCCGAGCTCGTCATCGCTGAAGCCATGATTGGTGAGATAATCTCACCAATCATGGCGCAGGATCAAGGTAGCATTGGCCTTGCGAGCGAGAGGACGGACTGATGGGCATCAACCGCTTTCGGCAACTTGCCGACTACAACCACTGGGCCAACCGCCGCCTCTACGCCGTAGCCCTGGAAATGCCGGACGAGCAGTATCGGCGTCCGACCGGGGTGTTCTTCGGCAGCCTGCATGGCACGCTCAATCACCTGTTGGTGACCGATCGCATCTGGCTGAAGCGATTAACCGGCGAAGGCGAGCATCCCCACGGCCTCGACGCTATCCTGTTCGAAGACCGCAAGGACCTCCTTTGCGCGCGGATGGCCGAGGATGCACGCCTGATCAAGGTCATCGGCGGTTATACCGATGCGGGATTGCGCGATGCCGTGGCGTATCAGACCACATCAGGCAAAGCGTACCAGCAGCCGCTTGGGGATATCCTCTCGCATCTGTTCAACCATCAGACCCATCATCGCGGCCAGGCGCATGCTTGCTGTTCGATCCTCACCGGGACTGAGCCGCCATCGCTCGACCTGCTGCAGTTTCAACGCGGCGTGCCGGCGCCGGAACTGACCGTGTAGCGCGATCAGTTCGGCGGCGGCGTTATCACCATCGGCGGGCGCGGCTTCGGCTTGGTAAGCGCCGGCGCCGGCGCCGGCCGCACCTCGATCGGCGGCGGCAGCGGCGCGGCCTGCTGGCTTAGGGCCGGCGGATTGGGAGCCGGCGGCGCACCCGGCGGACGCGGACCGGCGGCTTTCGGCCTCACCTGAGGGCGCCGCGGAGCATGGCCAGGCAGGGCAATGTCGGCCGGCGGCTGATCGGGCGCGGCCGCATCTGGTAGTGCCAGCGACGGCAGCGTAGCCGTGGTCGGCGGGATCGACGCCGGGGTCGGTGGCGGCGGCTCTCCGCGCTCGATCGCGTCCAATCTGCGGGTTTCCCGATCAATCGCCCTGACCGCGAGCCACGACGACAGCGCGGCGACATCGACGGTGCGGTTGAGTGCATCGGGCGGGCCCGCCGCGAAGATTTGAATCTCCGGGTGGCTGGTCACTGATCCGACCGCCGTCGAAGCAAGGCTGGCGCGGATATCGGCCTGGTCGGCGGGAATATCGTAACCGCCCGAGACAATAGCGCGGGCTCCCTGCGCATCGAGCGTGGTTGCGCCGATGCGAAGCCGGCCATCCCTGATCGTGAACGGAATCTGGGCCGAGGCGACCGGCAGGCTGCCTGAAGACAACACCGGCATGACGATCTGCCGTAGCTTCACGTCATCGGTGGCCTGGCCGTTGTCGCTGGCGCGGATCGCGGCTTCGAATGCCCGCGGATCGAGCCCGCCGATGGCGGCCGATTCCAGCGTCACCGTGCCGCTTCCCGATAATGCGCCTGATAGCGCCGAGGCGCTGCGGCCCTGGCTTGCCAGTGTCGTCTGCATCGATGCCCGCCCCGAAGGCATTTTGAGGCCGCGGTAATGCAGCGCTGCACCATCGACGCCGGAGAACTCAAGGTGGGCATTCAGCGCAATTCCGTCCGCCGACGGCCTGGCGTCGATATTGGCGGTCGCGGTGCCGCCGCCGAGCCCGCCCTCGATGCTATCGAGCGTCAGCGATTGGCCGTCGCTCTTGATCGTGCCGCTGACCGGCCGCAACTCGATGCCGTCAGGCAGCGCGCCGCGCAAGGCCTGAAACGCGACGCGGCCGCGCCAGCCCTTCAAGGGTCCTGCCCGGAGCGGGCCTGCGACATCGTGGCCTGCGGCGCCGATCGCGAGCGCAAAGGCGGGCGCGAGCGCAAGCTGGTCGAGCCCGATTTCGCCCTCGACGATCTTGTCGTCACCCATTGTGAGGGCCAAACGCCCGCGCAGCCGCGAATTGGCAACGATGCTGTCGAGATCGTCGAAGGTCAGTTTGTTGCCGACAAGCGAAAGGCGCGAGGACAGACGGATGTTTGGCGCCAGCGTGTCGGACGGCTTGAGATCGAGCAGCGGGGAGATATCGGCGCTTCGTACCCGCAAGTTGACGCTGGCCTTGGCCTCTTGCGCCCACGGCTCGGCAGACCCTTCGGCATCCGCATCAAGGCCGGCACCCCAGATCTTCGCCTTCAGCCGCAGCGGCGCGTGCCACACGCCGCTCACCGATCCCTCGAACTGGGCCGGGCCTTCGCCAGCGGCAATGGCGCGATCAAGTCCCAGTAACGCGACAAGCGCGCTGCCCCGCTCCGACGACAGCTTGGATTGAACGCCGATCTCGCTGTTGCGCAGCTTGTCGAGATCAACGCCACGCATCGCAGCGACTTCCGGCCTTGCCGTAACGGTCGTGACGCCCTTAAGCAACGGCGAGTCAAGGTCGATCGTCGCGCGCGCGTTGGCGCGATCGGCGTGTTCAGCATTTTTCTCGACATCGAGTGTGAATTTAAGGCGCACCGGCCCCGGACCCGCACCCATCGCATCGATCCGCGAGACCAGCGACGGGGCAAGCGGCTGGATCAAGGCGGTGATCTGCGCCAGCGATGCGGCGCTTGAATTCAGCGCTACTTTGCCTGTCGCGTTGGTGCGGTCGAAACTCCCGGTGCCTTCCGTCGTCACGCCGTTGGCGTCGCCGAACTTCAGTTGATCCAGGATCAGCGTCTGCGAGTCGTAGCCGAATTTCGCGGTGAAAGCGCGGAACTCCTGTCCGGCCGACGTCGCGCGGCCGATCTCCAACATCAGCCGCGCCTGGTCCGGCCACTCTCGCTGCGGCCCCGCCATCGACCTTGCAAAGACCGCCGCGGCATCGAGATCGAGACGCTCCGCCTTCAGGGCGGCTTCGAGGCGCGATCCGCCCGGCTCCTGATGCGCGACGGCCAGCCGGCCTACCACGGCGCCGCCATCGATCTCCGCGTTCAGTTTTTCGATAGCGACGCGATCGGAGCTGACGCTGACATTACCTCGCAGCCGCAACGGCTTCTGGCTGCGATGGGTGATTTCGCTGCGGCCCTGCAACCACGCCACCAGCGCATCCGGATCGGAAGAATCCACCTCAAGCGCGCTGGTGAAGCCGCCGGACGGCTCAGACTGCACCCCGCCGCCACTGAGGACGACGTGGGTCGCGCCCGGCGCTCGAAAATCCAATCGGCGGATCGTCCACGACCTCGCATCGCCGTGCAAATCGGCCTCCAGATTTTGCAACGGCCGCCCGCCCAGCATGATTTGCTCGGCACTGAACGCGATCTGTGCCGGTATTGGTGCGACCGGCGTCGCGGCCATCCAGGCACGCAGTGCCGGTAGCAGTCGCGCCGGCACGACAGCGCTATTGTCTTTGGCGATCGGCCGGTCGACGTCGAGTTGCCGTGCCGACAGGGAGGCACGCAAAAGCGGCGACGCACCGAAGCGGAGATCGGCAACACCGCTGGCCTTCAGCGCGGTCTCGTCGCTGCCATAGCTGGTCTCAACCTGCTCGAGCCGCGCGGCAGCCGGATCGGCCTTGACCTTGGCCGATATTTTCCAAGGTATCTCGCCGCCCTTGTCGTTGCCCTTGTCGCTGCCTTGGGCCTTCGGCGTTGCCGGTGCGGCCAGCACGAGCGCGCCTTCGAAGCGCGGCGCACGGGACTCAAAGCTGAGCACGCCCTCAAGATCGATCGACAGCGCCCGCTCGCCCGGATCGACGTTGAGGTGAAGGCGCGTACCGCTGCCATCCGGGGCCTGTCCGGAAGAGACGCGGAACGGATAGCGCGTTCCGGAAATCGAGAAGCTGCCGTCGCCGCGCACCGACCCGGCGAGTGAGCGTACATCGCCGCTAAAGGCGATGTCGTTCAGCTCAAGCGTCCCGCGGCTTGCGGCGTCGTGCAGGGCGACACGGCCGGTGAGATTCAGCCGGTCGATCGACAGCGATCCCAGATTGAAGGTTCCGTTGGTCGC
Source organism: Alphaproteobacteria bacterium (assembly GCA_005884765.1). Classification (GTDB taxonomy): domain Bacteria; phylum Pseudomonadota; class Alphaproteobacteria; order Rhizobiales; family Xanthobacteraceae; genus Bradyrhizobium. Next base: position 12,982 of record VAZV01000231.1, read on the forward strand.
CGGCAGATCGATGCGGCCCATCGCATCGAGGCCGAGATCGACCGCGAGGCCGTCGATCGTCAATTGGTTGGCGCGCCATTGGCCGCGCATCAAATCGCCCAGACTGAACTCGACATCGAGCTTGTCGGCGTGAATTTTGCCAAGATCGTTGGCGGCGCCGACCATTACCGAGCGCAGCCGCAATGACGGGGTCGGCAATAACCGCGCATCGAGCGCGCCTGCAACATGCACCGGCGCGCCGATCACCTTGGTTGCCTCCGCCTCGAACTGCGGCCGGAGCTGGTTCCAGTCGATGAAATACGGCCCGATCAGCGCGGCAACCAGCGCAATGATAAAGGCAATGGCCAATCCGAGCAGCGTCGTCTGCACCGGGTCTCCTCTTGGGCAAGCAAGCCTCGAGGCCCTACCCGCTAGGGCCACTCCGCGGCCCACCCGCCGCCGCGCCGAAACCTGGCCAAATATAGAGACAACTATGGCGAAGTCACAGCAATGCTATGTGAGCAGCCCTCCATCGACGGCTTTACCAGCTTGCCGGCAGCCGCTTCAGGCCGCGCAGCACGAAGGTCGGCCGCCATTCCGGATTGTCCGCGTCATCGAGCCGCAGGTCCGGCAGCCGGCGCAACAGGGTCGAAATCGCGATCTCCGCCTCGATGCGCGCGAGCTGGGCGCCGAGACAGAAGTGGATGCCGCCGCCAAAGGACAGCGGCTTCACATTGGGCCTGGTGATGTCGAGGCGATCAGGGCGATCGGGATAGACAGCCGGATCGCGGTTGGCCGAACCGAGCAGGCATAGCACGCTCTCGCCCTTCGGGACCCGCTTGCCTCCGAAATCGTCGATGTCCTCAAGCGCCACGCGTCCGGTCATTTGCACCGAGGAATCGTAACGCAGGAATTCCTCAACGGCGTTGGTGATCAGCGACGGATTGGCTTTCAATAGCGCGAGCTGGTCGGGGTTGCGGTACAGCGCCAACAGGCCGTTGCCGATCAGATTGACCGTGGTCTCGTGGCCCGCGCCGAACAACAGGATGATGTTGGCGGTGAGTTCCTCGTTGGAAAGCTTGCTGCCATCCTCCTCCGCCTGCACCAATTGCGTGGTCAGGTCATCGCCCGGATTCTTCCGCCGCAACTCGAACAACTGCTGGAAGTACATTTGCGCCATCGCATTGCCGGCGTTGCCCTGGCTGATCTCGTCCGGTGTCAGCGGCACCGGGTCGAGCAGCCGGCCGCCGTCCCGCGAGCTCGCATAAAACACCTCGCGATGATCTTCGGGAATTCCCAGCATGTCGCAGATGATCGTCACTGGCAGGCGAAACGCGAAATCCTCGATCAGGTCCATGTGCCCCTGCGGGGTAATGCGCTCCAGCGTCTGATCGACGATCGCTTGAATGCGCGGACGCATGTCCTCGACCCGCCGCGCCGTGAAGGCCTTGACCACGAGACCGCGCAAGCGGGTGTGGTCCGGCGGATCCTGCTGCAGCATCCAGTGGCTCATGCTGCGGAATACCGGCTCATCCATGATCTTCGGGCCGTAGCGGCGGATGGTGCGGTCGATAAAGTCCTTGCCAAAACGCTTGTCGCGCAAAACCAGACTCGCTTCCGCGTGTCGGCTGGCGGCGAACGCGCCGAAAGGCGTCACATGCACGGGATCGTCGGCGCGCAGCCGCTCATAAAACGGATAGGGATCGCGAATGAATTCCGGCGCCAGCGGATTGAACAGCAGCGGCGCACTCCTCGCAGTCTGGGCCTGCTCGTTCATGATGACCTCGATCGGTTGCCGCACCGGAGCGGGCATAAAATCTCGATACACTATTGTATCGAGTTGCATTCTGACTTAAAATGCGACGATGTCAAGAGTTCGAACCAGACCGACCCGGGACGCGACCCGCGACAAGCTGTTCGAGGCGGCAGCGCGGGTGTTCGAGGAACAGGGCATCGGCAGCGCCAGCATCGAGGCCATTGCGGCGGCGGCCGGCTTCTCCCGCGGGGCGTTCTATTCGAACTTCAACAGCAAGGACGACTTGATCATCGCGATGCTCGAGGACCATGTCGAGCAATCCATTCGCCGCAACCTTGATCTCCTAGCCGTGCACAAGAACCTCGCGGACTTCATCGAGGCGCTCCAAGCGCCTGCGCGCGCGGCGAAAATTGGTCAGCGATATCGTCGGGACCACGGTGAAGAACGGCGGCGGAGGTCGGGCTCTGAACCCGGCGTGGACGGCCGCGGTCGTGCTGGCGCTGGAGGACGGCTTTCGTCTGCACCGCCTGATCGATCCGGAGACCACGCCGGCCGACAGCTTCCTGCGCGCCATTACCGATCTGCAGCGGACGATCGGAATTTCCTCGACCTGACGAGACCTTCATGAGGCGCTGGCGCTTTGCAGGCGGTGCAATCGGCCAGCCACGGCACGGATTTTTCGAGGTCCGGCCTGCCAGATCGCGATCGCAGACAACAGGCTCACGGCAATTCCGATCGCAAAGGCAATCGCATAACTGCCGGTCAGATCGTGCAGAGTGCCCGTGATCCATGGGCCCGCCGCGCCTCCGCCCAGTGCCACGAGCATGATGGTGCCAAAGATGCTGCCGTAGTGCCGGCCCTGGAAAATCTCGAGCACCACCGCGCCCATGATCGAGGTCAAGCCGTAGCCGAGCGCGCCTTGCGTGAATACCATCAGGTAGACCAGCGGCAGTGTGGGTGCATATTTCAGCGCGATCAGGCACGCAAAGCAGATCGCAAAGCCTAAACAGCTCGCCGTCCAGATCCATTCGCGCCCCACCCGGTCGGAAACGTGTCCGAGCAGGATCTGGCCGGGGATGCCGAGCAGGCTGACCACGCCCAAGGCCCAGACCCCGACATTCGCGCTGAAGCCGATGTCGAGAAGAAACTTGGTCTGGTGAACCTGCACCGCGTACCAAATGTACAGGCCGCAGAAATAGCCGAGCGCAATCCACCAGAACCGCGCCGTGCGCAGCGCGCGCGGCAAGGTCCAGTCGGTACCCGCCCAGACGGGATCGACGATATTCGAGACCGCCTCTGCCGAAGTCGGCGATGGCGCGGCATCGCCGTCCGCTTCGAGCCCGACATCCTCGGGGCGCTTGTGCAGCAGAAGATTGATCGGCGCCAGCGCGATGAGGACCAGAAGGCCCATCGCGGTGCAGGCGATGCGCCAGCCGGTCTCTTCGATCATATGCTGCACCCAAGGCAGCAAGGTGACGGAGCCGATGCCGACGCCGGCGAACGCAATTCCCATCGCAAGGCCGCGGCGGCGGATAAACCAGTTCGGCAGGAACAGCGATTGGCCGGAATAGCCGAGGCAGACGCTGCCGGCGCCGACCATGACGCCGATGGTGAGATAGAGATGCCAGGGCTGCGTCGTCAGCGGCGCCAGCAACAACCCTCCTCCCATCAGCGCGACGCCAAGCTCCATCACCGCGCGCGGGCCGGCGCGATCCATCAGACGGCCGATCAGAGGGCTGACCGCGCCCGACACCACGAAGCCGAATGAGAAGGCGCCCGCGGTGACACCACGCTCCCAGCCGAATTCGGAGATGATCGGCGGAAAGAACAGCGAGAACGCGGTGCGGGCGTTGACGCCGACAGCCATGGTGACGAATGTCACCGCGACGATAATCCACCCGTAGTAGAACGGAAGCGGCATTCCTCTCCTGCCTGTCCCGCTGCTCACGGGCGCCGCGTCCAGGAAGCGGCATTGACGGCGCCGACCGGGGCCTCGCCCCTGATGATGGCGGCGACCTGCCGGACGGTCTCGGACGACTGGTGCTCGATCGCCTGCGGCGTCAATCCGCCGATATGCGGCGTCGCGATCACGTTCGGCAGCTTTGCGAGCTCCGGCATGGGCATCTGATCCGGCGCGCGGCCGACGTCCAGCGCGGCGCCTGCGATGCGGTTGTCGCGTAACGCCGCCGCCAGCGCCGCCTCATCGACGAGGTTGCCGCGCGACAAATTGATGAAGAAGGCGTGCGGCTGCATCCGCGCCAGCGCCGCGCGCCCGATCAGATTTTCGGTTTGCTCGTTGGCGATCGCGAGACACACGACATAGTCGGCGCGACCAAGCAGCTCGTCGAGCGGCAAGTGCTTGATATCGGGGTCGCCGATGCTCACGAAGGGATCGGCGACCAGTGCCTCCATGCCCAACACCTTCGCAATCTCAGCGAGATAGCGGCCAATGCTGCCATACCCGATGATGCCGATCCGGCCGCCGGCGAGCTGCCGCCCCATCCTGACTTCGGGCTTGCACTCCGCATGGTAGTCGGCGGTGGCGCGCGAAATCCCGCGCGACAGATCGACCATGAATCCGATCGCGAGCTCGGCCACCGACTGGACAAAGCCCGGGCTCGCCCGCGTCACCAGCACGCCTGCGGCAGAAGCCGCCTCCACATCGATGTTGCGGATATCGACCGCGCAACGAACGAAAGCGCGCAGTTTTGGAAGCTGCGGAAAAATCTCGCCGCGCCCTTCCGTCACGCGATCGGCGACGATGATGTCGACGTCACGCGCGGCCTCGATCAGGCCGGCTGCATCAAGCGGCTCGTCGTCTTCATGCAGCTTGACCTCTCCCAGCGCCTGCAGCCCTCTGAGGCTGCGCTCGCCGTAATATTGATCCCGGAACGCGGGCGTAGGGGTCAGCAGGATTTTCAAGGCTTCTTCCTCTTCAATAGCCGAGCGCGCGCGGCAATACGGTGCTGATGGCCGGCACGAAAGCAACCACCAGGAGACACAGCAACAACAATCCCAGATAGCCCAGGATCGGCTTCACGGTCTGCTCGATCGGCACGTTGCCGATCAGGCAGGCGCCGTAAAGCCCAAGACCGAGCGGCGGCGCGAACAGGCCCAGGCCCATCGAGATCACCAGCACGACTCCGAAATGCAGGGGATCGATGCCGAGCTTGACCGCGACAGGCAACAACAGCGGTCCGAAGATGATCAGCGCCGCCGCGCCCTCCAGCACGGAACCCATCACGATCAGGACTGCGATCGACAGCAGCATGAACAGCCAGACGCCGTTGGTCTTCGACAGCGACAGCATCATGTCGCCCACCGCATGCGGCACCTGTTGCAGCGTCAGGATGAAGGCGAGCGACTGCGCCGCGGCGACAATGAACAGGACTAGCCCCGAGCGCGTCGCCGCCTGGATGAAGCTATCGGTCGCCGTCCTGAGGCTGAGTTCGCGGAATACGAGACTGCCGACCACGACGGCATAAAGGGCAGCGAAAGCGGAAATCTCCGTCGCGGTAGCAAAGCCGCTCTTGAAGCCAAAGAAGATCATGAAGATCAGCCCGAACGAGGCGATGGCGCCGCTCCACAGGCCGGACACGGCGGTCCGCGGCACACCTTCGTCAGCTGAAGCCGGCCGCTTTCCGAACACGACCGACACCGTGATCAGCGCCACTGCCATCAGCCCCGCAGGCAGCATGCCGGCGACGAACAGCCCGCCGATCGAGAGATTGGCGACGAAGCCCAGGATAATCAGGTTGATGCACGGCGGAATGGTCTCCGCCATTACTGCGGACGCCGCCAGCAACGCGACCGCGCTTCCGGGGTTCTGCCGCGAGCGGCGAGCGGCGGGAATCAGCACCGAGCCCACCGCGGCGACGTCGGCCATCTTGGAGCCGGAGATACCAGAGAACAGCACCATAGACGTCACCATGACGACGTTGAGGCCGCCCCGCATGTGACCGACGGAGCGCTGCAGCAGTTCGATGAGGCGAACCGACATACCGTTGGCCTCCATCAGGTAGCCGACCAGGATGAAGAACGGGATCGCCAGGAGTACGAAATTGTCGATGCCGCGCGCCATCTGCTGCGCGAAGATGACGCCGGGTAGCGTGCCCTCGACCCAGATGAAGATCAGCGCCGCCAGCGCCAGCGCAAAGCCGATCGGCAATCCGCCGAACAGCGTGATAAAGAAGCCGACCAGCATCAGCGTGCCCGACGACGGCACTGACGCGGGGCTGAGAAAATCCCACGCCAGATAGAGACCGGCGATCAGGGCTGCCGCAACCACTCCAGCGATCGCGTCGCGTACCGGACGCGCACGGAAAATATCGAGCGCGAAGGCTGTCATGAACAATGCGCCGATGCCCATCGGATAGAAGGTCAGTTCCAACGGCAAGCCGGAGCCGGTGGTCTGGCCCGACGTCAAGCCGCCGAGCTTTATGGCGTTGAACGCCACATAGGCCGCAATTACGCTGATGAGCAGCGCGCTCAGGGCATCGACCACGGCGCGGACCTTCACCGGCAGCATATCGGTGAAAAATGCCACCCCGAGATTTTCCGCCCGCGCGAGCGCACTTGCCGCACCGAAGAAGCTGGACCCGACCATGAGGCCGCGGGCGACGTCGTCGGCCCATTCCACCGGCGCATTGAACAGGAAGCGCAGCAGCACCGAACCACAGACCACCAGCAGGTCGGCTGCCAGCAGGATCGCCGCGACGGCGTCGCTTAGCGCCAGCAGCGAGGCCATGATCCAATAGCGGCCGGCCGGCGATAGCGCGGCGCCTGACATCGTCCGTCAAGCCTGGGTCGTGCGGATAATGTCGATGACTGATTTCGCCTCGGGGCGCGCCTTGATGAAATTGTCGGTTTGCGGGAGCACCCGTTTGCGAAAAGCTTCCTTGTCGCATTCAACCACCGTGACGCCCTTCTCCGCCAGGGCAGTCAACGCTTCCTTCTCCACCGCGAGGCCATGGGCGCGCGTGTCTACGGCTGCCTTTTTCGCCGCATCGAGAAAGCCCTCGCGCAGCTTCATATCCATGCGGTTGAAGGTGGCATCGCTGAAGTAGATTGCCAGCGGCGAGAAATTATGCTGCGTCAGCGCGTAGTTCTTCGAGGTTTCGTAGAACTTGCTGGCGAGGATGGTCGGCGGGTCATGTTCGAGCCCGTCGAGCACGCCAGCCTGCAACGCGGTATAGATTTCGCCGAACGCCAGCGGCGTTGCGGCCGCGCCCATCAGGCGAAGACATTCGGTGATGATTGGATTGGGCAGCGTGCGGATCTTCAGCCCTGCCAAGTCCTCCGGCGTCTTCACCGGCTTCTTTGCGAGCACGCTGCGGGCGCCGAAATTATACGCCCAGGCGATGATCCGGATATTGGCGCCCTTCAAGAGCGAGTCCTCGATCGGCTTGGCGGCGCCGGCGTCGAACGCCTTGGTTTGTTGCGGAAAGCTCGAGAAGAGATAGCCGAGGTCGAAGGTGCCGACGAGGGGAACCAGATTGGCCGAGATCGACGATCCCGACACCATCATGTCGATCACCCCGAGCTTGACGGAGTTGATGACGTCGATTTCCTGACCCAGTTGATTGTCGGGAAAGAACGTGACGTCGATCCGCTCGCCGAGCTCGTTCGCCTTCAGGTTTTTTACCAGATTGTCGTAATAGACGCGGCCGTTGGCGTATTTAGGATCGTTCGGCAGTGACGACGAGCATTTGAGTTTTAACGTCGCAGCTTCCGCGCGGTTGATGATCGCGGGCGAGAGAGCGAGCCCGGCGGCGGCGGCCGCCGACGATTTCATGAACGCGCGACGGCTGACAGGCACGATCTTCATGGGCTTCCTCCCCAAGTGTTCTTGTTACGACCGCGATCGTTGTCGCGGCCTGTTTCCTCAACTGTAGGGCCAAAGCGACGGCGCGGGCAAGGCCAGCGGCCTGTCGACGCACACCGTGCAGGCACCGTACGGACCGGCGAAGATCAGCGCACCTTGAAGGATTGGGTCCGCGGCAAGATCGACGACACAATTTTCCATTCTCGCGGCACAGTGTGTGTCCGAGTCCTTGCGAAGAGCGGCCTCGAGAAAGCAGAGGGCGCAGGGAAAGCCGGGTGCTCGCCGCACCCGCAGCCTCGCGCGCAACAAAAAAAGCGCACGAGCGTAGTCACCACAGGTTCGCCGAAACAATCCGACCTTCCCTGCGCAATGGTTTACGGCTTATTCCGCGCTCTCCCCGGTGACCGGGCTCTTTTGCCACCGTCGCTACGCTGGCTTAAGCGTAACTTGACACCAGCGTCGGGGTGCCAGGACCACACGGCTTTGCCGTCCGCCTTAAGCGTCGCTCGTCTTACGACACCAAAGCGTCCACCGCATCCCGCACCCAACGTTCGTGACGATCGCGAAACGTCCCTCTTGGTGAGGCAGGACGGCACGACTGTGAGGCTGATTTGGGGTCTTCGGCAATGCCAGGCGCATGCGACAGATTAACACGACGGGCAATTTTCGCATGACAGGCATGAGCGATCTGTCCGACGTTGGGCAAGCCGCGAGGTATCGGCGTCAACGACGAAATCCGCACAAACCTTCGTATAGCTCACTCATACCTTTCCATATCGGCCCCTTACGTCGGTACAATTGAGCCTTCGATCCCGGCCGATTTACTCTCGCTGCCGATTGGAAACAGCCGATTGCAGTGGGGCAGGATGCGCGCGTGCACGATCCTGGCCAAATATTGAGCGTCTTCCTTGGTACTAACGCAGAGGCTTTGGCAAAATGTCAGTTTCATCGAACGATACGGCGCTGTTCATCGATGGCGCCAATCTTTACGCCACGGCCAAGGCGCTCGGTTTCGATATCGATTACAGGCGCCTGCTCAAGGAATTCCAGAGCCGCGGAGCACTGCTGCGCGCGTTCTACTACACCGCGATCATCGAAGATCAGGAATTCACGTCCATCCGCCCGCTGATC
>VAZV01000232.1 GCA_005884765.1 Alphaproteobacteria bacterium
TAGGCCCCGCCAACCACCGCGCCAATCGAGGTGCCAACCACGACATTGGGCAGGATGCCGTGAGCGACCAGCGTCCGCACGATGCCGATATGGGCAAAGCCGCGCGCGGCACCGCCGCCCAGCGCAAGCCCGATCACAGGTCGCCGGATGCTGCCAAGTCCCACCTTCTCGTCGCTATCGGGTCCGTTACGGCCGCGTCCGATCAAGATATCCAGCACCGAAAATCTCCTGAAGGCGTTCTCTCAGGGGCACGAGCCCAAGAAAATCCTCCTCACCAACAGCTTACGCGCATCTTCGTAAGCGCAAGATTACGCACCGCGGCCTTGTCCGCCACAACGTCCAACAAGCATGGTTTATGCCGTTCTTCCGGAGGCGATAGGCAGGGATTGTGACGAGGTCGCGACCCTCTTGCCTAATCGTTGGTAGCTCTGAGGGTTCCTACGCCCCGGTATAGGACGGGACCGGACGGCTTGAATTTGCCGCGTTTCCGGTGAAAAGCATGACCATGACATCAGGGGGTGGCGGTATCTTTGGATTCCGGCGCAGCGTTGGGCTGTGGCGAGCGCTCGCGGTTGTGCTGATTGCTGTCCAAGTTGCGCCAGCAAGCGCCCAGATGTTCAGCGATCACCCGCCGCCGGTGCCGCCCGCAGCGGTCCCGGACGTGCCGTCGGGGCCGGCGCTCAATCTGGCGCCCCCCTCCGGTCCCGCTGCCGCTCCGTCCCTGGCCGCACCGTTGGCGCAGCCGTCACCCTCGATCGCGACGGTGCCGCCGGCGGCCATGGCCCTTCCGGGAGCCGCTTCGCCCGGTCAGGCCGTCCTGTCGCTGACGGCGCGCTACGGCAAGGATCTGGCGGTGATCAACAGCGGGCTGGTGTGGCGGATTTTTCCGGACCGTCCGGATGAGACCGGTACCTTCAAGTTGATCCGCGAGGAGCGCGGCGCGACGCCCAACATCGTGCTGCCGCCGGGCAACTATGTGGTCCATGTCGCGCTTGGTCTCGTGAGCGCGGTCCGCGCGGTGAGCCTCAAGGCCGAGACCGACCGCGAATCCTTTGTGCTTCCGGCCGGCGGCTTGCGCATCGAAGGTCGTGTCGGCACCTCGAAGATTCCGCAAAACCAGATTTCGTTCGCGATCTACAAGGGCAGCCAGTTCGAGACGGCCGAGCGCGCCTCGTTGGTACCGAACGTCGCCGCCGGCGACGTCGTCCTGCTGCCGGAAGGGACCTACTACATCATTTCCAACTACGGCGACGCCAACTCCGTGGTGCGTTCGGATATTCGCGTGCAAGCCGGCAAATTGACCGACGTGATCGTCACCCACCGCGCCGCGGTCATCACGCTAAAGCTTGTCAGCGACAAGGGCGGCGAAGCACTGGCCAATACCGCCTGGTCGGTGATCACGCCGGGCGGCGACGTCATCAAGGAATCGATCGGCGCCTTCCCCCGCGTCGTGCTGTCGGAAGGCGAATACCGGGCGATCGCCAAGAACGAGGGTAAGGTGTTCGAGCGTCCCTTCAACGTCGTCAACGGCGTCGACGGCGAGGTCGAGGTGATCGCGCGCTGATTCCCTGCCGCTGCTGTCTCCGGCGCTGCACCTTGCTTTCTTGCTCGGACGACCCTCTACATGCTCGACACTAACATCCCTGAAGGTTGAGAATTGGCGCGCCTGAGTTTTCGTTGAGACGGATCGCATCCTGGCTAAAACCGCGTCACGATATCCGACAGCGTTGGGCGCGGCCGGTCTTCGTTCGGCTTCACCACCGTGCCGATGTGGATGAAGCCGGCGAACTTTTCGTCCGCTTTCAGGCCGAGCCCGTCCATGACGTCGCGATCGAAGGCAAACCAGCCGGTCAGCCAGCACGCGCCGTAGCCGAGCGCGGTCGCCGCGGTGACGATGTTCATCGCGCTGGCGCCCGCCGATAGCTCTTGCTCCCACGGCGGCACTTTCGGATGCGGCTTGGTGAAGCTGACAACGCCGATCACCAGTGGCGCATCGGTGAGCCGGCGCTTCTCGACTTCGATATCCGCAGGCTGGGCGTTCGGATTTTTCCGCGCAAACACCTTTGCGATCACATCGCCGGCGCGGACACGCGCATCGCCCTCGAACACGATGAAGCGCCACGGCGTGAGCTTGCCATGATCGGGCACCCGCGTGCCGATGGTCAGGATGGTTTCGAGTTCGGCCGGCGAGGGGCCGGGGCCGGTCATCTCGCGCGGCTTCACCGAGCGGCGGGTCTTGAGGAGTTCGAGGGCGTCGGGCATCGGGATTCCGTAGGTTTTCACAGGCTGCAGCAGATATCTGTATCTGGCGCGCGATAGCAAGCCGAAGCAATTTATCAGGCCTCTAGACTGCATGCCGATTAGAATCGTGCGTAACAACGCGGCCACGAGAACACTGAAGCCGTTCCCGCGGCATCACGTTTCCAGCTTTGTCCGCTTCACATCCGGCGGCGTTGCCTCATCGACCAGCGCGGCGATCGCGTCATCCGTCGGCAGTACCTTCTGGCCGTCACTGCCAAGGCGGCGGACGGAGACCGAATGCGTCTCGGCTTCTTTCTTGCCGACGACGAGCAACGCCGGGATTTTCGCCAGCGAATGCTCGCGGACCTTGTAGTTGATCTTCTCGTTGCGCAGGTCGATTTCGACGCGCAGGCCGGCACGGCGCGCGGCGGCGGCGACCACCTTGGCGTATTCGTCGCCTTCCGAGGTGATGGTGGTGACGACGGCCTGCACCGGCGCAAGCCAAAGCGGAAAATTGCCGGCGAAATGTTCGATCAGAATGCCGATGAAGCGTTCCATCGAGCCGCAGATCGCGCGATGTACCATCACCGGCACCTTCTTGGAGCCGTCGGCATCGATGTAGAACGCGCCGAACCGTTCCGGCAGGTTGAAGTCGACCTGGGTGGTGCCGCATTGCCAATCGCGGCCGATAGCGTCGCGCAGTACATATTCGAATTTCGGGCCGTAGAATGCGCCTTCGCCAGGATTGATCGAGGTCTTGATGCGGTGGTTGTGGCCCTGCGCCTCGATCTGCGACAGCACGGTCGCCATCACGCGCTCGGCGTGGTCCCACATCTCGTCGGTCCCGACGCGCTTGTCCGGCCGGGTCGAGAGTTTGACCGTGAGATCGCCGGTGAAGCCAAAATCCGCATAGGTCGACAGGATCAGATCGTTGATCTTGAGACACTCGTCGGCGAGCTGCTCCTCGGTGCAGAACACATGGGCGTCGTCCTGGGTAAATCCGCGCACGCGCATCAAGCCGTGCATCGCGCCGGACGGCTCGTAGCGATGCACCACGCCGAATTCGGCGAGCCGCAACGGCAGATCGCGGTAGCTTTTCAGGCCGTGCTTGAAGATCTGCACGTGGCCGGGGCAGTTCATCGGTTTTAGCGCAAACCAGCGCTTGTCCTCGGCCTCGTCGCCGGCGGATTGGGCCGCGAACATGTTCTCGCGATACCAGTCCCAATGGCCCGAGGTTTCCCACAGCGCCTTGTCGAGGATCTGCGGCGCGTTGACCTCGCTGTATTCGCCGGCGAGCCTGCGACGCATATAAGCGATCAGCGCCTGGAAAATGGTCCAGCCCTTGGGGTGCCAGAACACCACGCCGGGGCCTTCCTCCTGGAAGTGGAACAGGTCGAGCTCGCGGCCGAGTTTCCGGTGGTCGCGCTTCTCGGCTTCCTCGATCTGCTTTAGGTAGGCGTCGAGCTCTTCCTGCTTCGCAAATGCCGTGCCGTAGATGCGCGTCAGCATCGGATTGTTGCTGTCACCGCGCCAGTAGGCGCCCGCGACCTTCATCAGCTTGAACGCGTTGCCGACCTTGCCGGTCGAGGTCATATGCGGGCCGCGGCAGAGGTCGAACCAGTCGCCCTGGAAATAGATCTTGATCGGCTCGTCACCCGGAATGGCGTCGACCAGTTCGACCTTGAACGCTTCGCCCTTGTCACGGAACACCTGTTTGGTCTTCTCGCGGCCCCAGACTTCTTTCGTGAACGGTTTGTCGCGCGCGACGATCTCGCGCATCTCCTTCTCGATGCCTGCGAAATCCTCCGGCGTGAAGGGTTCGTTGCGGAAGAAATCGTAATAGAAGCCGTTCTCGATCACAGGGCCGATCGTCACTTGCGTGCCTGGCCAGAGCGATTGCACGGCTTCGGCCAGCACATGGGCGGCATCATGCCTGATCAACTCCAGCGCGCGCGCGTCGTCGCGGGCGATGAATTCGATTCGCGCGTCCTGCGTGACCGGATCGGTGAGATCGGCGAGCTCACCGTCGAGCACCATCGCCACCGTGCGCTTGGCAAGCGAGGGCGAGATGCCCTTGGCGATCTCGAGCCCGGTACTGTCCTTGGAGAATTCGCGCTTGGCCCCGTCGGGAAATGTGAGGGTGATCTTGTGGTGCGGTTCGGCGGGCTTCAGATTCGTGAGGCTGTATTTGAAATCGGACATAGACTTCTCCTGATGCTCACTCCTGCGAACGGGCGCAGGTAAGCGGGAAGGACCGATATAGCAGGCGATTCGGGCGTTGCAATCGGCCATCGCAGGAAAATCGGCGAGTGCATGGTCCCCAGAATTGAACGGCGCATCCTGCTCCTCGGGCAGGCAAGTTCGGATGGCCTTGAGCTCGTGGCAACGGCGTCGGTTCTGTCCGCAGAGATGTCGGTTCTGACCGTGAAAAAGCTCGCGCCTCGTTCTTCCATTCCGTGCTGGCATCACCTACATGCACCTGCATGAAAGCGCCGCCGGACCACGTCCACGTCCATCGCCGATTTGCTCCTACCGCCCTGATGCTCGGAAATTTCGCCAACGGGACGGCCGTCCTGGCGCCGGCGGGCATGCTGAGCGAACTGTCGGCGGGGCTCGACGTCACCATCCGTGACGCCGGGTTGCTCGGCGCGGTCGTGTTGTGCATCGGCTCGCCGCTGACGGCGTGGCTCACCAGCCGGATCGAACGCCGCACCCTGCTCACCGCGACGCTCGCGCTAATCGCGGTCACCAACCTCGCGTCGGCGTTCGCGCCTGATTACACGAGCTTGCTGATCGTCCGCCTCATCATGCTGGCGGTCGGCGCGCTTTACACGCCTCAGGCCGCAGGCACTGCCGCCCTCATCGTGCCACCGGAGAAGCGCGGCGGCACCGTCGCCTACATCTTTCTCGGATGGTCGCTCGCTGCGGCGATCGGCCTGCCGCTGGTGACGTTCATCGCCAGCCGCTACGGCTGGCGCGCGACCTACAGCAGCATCGGCGTCGCCGCTTTGTTTAGTTTTTTGCTGCTGGTCTGGCGCCTGCCCGGCGGATTGGTCGGCGCGCCGGTGGACTTGAAGACCTGGATTGATGTTGGACGAAATCGGCTCATCCTTCTGCTGCTGTTGGTCACGACCTTGCAAATCGCGGGACAGTTCGCCGTGTTCACCTATATGGGGCCGTTGCTGGCGCAGCTGACGCAGGCCGGTCCCGATGCGGTCGGGCTGGCGTTTGCGACATTTGGCGTGGCCGGATTCCTGGGCAACGTGATCGCGACCCGTTTCGTCGATTCCTGGGGCAGCTACCGGACCTCGCTGTTGTTCATGAGTGCGCTGTTGGCCGGGTCCGCCATCTGGGCGCTTGGCGCAGGTAACTTTGCGATCATGGCGGCCGCGGTTGCGGTTTGGGGGCTTGGCTTTGCCGCGACCAATTCCATGCAGCAAGTGCGGCTGATCGGCGCCGCACCGGCGCTTGGCGCCGCCTCGGTCTCGCTGAACACTTCAGCGCTCTATATCGGTCAGGCCGTGGGTTCGGGGATCGGCGGCCTTTTCTACGCACGCGAGTTGTTTCACGGCATCGGCTTCGTCTCGGTGGGTCTTGTGGCGCTCGCGCTGATGACGGTGATCCTGACCAAACCGCAAAAGCCCAGCTACGAGACGTAAACGGTCATACGGTCATGCCAGTGGGCGGCATGCGGTCTCGCGGCATGTTTTTGCGTCCGAGCGGGGAGCTTGGCAAACCGATCGAGAGGGGGATAAAAGGCCGTCCGGGGCAGCCGTTCGGATTTAAGCCGGGGCCTTGGCGTGGCGTTCTACTGAAAACGAGAGTTATTGACATGAGAATAGTGCTGGCGCTCATCGCGATCCTGTACTCGGCCGCAACCTTTGCGCAGGACAAGCCGCCGCCCACGGTGGGTGGCAAACCACTCGTCCAGGTCAAATCGCGCACTGCGTCCGAAAAACCCGGCAAGCAACAGCCGGTCGCGGTCAGGCTGCAGGCCTGCCTTGATATCGACGACCAGACCAAGGAGCGGTTGAATTGCTACGATGCCGTCGTGCCGCCGAAGCCGAATCCGAAGGCGCCCGCCGCGAAGGGCGTCATGGATTGCAAGTTCACCAAGGAGGAAGACGAGCGGCTGAACTGCTACAACGGCTTCGTGGAGAGCATGCCGAAACTGCCGAAGAGCTGAGCTATCGACCTAGCGGTTCGAGGACGATTGCGCACTGGCGGCGAGGCGCATCGACGGCGTTGATGCCATCTTGACCAGCACTTCCTTGACCGGGTTTTCCGTCCAGGCGTGGGTGACGTAGTCGCGATGCGTGATGCCTTCGCCGGTTTCCACGAAGACCACGCTGCCCGGCCGCAGCGGCCCGTCCATGTCTTCCGATACCGGGATGCCTTTTTCGCGCAGCATGCTCATGAGCTCGCGGTCGTGGCGCGCGGTGTAGTGGGTGTAGGAAGAGACGAAGAAGCCGGACCGATGATGCTCGATCCATGATGCGAACTTGTCGAGTTCGCCGTAAACGGCGTCGAGCAGGAACACGCCGCGGACGCGGTCGCTGATGCCGCCGACTTCGAGGCTCCACGCCGTCGGCAGGAAGCCGCCGCTATAGCCGACAATGATGATCGGCATGTTCGCAAACGCCTTGGCGGCATTCGGATCGCCGTAGAGACGGGCGAGTTGACTTGCCGACTCATCCATAAAGCGCTTGAAGCCGCCGGGCTGCCAGAACTTGCCGGCGCTGGAATCGGCGGCATCGACGGCGAGCTGCGGCGCCAGCAGTACGGCGTTGACACCGGAATCCGAAATCTGCTGCGGCACCAGCTGGCGGTCGCGGACGTCGCGCTCCAGCGTTGCGCCATTGCCGTGGAAGAACACGACGATGACGCCGGGCCTGCGCACGTCGAAATTTTCCGGCACATGCACCAGCACGCGATTGTCGTTGTAGGTCTCATCCTGCCAGTAGACGCGCCCGCCATAGCTGCGATGGCCGCGGCGATCGCCTTTGCTGATATTGAGGAACGGCGCGTCGGACGCAGGATTGTTGCCGTAATAGGGGAAGGCCGAGGATTTCATGCTGACGAGCGTGGTCAAGTTTTGTTTCGCCGTCGGGCGCTGATATGGAATCTGCGGGGCCAGCGAGGCGACGCGGTAGGGCGCGGGCTCGCTTTGCGCCGTGCGCGCCGGCGTAAAGTCGGAAATCTGGCGCTGAGCCAGGCTTTCATTGGCGGCGGGAAAGCGATCGCGGAACTGCGGCGCCGGGAAGCGGTCGTCGAATGTATCGCCCGACGAGAATGTATCGCCCGACGAAGCCCGCGCATTGGCGGCGAGCGTTCCGGGACTTGGCGCCCGTCCGCATTGTGCCAGCACCAATGACAGCGGCACGAACACGCAAGCGAGGGCGACCAAGCGCCAGCGATGTGATCCAGCTAGCAGAGCTCCGCGGGGGGCACACGCCACAGCACCGGGTGAATCGGCCCGGCCATAGTCATGCGTTTGGAATCTCGGATCCGCCCCGACCATCCACCCATTACCCCAAAGCCACCGGCAAACGACCTAGCTTGCTGATGTTTAGGCGACGTTAAGCTTCACACTTTCCGGAAAAACTCCCCACATCCGGAAGTGCTTAGCAGAACACGCAATCGTGTCGCGATTGTGGGATCGCCGCCACGTTTTCGCAATGCCGTACCATCACGGCCCCAAATTAGGTATCAAAATACCAAATTGATCCTGTGACTTTAACCCTTGTTAAGGCTGCTTGAATTGGGCTGCGTCCGCCTTCACCATCAACGCCGGGCAGGGGGCCTGAGGTACGGACCGACATGGCGGCATCAGAGGCGGGAAGCGTGGCATGGCCAGGCCGGCTTCTCGGAGGCGGGTCCTCGGTTTCGGTGATCGTCGCCACCGCGATCGTCGTGGCCGACATGGTGGGAGTAGGGGTCTTCACCAGCCTCGGCTTCCAGGTCAAGGATATCCCGTCCGGCTTTTCTATTCTGTTGCTATGGACCGTCGGCGGGCTCGTCGCGCTCTGCGGGGTGTTCTCCTACAGCGAGCTCGGCGCGATGTTTCCACGCTCGAGCGGCGAATATAATTTCTTGAGTCGGGCCTACCATCCGGCTTTCGGCTTTCTGGCCGGGTGGGTGTCGGCGACTGTCGGTTTCGCAGCGCCTGTGGCGCTCGCCGCGATGGCGTTTGGGGAATACGCCAAATCGGTATTTGCCGACGTCCCGCCGATGCCGCTCGCGATCGGCGTGGTCTGGCTGGTGTCGCTGGTGCAGCTCACCGGTGTCCGGCACTCCGGCACCTTTCAATTGATCTCGACCGTTCTCAAGGTAGCGCTGATCGTTGCCTTCCTGATCGCAGGAGCAATCGTCGGCGCGCCGCAGCCGGTCTCGTTCGCCCCGTCAGCGTCGGACCTCTCCCGCGTGATCAGCGCGCCGTTCGCGATCGGGCTAGTGTTTGTGATGTATTCGTTTTCGGGCTGGAACGCGGCGACCTACATCATCGGCGAGATGCGCAATGCCAAGCAAAACCTGCCGCGGGCTTTGCTTACGGGAACGCTGATCGTGCTGGTCATTTATGTGGCGTTGAACGCGGTGTTCCTGCATACCGCGCCGATCGACAGATTGTCCGGGCAGCTCGACGTCGCCAGCATTAGCGGCCGTTACATCTTCGGCGATATCGGCGGCCGCATCGTCGGCGCGATGATCTGCAGCGGCCTGATCTCCTCGATCAGCGCGATGATGTGGATCGGCCCGCGCGTGATGATGACGATGGGCGAGGACATCCCGGCGTTGCGGGTCTTCTCTGTCAGATCGCCCAGCGGCGCGCCGGCTTACGCGATCCTGTTCCAGCTTGCGGTCGCCTGCCTATTGCTGTTCACCCGAAGTTTCGAGGCGGTGCTGGATTTCATCCAGTTCGCGCTGTTGTTCTGCTCGTTCTTCACCGTGCTCGGCGTCATCAAGCTTCGCATGACTTCTCCGGAGCTGCCGCGGCCCTACCGCGCCTGGGGATACCCGATCACGCCGCTCGTTTTCCTCCTCGTTACCGCCTTCATGATGTACTATCTGCTCACGGAGCGGCCGTTGCAGTCGTTTTTGGGCACGTTGATCATGATTTCGGGGCTTCTGATCTACGCGGTGTTCCGCAAGCGGGCCGATGCCGGCGCCGTCACCACTTCTCCTGGCCGCGAATAAATATGCGTCACTTCCCAAGAATCGCGGCGCTCGCTGCAACCATCTTCCTCACGGCCGCTTTTGCTTCGCGCGCCGCCGACACCGTGACCGCCGACGATACCGCGCGCTTCCTTGCCGGAATGGTGCCGTCCGCCGACTCGCCGCTGATGCCCTTGACCAGGGATCCGGCGTGGCAGCATCACGCCCGCTTCTTCGATGCCGCGTTCGCCCAACTCGATCAACGGCAACTCGCGAAGATCCGGGCCTGGGCGGAGACCAATCTGGCGGCGCCGCGGCCGACGATGTTCTACATGTTCTCAGGGCCGGATTTCCTTTACGCCGACGCGTTCTACTCCAAGGCAACGACCTATGTATTGAGCGCACTCGAGCCGCCAGGCTCGGTGCCCGATCTCACCCGATTGCCGCCCGGCGGCGTTGGCGCTGCGCTCTACAATGTCGAGCGTTCGCTCAGTTCGATCCTGAGCTTCAGCTTCTTCATCACCAAGCAGATGAAGGTCGACTTGCACGCGGGGCAAATGGGCGGCACCTTGCCGATCCTCTACGTATTCCTGGCGCGTTCGGGAAAAACCATCCGCGAAGTGGGACCGGTTGCGCTTGACGAAAACGGCACTGCCTATTTCGGCAATGAAAATCCCGGCAGGAATGCGGCCCGCGGCGCCCGTATCGTCTTCTCAGGCCCTGATGGCGTGCGGAAGACGCTGTATTATTTCTCGACCGATCTCTCCAATTCCGGCGTCAGGGCGAGCGGCTTCCTGAAATTCTGCTCGGCCCTCGCGCCCGGCAACAGCCTGATCAAGAGCGCGTCCTATCTCTTGCATTCAAGCAATTTTACCACCGTGCGCGACTTCATTCTCGCCAATAGCTCCACCATCATCCAGGACGATTCCGGAATTCCACTCGCCTATTACAATCCAAGGAAATGGCGGTTTTTCCCGTTCGGCCGCTACGCCGGGCCGATCGCGGAATTCCCGGGAAGGTACCAGGAATCCTACGCGGAGCTGTTCAGGCGGAGCCAGCCGATGGATTTCGGCATCGGCTATCGTTGGCGGGCCAATCAATCGAACCTGCTGTTGTCGGTCAGGCTGTCTACGGATGAACCCGTCGCCGATGCGACATCACCGGCCGAGACGCCGCCGAAACCGCCGCAGTCCAAAAAGCCGCGTCCGCCGGCATTGATCGCGCCGCAGCGAAGTTTTTTCTGGTTTCGCTGACCCACCTGGCCCAAGCGCCGTTACCACCGAACGCTCTGGCTTGGCACGACCAACGTCGTCGTGTTCGCCGGCTCAGGTCTGCGGCTGAAATAGCTGTAGGCGGCAATGATCACGACGAGCAGCGCGATAATGGCCAGCAAATCCACCTGCCGAGGATCGTGACCGTGGCGGCTGATTTTCCAGCGCATTGTTGTTTCCTCCCAAAGGGAGCAACAGAATAATGCGGCGGCGCCACCACAATTCCCCAGCGCATCGGGCATGGCAGGTCCGAAAAAGGTACTCGGCCAGACGCGCGTCTTTCGCCCTTGGGCACTGGTTTTCACTCGCGACAAACGCAAAACGTTTGCGCGGAGATCATCCCCTCAACTTGAACTTATCCCGCGTTGACGCCGCGCCAGCGTCCGTAACGCCAGGGCAGATACCATCGCGCGGCCGACGGCGCCTCCAACGCCACGTTGTCGATGCCCGAAGTGCCGAACGGGTGGCAACGCAGCAGCCGCGCCAGCGTCATCCACCCGCCGGCCCACAGCCCGAACCGCTCGATGGCCTCATCGCCATAGGCCGAGCAGGTCGGCAAATGGCGGCAGTTGTAGCCGACGAGCGGCGACAGCGTGTGCCGGTAGATCCAGATCAGCGCACGGCCAGCGTTGCGTGGAAGCCGCTGCATTGATTCGGCGCATTCACGCGCGTGCGAATGAGAGAGTGAACACTTCATGGGCCGCCTGCTGCAATTTTCACCGTAGTTTTGCGGGGTTCCGAGGCAGGGAACTGCTGCTCGCCAGTATTTGCGCCACACTTTCGAAAATATCCAATGGTTTGGGTGGCAGCGCACAAAGGTTTTATGGACGATGGCAACTCGTGCGGTTACGGTTTCCACCCGCATGACAGATTCATGTGGCGTTGAAGTGGGGCCGCTACCACCGCAACCGATCGATCGTTGGGGCTTTGGGGGAAGGAACCGGTTTGAGATTCTTGAGGTCGTCTGATGTTCGCGGCTGGGTGCTGCTTGGCGCCGCCGCCTTTTTTATTGCATTGCCCGGTGCACTCACGACGCTGGGTAATTCGGCGCATGCTGGCGGTACCCTCGAAGAGCGCAAGCTGCCGATGAAGTTCAACTGGGTTGCCTGCCAGCCGAATTGCCGGGGCTGGGTTA
The DNA here is from genome assembly GCA_005884765.1 of Alphaproteobacteria bacterium. Classification (GTDB taxonomy): domain Bacteria; phylum Pseudomonadota; class Alphaproteobacteria; order Rhizobiales; family Xanthobacteraceae; genus Bradyrhizobium. Next base: position 11,800 of record VAZV01000232.1, read on the forward strand.
GCGCGGTTGGCATCGTAACGTCAGACAGTCCGAAGGATTTCGAGGATTTCGCGCGTGGACGCGAGCTTGGCGGCGCGACTGTCGTGCTGGATTCGAGTGGCGGATCGGTCAACGATTCCATTGCACTCGGCCGCCGCTTCCACAGCCTGGACATGTTGACCACCGTCGGCGTGAGCGTCCGCAGCCATACCGCACAGGGCGACCGCACCAGGGTGATGCCCGAGGCTTATTGCGAGTCGATGTGCGTGTTCCTGCTGTTGTCGGGCAAGACCCGTTACGTGCCGGAAGCAGCCCATGTCCGCGTGCACCAGATCTGGATGGGTGATCGTGCCGACGATCCCAAGGCTGCAAGCTACACCGCGCAGGATCTGATGATCGTCGAGCGCGACATCGGGCGGCTCGCCAAATACACCTTCGACATGGGTGGTGCGGGCGATTTGCTGTCGCTGTCGCTCGGCGTACCGCCCTGGGAAGACCTGCACGAATTGTCTCCGGTGGAATTGCGGCGGACCAATCTGGTGACGACGGAGGTGGTTGCCGATGTGCTGCCGCAGATGGATATCACGGGCGCGCCGGTCGCCGAACTGACGCCAAAGGCGGTGCAGGATCGCTTCGTGGCGGGAGCGCGTGATGCCACCCCGGTGTCGACCAAGACGGCGGAAGCAGCAGTTCCGACCGGCGGCCGCGCGGCGGCGAGCCCGGCGAAGAAGTAGCGAAAATCAATAAGGTCTTCCGGGGGCGCGCAAAGCGCGGAATGACCAATGGCCGTCAGCCCGGCGCGGCGGCCGGCTGGTCGGCCCTGGTTTCGATCTGGCCGATCGCGTCGACCACCGCATCGAAGGTCAGCATGGTCGAGGCGTGGCGCGCCTTGTAATCGCGTACCGGTTCCAACAGCGCGATGTCGGCCCATTTGCCCTGCGGCGGGCTGCCATTCTCCTTCAGCATCTTGCGAACGGTTTCGCGCAACGCACGCAATTCGTTCGCGGTTGAGCCGACAACGTGGCTCGCCATGATGGAGGAGGAGGCCTGGCCAAGCGCGCATGCCTTCACGTCATGGGCAAAGTCGGTGACGACGGGACCCTCCATTTTGAGATCGACCTTGACGGTCGAACCGCAGAGCTTGGAGTGGGCGGTGGCGCTGGCATCGGGGTCCGCCAGCCTCCCCAGCCGGGGGATATTGCCGGCCAGTTCGATGATGCGCTTGTTGTAGATGTCGTTCAGCATGTGAAAAGGTCCCGGGCGTTCCGGTACAAGCGCCCTTGGCGGGTGGTTTTCAGCGTCCTATATATGAACGCAAATGCTGGAAATACAGTCCAGCCGCCACGCCCCGGGTCGACCGGAATTGCAAACCGGTGCTGGGATTGGCGCAAGAGCTCTAGGGGACCCAGGCGTCCGGCGGGAGACCGCCCCGTCTGCCCGGTGACACTCCGGTCTTTGGCGACCGGTCGAACGGAGAAGACATGGACGCCGCACTGATCAAATCCCTTCGCCCCGGCAAGCCCTCGGACCCGAAGCCTTCGGATCTAAAGCCTTCTGACAAAAAGCCCACCGAGCCAAGACTTCCGGAAACGCGCCCGGCAGAACTGGATCCGTCGGAGTTCCTTGCTGCCGCCGTGCGCGCCGACCAGCCGCGTCCGTCGCGCCACGAGGCCGAAGCGGCGGTGCATACGCTCCTGGCCTATATCGGCGAAAATCCCCACCGCGAGGGCCTTCAGGACACCCCCCGCCGGGTGGTCGAAGCCTACGACGAGCTCTATCAAGGCTACCACCAATGCCCAGCGGAAGTGCTCGATCGCACTTTTGGGGAAACCGCCGGCTATGACGACTTCGTGCTGGTCCGCGACATCGAGTTCACCTCGCAATGCGAGCACCACATGATGCCGTTCTACGGCAGGGCGCATATCGCCTACACGCCGGTCGAGCGGGTGGTGGGGCTGTCGAAGCTGGCGCGGCTGACCGACATCTTCGCGCGGCGGCTGCAGACCCAGGAACATCTGACCGCCCAGATTGCGGCTGCGATCGACGAAGTTCTCAAACCGCGCGGCGTTGCGGTCATGATCGAGGCGGAGCATACCTGCATGTCGGTGCGCGGCGTCGCCAAGCATGGCGCGATGACGTTCACCAGCCGCTTCACCGGCATGTTCCGCGACAATCCGGCGGAGCAGGCGCGTTTCCTGTCCATGGTGCGAGGACCGAACCGGTAACCTCGCCTAGAATTCGCGAGGCCTCCCGTGTCCACGTCCGCTAGTTTCGATGAGCGCGAGGAAGGGCTTGAGCTCAGGCCCAAATTCGACCCGTCCGGCCTTTTGACCTGCGTTGCGACTGATGCTGCGACCGGCGAGGTGCTGATGGTCGCGCATATGAACGACGAAGCCCTGCGCAGGACCATCGCGAGCGGAGAGGCCTGGTATTTCAGCCGCTCGCGCAACGCGCTGTGGCGAAAAGGCGAGACTTCAGGTCACACCCAGCGCGTGGTCGAGATGCGCCTGGATTGCGATCAGGACGCGGTCTGGCTCCGCGTCGAGCAAACGGACGCGGCCTGCCACACTGGCCGTCGCTCGTGTTTTTATCGCAAGGTTGACGCGGGCGAGGGCGTGCCGCGGCTGACATTCGTGGATGCGGACAGGCTGGTCGATCCCGCGAAAGTCTATGGTAAGCCTGCATGAGGCGCAGTGCGCTGCACCGCGTCGCAGACACGGGCTCGTTAACCCCGCATTAACCATGATCGCCGCAGTCTGACGCTGTGCAGGCACCGTACGGCGCCAGGATGAAGCCGCGCGTTCGTTTCGCCAGCAGCGGGGCACCGGGGAAATGTCGGTCGACACTCAAAACGCCACGGCGACGGCAAGTGTCGACGGCTCGCGCCTGCGGATTGCCGGCGCCATCAAGCAGGCCGCGAACTCCACGGGCGCAAGCTTCGAATACCTGCTCACGACCGCGAAGATGGAATCCGACTTCAATCCGACGGCGGGCGCTTCGACCTCGTCGGCGCGCGGGCTCTATCAGTTCATCGACCAGACCTGGCTCGGAACGGTGAAGGAGGCCGGCGCGCAGCTCGGCTACGGCGGCTACGCCGACGCCATCACCAAATCCGCCTCGGGCAGTTATTCGGTCAGCGATCCGGCCGCGCGCAAGGCGATCATGAAGCTGCGCGACGATCCCGACGCAGCGTCTGCGATGGCAGCCGTCCTGACCCAATCCAACAGTTTCCAGCTGACCGGCATGATCGGCCGCCGCCCGACCGACAGCGAACTCTATATGGCGCACTTCATGGGTGTCGGCGGCGCCGCCAAGTTGATTGCAAATGCCGAGGACAATCCGCAAGCCTCCGCCGCGCGCTTGTTTCCGAACGCCGCGGCTGCGAACCGCTCGATCTTCTACGAGCGCGACGGACGCGCCCGCAGTGTCTACGAAGTCTATGCGAACCTGACCTCGCGCTACGCCAGTGCCGCGAATTCGCCGGCGACGCAGACGGCGCTCGCCATGTACGGGGGTAACCCGAGTGTCGCGGTCGCAAGCAACGTCTCGGCCGCGCCGGCTGCGATCGACCACGCTGCCTATCTTTCGACATTTCCAGACGTCCACACAGTCACGCCGGTCACGGTGGTGTCCGCATCGGCGGCAACCGGCACTTCGCTGCCGAGCGCACCGGTGTTCCGTTCGCTATTCCAGGCCGACGGAAACGCGCAGCCGGTGTCATCCACGGTGCGCGCGCTGTGGGGCAATTCTTCGTCGCCGACCCCGGCGGCAAGCGCACCAAACGTTGGTGCGCCACAGCCGCTCGATCTCTTCAGCGACCGCAACGGCACCTTCAGCAGCTAGTCGCTGTGGCGAGCCTGGCAGCCTTAACAAAACGTCAATAAAACCAGCCCCTTATGGTGAACGCTTTGTTAAGCGTCGTGGTTTATTTTGTATTGCAGTGGCATCAAGGTGTCGTTCTTCGGGTGTGCGTAAGCCGGCAGGGTCATGATCGTTCGGCAGTTCATTAACTGGATAAAGACCGCGCCGGCAGGCGAGCGGGCCGAGGCGACGCGTTCGCTGGCGCGCGCTTGGCTGCTATCGGATCTTTCCGCGGACGACCGCGCCGCCGCCGAGGGTGCGCTCTTGATGCTGCTTGACGACGCTTCGCCGCTGGTGCGTCTGGCCATGGCCGAGGTGTTTGCGCGCAGCGCGGACGCGCCGGCCGCGATCGTACAGGCGCTCTCGCTTGACCAGCCGTCGGTCGCACGTCCCGTGCTCGAACATTCGCCGCTCCTGATCGATGCCGATCTCGTCGACATCGTCGCGACCGGCAATTGCGAGACCCAATGCGCGATCGCCCGCCGCATCAGGTTGCCGGCTTCCGTCTGCGCGGCAATCGCCGAGGTCGGCACCGCTGCGGCCGCGCTCGAATTGATCGAAAATGCCTATGCGGAACTGGCGCCGTTTTCATGGGACCGCATCGTCGAGCGTCACGGCCATCTCGCCGCGATCCGGGAATCGATGCTGGTATTGGAAGATCTGCCTGCCGCGACGCGCGCGGCGCTGGTCGCCAAGCTGTCGGACACCCTGGCACAGTTCGTGGTCGCCAGGAACTGGCTCAGCGCCGACCGGGCAGGGCGGGTCGCGAGCGAAGCGCGCGATCGCTCGACCATGCATATCGCGGCGCGCTCGCGCGGCGACGACATGCGCGGCCTGGTAGCGCATTTGCGTCTCACCGGCCAGCTCACTGCGGGGCTGATCTTGCGCGCATTATTGTCGGGCAATCTCGAATTGTTCGATTCCGCGCTGGCTGAGCTATCCGGGCTGCCGAAGGGGCGCGTCTCGGCACTGCTGCATGATCGCAGCGGCGCCAGCCTGCACGCGCTGTTGAAGCGGGCGGGACTGCCGGAATCGACGTTCGCGGCGTTTCATGTGGCGCTGGAAGCCTGCCATGAAGGCGGATTTGCCGGCACCGTCGGAGAGGCGGTCAGACTGCGTCGCCGCATGGTCGAGCGCGTGCTGACGCATTGCGAGACCGACCGCGGCGCGACCGAGCCGCTGATGATCCTGCTTCGGCGCTTTGCGACGGAGTCAGCGCGTGAAGAAGCCCGCCTGTTCTGCGACGAACTCGCGGCGGAAGCGGCCGTTGCGCCGGTCCAGCACGATCTGATCGCAGCTTGAGAAACGGTTCTGCGCAAAGCGGGCGCAGTTTTTTACATCGTCATTCCGGGGCGCGCGGTGACGCGTATCCGGAAAATCTCGTGCAACAACTTGGGGTTCCGGGTCCATGCCTATCGGCGTGTCCCGGAATGACGGTATCCTTTACTCTCCCGGCACCAGGCTCGGAGCCAGGATCGCTTCGAGATGTTCGGGCCGATCACGGTTGGCGTAGGCCAGGTATTCGTCGGCGACGCCCCGCAGCTGCTGGCTCAGTTCGTTCGCAATGCTGACGGTATCGAGCTTGGTATTGTCGTGCACGATCGCCTGGATGGCGTTGATGTGATGCGCGATCAGGTTGGACGGCACCGCGTCGAGATCGGGCGCGTGCTCGATGATGCGGCATAGGCTTTCGGCGGCAGCGCTTGCCGACGGATAGCCGAACGTGGCGGCATCGCCCTTGATGTCGTGGGCGGCGCGAAACAGCTCTTCGCGCGTCGCGTCGGTGAAGCCGTCTCTCAGGATGGCGGCATGAGCGGCCGATAAACGGTCGGCCTCGATTGCCATCCAGTTCTTGAATTCGCCCGACAGGCCCGCGAGCGCCTTCTCCGCCCGCGCCACCGGATCGTCGAGATCGGATTCGGGAACGCGGCGCAACACCTTGCGCAACGGATTGGGTTGCGTGATGACGTGGTGATCGGCAAAGGCCTTGATCTGGAGCGCCGCCGGAGGCTTGTCTTTCGCCATGATAGCTTCTTTCACTCCCGCTTTAGGTGGAGGAACGCGCCTTGTCGAGCAGCGACGGCTGCTGCATCACTTCGGCCTCGCCACCGACCCGGCGCTCGGGGCCGATATAGGCGTTGCTGGTGTTGCGGCGGCGGTCGGGGCCGAAATAGATCTTGGTCTTGATGAACGGACGCGGATTGGCGACCACGTTGAGGATGCGCTGATACAGCCCCTTGGCAGAGATCGGCTTGGCAAGGAATTCGGTGACGCCGGCGTCGCGCGCCACCGTCACGCGGCGCTTCTCGGAGTGGCCGGTGAGCATGATGATCGGCGCGTAAGGATTGCCCTTGGATTCCGGCTGCCGGATCATCTGCGCGAGCTCGAGCCCGTCGAAGATCGGCATCGACCAGTCGGTGATGACGATGTCGGGGACGTAGTGGCTGTACATTTCGAGCGCGGTCGCGCCGTCTTCGGCCTCATAGACTTCGCGGGCGCCGAACGAATGCAACAGCGTCCGCAGGATGCGGCGCATATGCGGGTTGTCGTCGCAGACAAGAAATCGAAGCTTGTTGAAGTCGATGCGGAACATGGACCGGCCAGAGGTATACCGGCGTTAACCATATCGCGGCGGCAGTTAACGAAGGGTTGCGAAGGGGCTCAAGAAGCACGGCAGCGGGCAAAGAAAGGCCAGCTCTAATAGCCGAACTGCTCGCGCAGGATCCGCTCCTCCAGGCTGTGGCCAGGGTCGAACAGCATCCGCATCGAGATGGTCTTGTCGGAGAGCACCTCGACTCGGCGGACATCACGCGCCTCGTCGTGGTCGGCGACCGCCGCGACCGGCCGCTTGTCGCCTTCGAGCACCTCGATGACGACATAGGCCGTGTTGGGGAGCAGGGCGCCGCGCCAGCGCCGCGGGCGGAACGCGCTGATCGGGGTCAGCGCAAGCAGCGCGGCGTTGATCGGCAGGATCGGTCCCTGCGCCGAAAGATTGTAGGCGGTGGATCCGGCCGGCGTGGCCACCAGGATGCCGTCGGCGATCAATTCCGGCATGCGCTCGTGCTCGTCGATCAGGATCCGCAACCGTGCCGCCTGATGGGTCTCGCGAAACAGCGCGACCTCGTTGATCGCATGATGCAGATGCACGGCGCCATGCACGTCGGTGGCGCGCATCAACAGCGGATGGATCAGCGATTCCCTCGCCGCCACCAGGCGCGTACGCAGGTCGTGCGCGCTGAACTCGTTCATCAGAAACCCGACCGTGCCGCGATGCATGCCGTAAATCGGCTTGCCGGTGCGCATGTGCCGATGCAGCGTTTGCAGCATCAGCCCGTCGCCGCCGAGCGCCACCAGGACGTCGGCGGTGTCCGGATCGTGATTGCCATAGAGTCCCACAAGCTGGGCCAGCGCCGCCTGCGCCTCCGCGCCTGCGCTCGCCACGAAGGCGATCCGGTCATATCGCTGGGTGCTGTT
>VAZV01000233.1 GCA_005884765.1 Alphaproteobacteria bacterium
TGAGTTTCCGGTTTGCGATATGCTGCCGGCGGTGGGGCAGGGCATCGTCGCGGTGGAATGCGGCACGCAGGACTGGCACACCCGGGAGAGGTTGGCGTCGATCGACGATCCAGCCGCGCATCGATGCGCCGATGCCGAGCGCGAGGTGCTGTGGGTGCTCAATGGCCATTGCAACTCGCCGATCGCGGGATTTGCCGTCATCGAGGGCGGAGAGATGTCGCTGACCGCCTCGGTCCTGGACGAAGCCGGTGCGCTGTTCATCGAGGCATCCAGATCAGGTCCTGCGGATCGCCCGCGTGAACTCGGCCGCGCCGTCGCGCTGGAGCTGCTCGCCAAGGGCGCGGCCGACATCATCGAGCGCAGCCGCCCGGCGTGATCCCTCCATGGCGTGAAGCGCAGCCCCGTGCCTTGAAGCGTCCACATTGCCGATGGAGAAGCGGCCGTGCATAGTGCTGGCTTCGTGAGCAATGGACTCCTGGGGGACGATGACGCCTCGTGCAATCGGCAGAGTGACCGCGGGCTTTCTGCTGCTGGCCGCGCCCGCGATGGCCGCCGAAGCGCCGGCCGAACTGATCTCCAGCTACCGCCTCAAGCATGGCGAGGTCCGCGTCGTGCGCGATGCAACCCTCGATCGAATCGCGCTGGAGCAGGCGCGAGCGATGGCGGCGAAGGACAATCTAAGTCATGAGGTGCTCGGCTCGTTCACCACGCGGATCGCGCCGGCGCGTGCGGGGCGCGCCGCCGAGAACATTGCCTATGGCTATGAGAGTTTCGACAAGACGCTCGGTCAGTGGATCGACTCCTCCGGGCACCGCAGGAACTTGCTGTTGCACAATGCCTCGCGCGTCGGAATTGCGAGCGCCAAGGATGCAAGCGGCAAGCGCACCTACTGGGCCATGGTGATCGCGGGCGATTACGAGCCGAAGCCGGGCAAGGGCAAGAAAGACATCAAGGGAGACAGGGAGCCGCTTGTTGCTGTGAAACGTGATGCCGCTCCCTCCGGCCGAGCGAAATCCAGCGACTGCCATATCAAGCTGCTCAGCCTTTGCATTTGAGGCGGACCGTGAACCCGGAAGCGCCATAGGGTGCTGCGTGTCGCACAGGCTTGCAGTTGTTCCGTTGTCACCAAAATTTACCCGCCTACCGGAACCTTCGCGCGCGGCGGAGGTAGGTTTTCACAACAGCAAGGGTCCTCGTCCATGCGCAGCATCCGCTGGCTCGCCGTCGTCCCGTTCCTCGCTCTCATCGTCGGCCCGTTCTTCGTCAATCGGGCGGCCCCGCTTATCCTGGGCCTGCCGTTCTTGCTCGCCTGGATCGTGGCGTGGATCCTGCTCACCTCCCTTATCATGGCCGTGATCTATGCGGCCGATCCCGCCAACCGGGAGGGCGAGCCATGAACGGCGCGCTGCCCTTCATTGCCGCCGCCGCGCTGCTGGCGCTCGCGCTTGGCTTTCTCGCCCGCCGCGGCAAGGATATGAACCTCGAGCAGTGGACGGTGGGCGGACGCGGCTTCGGCGCGATCTTCGTGTTCCTGTTGCTCGCCGGAGAGATCTACACCACCTTCACCTTCCTCGGCGGCAGCGGCTTCGCTTACGGCAAGGGCGCGCCGGCCTATTACATTCTCTGCTACGGCACGCTCGCCTATGTGCTCTCCTATTTCATGCTTCCGCCGATCTGGCGCTATGCCAAGGAGAACCGGCTCTACTCGCAGTCGGACTTCTTCGTGCGCAAATACGACAGTGCGACGCTCGGCGTCATCGTCGCGCTCGTCGACATCGCGGCGCTGATCCCCTACCTCGTGCTCCAGTTCAAGGGGCTCGGCATCATCGTCGAAATCGCAGGCTACGGCGCGATCTCCTCCACCCTCGCGATCTGGATCGGCGCCGTCGTCGTCGCCGCCTACGTGATGGTGTCGGGCGTGCACGGCTCGGCCTGTAGCTCGGTCGCCAAGGACATCTTGATCCTCGCCATTGTGATCTTCCTCGGCATCTATCTGCCTTTTCATTATTACGGCGGGGGATCGATGTTCGCGGCGATCGACCAGGCCAAGCCCGGCTTCACCGTGCTGCCGCCGCACGGCGAGAGCCTGTGGTGGTTCTCCTCGACCGTGCTGCTCACTGCGCTGGGCTTCTACATGTGGCCGCACACTTTCGGCTCGATCTACACCGCCAAGAGCGCCACGGTGATCCGCAAGAACGCGATCGTGCTGCCGCTTTATCAGCTGATCCTGCTATTCGTGTTTTTCGTCGGCTTCGCGGCCACGCTGCAGGTTCCCGGGCTCACCGGACCGGACATCGACCTCGCGCTATTCAAGCTGTCAGTGAAGACGTTCGATCCCTGGTTCGTCGGCGCGATAGGCGCGACCGGCGTGCTCACCGCGCTGGTGCCAGGCTCGATGATCCTGATCACCGCCGCGACCTTGATCGCGAACAATCTCTACCGCGCCGTCGACCCCTCGGCCGACGATCGGCAGGTATCACGGCTCGCGAAGCTCCTGGTGCCGTTAGTGGCGGTGGTTGCGGTGTTCTTCACTCTGAAGGGCGGCGAGACCATCGTGGCCCTTCTGCTCATGGGCTACAGCCTGGTGACCCAGCTGTTTCCCTCGCTGGTGCTCAGTCTCGCGCACCGCAATATCGCCACGCGCGAGGGCGCCGCGGCTGGCATCATCGCCGGCGTCGCCACAGTCGCCGCCGTCAGCCTGACTGGCGCGAATTTCCACACACTGCCGTGGCTGCCGGCGCAGGTCCAGGATCTCAACATCGGCATCGTCGCGCTGGCGGTGAATTTCATAGTGCTGATCGTGGTCAGCCTGGCGATGCGGCTCGCCGCGGCGCCGGCGCACGCGGCCGCGGAATAGGCCCAAGACGGTTATTCGATCACTTCGTTGGCGATCGCAAGCAGCGTCGGTGGAGCGCACTACGATTCAACCTCAATAAGAGAAGGGTATCCCATGGGTGAACGAATCGACGGACCCGTCAGCGCCCAACAAGCCGGCTTTGCGGGTGTCACCCGCAAGGTTCTCGAACGTCTTCCATTGCCCGGCGGTAACCGGGAGCTTGTCGTGGTTGAGGTGACCTATCCGCCCGGTGGCGTAGCCCCGCTTCACCGGCATCCCGTTGGGGGAGCGGTCTACATCGTCGAGGGCGTTGCCGAGTCCGCCTATGGCTGCGATGATCCGCGACAGTATCGAGCTGGCGAGACCTTGCAGGATCGGGCCGATATTCCACACACCCTCTTTCGCAATTGTGACTCGGAGCGGCCACTCCGCTTTCTGACCATCTACGTACTCGAACCAGGACGCTCCTACACAATGGAGCCATGAGGTGAAGGCGGGCAAACACGATAAAGGATGCAGTCGATTTCGAAGAGGTGCGGGAAATGCCCGGTATTGTTCGGGACAAACGCGCTTAAAGCAAATCCATTGGACTGATAGAAGTTCAGCGCCTCCATGGCCGTCGGTATGCCCTTGTAAATCGGATCAAATGACAGCTCGCTTTGAATGCCAACAAATCTCTGCAGGCGATTTCCCGCGCTTCGTGCGACAGCAAGGTCGCTGCCCTGAGTGTCCATTTTCAGGAATGGTCGTTTGAACCCGATGAGTTTCAGGTACTTGTCGAACTGATCTGCGAGCGTGGAGGCTGGGATCTTGATCGTTTGAACCGTTGCTGAAGGCTGTTCAAACGGCTTGTGGCCGGCGGGCCGGTTCATGGAGCTGAATTGACTGTCTGCTGCGACGTTGAAATCCACGGGTCCAGCAATCTCGTTGAGGACCGTCTGCTCAATAAACCAAGTCGGGTTAGCTCTCTTTCTCAGGCTGTTTGCCAAGTCCGGGACCGGCTCGAAAGAAATGACGGGTCCCTTATAGCCGCATCGCGTGCGGATCATGTCGGCGTATTGACCAGCGTTCGCACCAACGTCAAATACGCAGTCAATTTCAAAATGCTCGAAAAAGCGCGTGAGGTGTTCTTGTTCGACTAGCGTTGGCAAAGTCCCGCGCCTTACCACGCGCGCGTCAAGTGTATATTCGAGAAGATCGGCCAATTGTCGCTTCAGTCGCATTCCGAAACCTTAGCCTCCAGGCGCATGAAGTATTGGAAACGTCGATATGTTCCTTGCGGAAACGATAGATTTTGTGGCACTCGTCGAACTTGGCTACACTTCTTCGAACGCGTCGTCAGCTCGTAGGGCGGATCATGATCCGCCGTTTCGCCCACGCGGATCACCATCGGAAATCTCGGTCTGGTTCGGGTTGGGGGCGTTTGAGAAAATTGTAGCAGAGTCAGTGAAAGAGAGAGCATGGCGCGCAACATTCTGATCCTTGGAGCCTCGTACGGCTCTTTGTTGGGGACAAAGCTGGTGATGGCGGGTCACAACGTGACTCTGGTTTGTCGGAAGAAGACGGCAGAACTCATCAATCGCGACGGTACCGAAGTTCGTATCAAGCTGCGCGACGAAGCGATGCACCGGGCGATCTCCTCACGCGACCTGCCTGGGACCTTGGACGCGGTTACGCCCGGTGACATCGACGTTTCCCGTTATGACCTGGTTGGTCTTGCCATGCAGGAGCCACAATACGCCAATCATACGATCCGGGTCCTGATGGTCAAAATCGCCGAGGCGAGACTGCCTTGTCTTTCAATCATGAATATGCCGCCCTTGCCCTATCTCAAACGGATCCCGGAGCTGGCGGACATGGATCTGGAGGAGGCTTATACCAATGCCCAGGTATGGGAACGCTTCACGCCGGGCCTGGTGACGCTCTGCTCGCCTGATCCGCAAGCGTTCCGTCCGCCGGAAGAGGCGGCGAACGTGCTTCACGTCGGCTTGCCGACAAACTTCAAGGCGGCGACATTTGCGGATGCGCAACATAACGAACTGCTTCGGGAGCTGGAAGCCGACATCGACGCGGTGACGTTGGATGGCCGCGACGTTCCAGTGAAACTCAAAGTATTCGATTCGCTGTTCGTCCCTCTGGCCAAATGGTCGATGCTGTTGACCGGAAATTACCGCTGCATCACGCGCCATGAGCCGCAGTCGATCCGCGACGCGGTGCACGATGATCTGGAACTCTCGCAGTCGATCTATGAGCATGTCGACGCCATCGCCCGGCGTCTCGGCGCCGAGGCAAAGGATCAGGTTCCTTTCGAGAAATATGCCAAAGCAGCAGAAAGCCTCCTCAAACCCTCATCGGCGGCCCGCGCGGTATCCGCTGGAGCGCCTTTCATCGAGCGGGTCGACCTGCTGGTGAAATTGATCTCGCATCAGGTTGGCATGCCCAATGCCGAGATCGACGGTACGGTCGACGTCGTAGATCAGAAACTGAATGAGAGGATCGTGGCGGGCGGGGCCGGCTCGTCGTGACATGCTCCATCGCAGCGAGAATGGCGTACCGGCACGATTCCAGCGTGCAACCTTCTGGTCCGCATGACCCGTCGGTCATCGGATCGGCAGCGCGTAGGGCGGATCATGATCCGCCATCGTGGCGATCAACACGGCGGATCACGATCCGCCCTACGGACCTACGGACCTTAGCGACCGCTATCCGCTAGCCCCGATACTCCCGCACGCGCTTGAGCATCCGCTCGACATGGGCGATCGGGGTTTCCGGCAGGATGCCGTGGCCGAGATTGAAAATCAGCCGGCCGCTCGCATAATTCGCCAGCACGTCATCGATGGCGCGATCGAGTGCCGCGCCGCCTGCGATCAGCGCCAGCGGATCGAGATTGCCTTGCACAGCCACTTTGGTTTGGACCCGCTCGCGGATCAAAGACGGCTCCGCTGCCCAGTCAATGCTGACCGCGTCGACGCCGGTCGTATCGACATAAGATGGCAGCAGCGCGCCGGCGCCGCGGGGAAACCCGATGATCCTTGCGTGCGGAATTTTTTCGCGCACGCCTTCGACGATCCGCCGGGTCGGCTCGATCGACCAGCGCGCAAATTCCCGTGGCGGCAGCACGCCGGCCCAAGTATCGAAAATCTGCAATGCATCGGCGCCGGCCTGCAATTGGCCGAGCAGATATCGAATCGAGTTTTCGATCAACGTGTCGATGATCTTGGCGAACGCCTCCGGGTGGGAGTAGGCCATCATCCGCGCCGGCGCCTGATCCGGCGTGCCTTGGCCTGCGACCATGTAGGTCGCGACCGTCCACGGCGCGCCGCAGAAACCGATCAGCGCAATCCCGGGATCGAGCTCGCGACGCACGCAGCGCAGCGCCTCATAGACCGGTTCGAGTTTGGTGAAGTCGGCCTCGGCTGCGAGGGAGGCGACCTTGTCCGGTGTATTCAAGGGATCGAGCCGCGGGCCTTCGCCGATCTCGAAGCGGACCGCGCGGCCGAGCGCATAAGGGATGACGAGAATATCGGAGAAGATGATCGCGGCATCGAAATCGAAGCGGCGGATCGGCTGCAGCGTGACTTCGGCGGCGAGTTCCGGCTTGAAGCACACATCGAGAAAGCCGCCGGCTTTCGCCCGCACGTCGCGGTACTCCGGCAGATAACGGCCGGCCTGCCGCATCATCCAGATCGGGGGCACCTTCTGCCGATGGCCGGCGAGCACTTCGAGAAATGGCTTGGCGACGGATTTCCGGGTCAATCGAACTTCCTGCAATTCGGGCGGGCTTCACCTCCTGTTACATGCCGGTGCGGTCAAGTCCAAGGCAAGATAGGGAACTCTCCGGAATCCGTCGCGTTATCAGTGAAGGAGGAGCCCATATGGTTGAGAAAAATGGCTGAGAGGAAGCTCGCTGAGAAGAAATCGGCCGCGAAGAAGACGGCTGGGAAATTCAACCCTTCCGCGCCCGACAAGCATGCCGACGATCCCCGCGCGGCGGCCTTGGCCGATGCCGAAATGCACGCAAGGTTGGAGGCCGGCCTGATCGACAGTTTTCCGGCGTCCGATCCCGCAAGCGCCGCCCAGCCGTCGCCGACCAGGCACGACCGCCGCAAGGGTGCACCCTCCAAGCGCGCTGGCGAGCGGGAGGGCGAAACGCTTTGGCGCAAGGTCAAGGCGGTGTTCCGCTAGGTCGCAATCGCTGACGTCAACCGGGAATTCAACGAGACTGTGAACCTTCAATAATGCGGCGGCGGCTCGTTGGCCGGCCCCGGTGCGTTGGCTTCGGCCTCTCGCAGGCGATCGTTCAGATTGGCGAGCTGGCGGGTAAGCGCATCGATCTTATGCCACTGCGCGGTGATGGTCTGGTTGAGGGTTTCGATGGTGACGTCCTGAAACGTCAGTCGGGCTTCAAGCGCATCGATGCGATCGCTGAGTTCCTGCACCTCACTCATGGGATGGTCGTTCCATTGGGCGTTCGCATAAGGCGTGACCAAGCGCGACGCGCGCGTCGAACACGAAACATTCACCGCGCCAGCGGCTTTCGGCTGCCGGCATTTCTTCGAGGTATTTGAGGATGCCGCCCTTGAGATGATAGACCTCGGCAAAGCCGCGCGCCAAAAGCAGCGCGCTGGCCTTCTCGCAGCGGATGCCGCCGGTGCAGAACATCGCGATCTTCCGGTGCTTCACCGGATCCAGTGTTTGCGCGGCAAACTCCTTGAATTGCCCAAAGCGCTTGATGCCGGGATCGAGTGCGCCTTCGAATGTGCCCATCGCCACTTCGAACGAATTACGGGTGTCGATCACGAGCGTATCCGGGGCTGCGATCAGCGTGTTCCATTGGGTCGGCTCCACATAGATCCCGACGTGCCGGATCGGATCGGCCGCGGCATCGCCAAGGGTGACGATCTCCTTCTTGAGCCGGACTTTCAGCCGTTCAAACGGCATCACGGCGGCCCACGAGAATTTCAGCTCGAGATGGTCGAGCCTGCCGCCGAACAGGACGCCGCGCTGCAATTCCTCGACCAGCGCATCAATGGCATCAGCTTGTCCGGCCAGCGTGCCGTTGATGCCCTCATGGGCCAACAGCACGCTGCCCTTCAACGAAAGACGCGCGCAGAGCGCGCGCAGCGGCTCGCGCAAGGCGCGAAAATCCGGCAGTGCGGCGAATTGATAGAAGGCGGCGACTTTGAGGGGCATGGCGAGGGTTTATCAGGCAGATGGGGGAAGAGGAAACTACCAATGACACGGGGGTGCGCCGCGACGGCTCTCTCTGGCATGCCAGCCATTGCCCTGCCCGGCATGAATGTGTCATGTAGCTCCGCTTCAGCAAAAACAACGACAAATGAGCAATTTGGCATGAGGAATTTCCATTTCGCCGGCCGCTCCACGGTCCATGCGGAGAACGCCATGGTGGCGACGTCGCACCCGCTGGCAGCTCTGACCGCGATCGAAGTGCTGCGCGCGGGCGGCACCGCCGCCGACGCCGCGGTCGCGGCCTGCGCGCTGCTCGGCGTCATCGAGCCGCAATCGACCGGGATCGGCGGCGATTGCTTCGCGCTGATCCAACCCAAGGGCGAGGGCAAGATATCTGCCTATAATGGCTCAGGCCGCGCGCCAATGGCGGCCAAGGCGGCGTGGTATCTCGAGCGCGACATCCACGCGATCCCGCTGACCTCGGCGCATGCGGTCTCTATTCCCGGCGCGATCGATGCCTGGCAAACGATTTTGCGCGACCACGGCAAGTTCGGCCTCGACACCTTGCTGCAGCCTGCGATCAAGGCCGCGGAAGAGGGCTACGTGGTGGCGCCGCGCATCGCTTTCGACTGGAAGAACCAGTTCGACAAGTTGAAAAAGGGCACCAACACCGAGCGCTATCTCCTGCCGCACGGCAGGCCCGCGGTCGCGGGCGACGTGATCCACCAGCGGGAGCTCGGCAAGACGCTGCGCGCGATCGCCAAGGATGGCCGCGACGCGTTCTACACCGGCGCCATCGCCGAGGACATGGTCGAGACGCTGCGCGGCATCGGCGGATTGCATACGCTGGACGACTTCGCCGCACACAGCACCGAGATTACCTCGCCGATCGGCACGATGTATAAAGGCTTCGACGTCTGGCAGTGCCCGCCGAACGGGCCCGGCATCACCATGCTGGTGATGCTCAACATCCTGTCGCGCTTCGATCTCACGAAGTTCCCGGCCCTCAGCGTCGAGCGGTTTCATCTCGAAGCCGAGGCGGCGCGTATCGCTTACATGATGCGCGAAGAGCATGTCGGCGATCCCCGTCAGGTCGAGGTCGACGTCGGCAGGATCCTGGCCAAGGAATTCGGCGACGAGCACGTCGGCAGGATCCGGATGGACGCCCTGCTCGATCTGCCCAACGTGGCGCCGCCGATGCATCCGTCGACCGTATACGTCAGCGTCGTCGACAAGCATCGCAACGTCTGTTCGTTCATCAACTCGATCGCGCACTCCTTCGGCTCGGCGATCGTCTCCAACAAGACCGGCATCCTCTTGCAGAATCGCGCTGGCGGTTTCCGCATCCAGCCCGGTCATCCCAACTGCATCGCTCCCGGCAAGCGCCCGCTGCATACGATCATTCCGTCGCTGGTCACGAAGGCGGGCCGCGCGGTGATGCCGTTCGGCGTCATGGGCGGTCAGTATCAGCCGGTCGGTCAGGTACACGTGCTGACCAATATGCTCGATTACGGCTGCGACGTGCAGGAGGCGATCGACATGCCGCGCGGCCTGCATTACGAGGGCGTCTACCAACTCGAGGACAGCGTGCCGGCCGATATCGTCGCCGGCCTGCAAAAGCTTGGGCATAAGACCACGCGCGTGATTGGGCCGCTCGGCGGCGCTCAGGCGATCTGGATCGATTGGGAAAAGGGCACGCTGACCGGTGGCTCCGATCCGCGCAAGGACGGCTGCGCGCTCGGCTATTGACGAGGTCGCGCGAAGGAACCCGGCCGCGCTCCTCTGTTCCATCAGCGAAAGTTTACAACAGAAAAGGACGCGGCCGCTGCGTCAGCTCGATCGGATCGGAACCAGGCCTCGTCCCTGTTGTTAGGACGGCGAGGTGCGCAAGGGGTTGCGCCGCCTCGCTCCAGCGGCGGAGGCCGTTCATGTCCGACAAAACCAATTCCACCACACGATCCGGTTTCGACCGCCGAATGTTCCTGGCGGGCGCTGCGGGAAGCGCGGTCGTCCCGCTGACGGCGCGCGCGGCAGGGCCGGCGCCAAACGCGGCGGCTGCGCCGGATCCTTCGTTGCCGGTCGACGTCACCTTGCGCGTCAATGGCGACAGCCGTCTGCTCACGATCGATGCGCGCACCACCGTGCTGGATGCGCTGCGCGAACATATCGGCTTGACTGGAAGCAAAAAGGGCTGCGATCACGGCCAATGCGGCGCCTGCACGGTTCTCATCGATGACCGGCGAGCGATATCCTGCCTGACGCTCGCGCTCGCCGCCGAGGGCCGCGACATCACCACCGTCGAAGGCCTTGCCAAAGGCGACAAGCTGCATCCGATGCAGCAGGCCTTCATCGAGCAGGACGCCTTCCAATGCGGCTACTGCACGCCCGGGCAAATCATGTCGGCGATTGCCTGCGTGAAGGAGGGGCACGCCAACAGCGAAGCGGACATTCGCGAATACATGAGCGGCAACATCTGCCGCTGCGCCGCCTATCCGAACATTGTTGCGGCCGTGAAGCAGGCCGCGCCTGAAATCCTGAAAGGCTAGCGCCGCATGCGATCGTTTACCTATCAACGGGTCACCGACCCTTCCGCCGCCATCCAGGCTTTGGCCATGGCAGTCGCGAACAACAACCCGCCAACCGAGGCGACCGCGCAGCCGCTCGCCGGCGGCACCACGCTGATCGATCTGATGAAGTTGGATGTGATGCGGCCGCGCACGGTCGTCGACATCAATCCGCTCGCAAGCACGTGGTCGGCGATCAATCTCGATGGCGGCAATTTGCGGCTCGGCGCGCTGGCGCGGATGTCGGACGTCGCAGCCAATCCGGAAATCCAGCGCAACTATCCGGTGATTGCCGATTCGCTCCGGCTCGCCGCCAGTCCGCAGCTTCGAAACATGGCGACGCTGGGCGGCAATGTCCTGCAGCGCACACGATGCACTTATTTTCGCGACATCAGCTACGCCAACTGCAACAAGCGCGATCCGGGTTCCGGCTGCGCCGCGCTCGACGGATTTAACCGCATGCACGCGGTGCTCGGAACTTCCGAGCAATGCATCGCCACCTATCCCGGCGATTTCGCGCAAGCCCTGATTGCGCTCGATGCTACGGTGGAGATTACCGGCAAATCGGGCGTCCGCAACATTCCGTTCGCGCAACTCCACAAGCCGCCCGACGATTCCCCGCAAATTGAGACGACGCTCGCCCCGGGCGAATTAATTTCCGCCTTCACCGTTTCCGGGCGCTGGCCACGCTCGGTCTATCTGAAAGCGCGTGACCGGCAGTCCTATGAATTCGCGCTGTCGTCGGCGGCGGTGGCGCTCGACGTGCAGGACGGCGTTATCAGCGATGCCCGCGTTGCGCTCGGCGGCCTCGCCACCGTGCCCTGGCGGGCGCGTGAGGCGGAAGCGCTGATCAAGGGACAGAAATTCGACGAGGCGCTGGCGCAGCGCGTGGCAGACGCGGCGTTGGCAGGTGCGCAGGGGCGACGGCACAACGCCTTCAAAATCGCGCTCGGCAAGCGCGTGGTGGCTCGCGCGCTGCACCAGGCGGCAACGATGGAGATTTGACCATGTCGATTGCAGCTCCCGAGCCGAAAGCCAATATGGGCCAGCCCGTTCCGCGCTACGACGCCGTCGCCAAGGTGACCGGCATGGCCAAATATGCGGCGGACATGCCGCTGGCCAATCCCGCCTATGCCTACCTCGTGACCAGTGCGATCGCCAAAGGCCGCATCGACAGCTTCGAGTTGACGGAAGCCAGGAACATCCGCGGCGTGATCGACATCGTGACGCACGAAAACGCGGAGAAGCTGAAGGACGTAAAGCTCTTCAGCGAAGGCGGCTACATGTCCACCACGGTTCAGCCGTTGAAATCCGCCGACGTCGCGCATGACGGCCAGATCATCGCCGTGGTGCTGGCAGATACCTTCGAGGCCGGGCGCGAAGCCGCCCATCGCGTCAAGGTGAACTATCGGCCGGCCACGCCGAGCACAACGTTCGATTCGCCGGGAACGACCTCCGGCCCCGCCAAGGGACAGGCCTCCCGGTTCAAGGAAGACCCGAAGGTCGGCGATTTTGCGAAGGCCTTCGATGAGGCCGAGGTCAAAATCACCGCTTCCTATGAAACGCCGACGCAACACCACAACCCGATGGAGCTGTTTGCCACCAGTTGCGTCTGGACCGGCGACAATCTGACGATCTACGAGCCGAGCCAATATGTCTACGGCCTCAAGAATGGCGTCGCCGCGCAACTCGGCATCGATGCCGACAAGGTGCGGGTGATCAATTACTATGTCGGTGGTGCCTTTGGCTCCAAGGGCTCGACGACACCGCGCACCGCCATCATGGCGAGCCTCGCGCGGCGCCTGAACCGCCCGGTCAAACTGGTCCCGACCCGCGACCAGGGCTTTACCATTGCAACCTATCGCGCCGAGACCCGGCACCAGATCCAGATTGGCGCCAACCGCGACGGCAAGCTCGTCGCGCTTCGGCACGAGGGCGCCGAAGTTTCGTCACGGCCTGATGCGTATGTGGTAGGCGGCACCAAGACCACGACCCGGCTCTATGCCTGTCCGAATGTCGACAGCCTGGTGTCGATCGTGCACGCGGACCGCAACACGCCGGGCTTCATGCGCTCGCCGCCGGAAGTGCCGTATCTGTTCGCGCTCGAAAGCGCCATGGATGAGTTGGCTGTCAAGCTGAACATGGACCCGATCGAGCTGCGCCGCGTCAATGACACCATGAAAGAGCCGATCGGCGGCAAGCCCTATACCTCGCGCTCGCTGATGGCCTGTTTCGACGAAGGCGCCAGGGCCTTCGGATGGTCGCAGCGATCGGCGGCGCCGAAATCGATGACGGACGGCGATTGGCTGGTCGGTTATGGCTGCGCCACCACCTGTTATCCGACGCAGATGGCGCCGGCTGCGGCGCGGGTCCGCCTGCAGCGCGACGGGCGCGTCCGGGTCGAGATTGCCGGACACGAAATCGGCAACGGCGCCTATACCGTGATTGGCCAGGCTGCGGCCGAGAAGCTCGGCGTGCCCTTTGAGAACGTCTCGGTTCACATCGGCGACAGCGATCTGCCGCCCGCGCCGGTCGCCGGCGGCTCCAACTCGACCGCCAGCACCTGCTCGGCGGTGATGATGGTCTGCGACCAGATCAGGCAGCGCCTGTTCAGGGCGTTGATGCCAAATGAAAGCGTGATCGATAAGGCCAAAGAGACGGTCGGTATGGGCCAGACCCCTGTCGCCGAGTCCGCCAACAGCGGCCGTCCGCTCGACCGCGAGAAGGCATTCGACGCGCTCGGCGTCAGCGTGGTCGAGGAATATGGCGAGTGGAAGCCCGAAGATGCGCCGAAGGATTCCTTCCGCGCAATGCAACAGGGGCAGGTGCGGATCGTCGGCGGCAGCGCGATGAGCGACAAGATCGCCTATGCCTTCGGCGCCGAATTCGTCGAAGTCCGGATTGACAAGTGGACCCACGAAATCCGCATCCCTCGACTGGTCGGCGCCTTCGCCGCGGGCCACATCATGAACCCGCGGACCGCGCGCAGCCAGCTGATGGGCGGGCTGATCTGGGGCATGTCCTCGGCGCTGTTGGAGGCGACCGAGCTCGACCCGCGCTATGGGCGCTACGTCAATGACAATCTCGCCGACTATCTGCTGCCGGTAAATGCTGATGTGCAAGACGTCGAGGTGATCATGCTGTCGGAACAGGACGATCATATCAATCCGGCCGGCGTCAAGGGGCTGGGCGAACTCGCCAATGTCGGCACCAATGCCGCGGTCTGCAACGCGATCTTCCACGCCACCGGCCAGCGCATCCGCAAATTGCCGGTGCGGCTGGAGAATCTGGAAGTTTAACAGGTAGCAAGGTCGCGGGGTAGCAACGTCCGTCCTGTTGCGCTAAACACCCTTCCTCTTTTCAAGGGAAAGGTGTCTCGGATGCGATGTCTTCAGCGCGCAAAAATCTCTGTTCTCTTGGCCATTGTGATTGCAATGGCAGCCACAGCATCCGCGAATGTATCCACCCCAGCAGCCGCGCAGCCGGCAGGAAAACCCATGACCACAGCTTCGGGATTGCAGATCATAGACACCAAGGACGGCACCGGCGCGTCGCCGAAACCCGGCCAGACCTGTGTGATGCATTATACCGGCTGGCTTTACGAGAACGGCCAGAAGGGCAAGAAATTCGACTCTTCCGTCGATCGCAACGAACCGTTCGAATTTCCGATCGGGCAGCACCGAGTGATCGCCGGCTGGGACGAAGGCGTTGCCTCCATGAAGGTCGGCGGCAAGCGCACGCTGATCATCCCACCCACGCTGGGTTACGGCGCGCGCGGCGCCGGCGGCGTAATTCCGCCGAACGCGACGCTGATGTTCGATGTCGAACTATTGGCGGTGAAGTAGGCGCTAATTAGGTAGAGCAAGTAGCTCAAGCCGCGAGGAGGGGACGTCATGAAGGTTTCCATCCTCGACGATTATTTCGACACGCTGCGCACGCTGGAATGTTTTGGTAAGCTTGCGGGGCATGACGTCACGATCTGGAACGATCACGTTCAGGATGTCGATGCGTTGGCGGAGCGCCTGCGCGACACCGAAGCGCTGGTGCTGATCCGCGAGCGGACGCAAATCCGCACGCCGCAGCTGGAACGGCTGCCAAAACTGAGGCTGATCAGCCAGCGCAGCGTCTATCCGCACATCGATATCGATACCTGCACCCGGCTCGGCATCATCGTCTCTTCGAGCCAGCATGCGGACACGCCGTCCTATGCCACTGCTGAATTCACCTGGGGCCTAATCCTGGCGGCGATGCGCGCGATCCCGCAGCAGATGGCGGCACTGAAGGCCGGTCAATGGCAGATCGGCGTCGGCCACACCCTGCGCGGCAAGACGCTCGGCATCTATGGCTATGGCCGGATCGGCGCCGTCGTCGCCGGCTACGGCAGGGCGTTCGGCATGAAGGTCGTGATATGGGCGCGCGAGAGGGCGCTGGCCAAGGCGCGCGCCGATGGCTACGAGACCGCGGCCAGCAAGGCTGAATTTTTCGAGACCTGCGACGTGCTGTCGCTGCATATGCGCCTGGTCGATGCGACACGCGGCATCGTCAAGGCGGACGATCTCGCGCGCATGAAACCGTCGTCGCTGTTGGTCAATACCAGCCGCGCGGCCTTGATCGAGCCGAACGCGCTGGTGAACGCGCTGCGCGCCGGGCGGCCCGGCATGGCGGCGGTCGACGTCTATGAGAAGGAACCGCTGCGCGATATCAACGATCCGCTGCTGCGGATGGACAACGTGGTCTGCACACCGCATATCGGCTATGTTTTCGCGCGACGAATACGAAATCCAGTTCACTGATATTTTTGATCAGATTGTCGCCTACGCCGCCGGCACGCCGATCAATGTGGTTAATCCTGATGTGCTCGGCAGCGCGGCTTTAAGAAAACCACCACCGAAAGCTGCTCCATGACAGGTCACCACGATCACACCCATTCGCATCACGCGCACGATGACGACGAGATGCAGCGCTGGAAGCACGATGGCGTCCGCGTCATTCCCGGCGATCAGCTCGATCCCAATGTGCCGTCGACGCCCGGCATGGACCGCAAGGCAGCGATCAATTTTGCCCGGGCTGGCGCGCAAAAACTTTGGGCCGGTACCGTAACCATCAAGCCCGATGCCAAGACCGGCGCGCATCACCACGGCCATCTCGAAAGCATCATCTATGTGGTGAAGGGGAGGGCGCGGATGCGCTGGGGCGAGCATCTGCAATTTGCCGCCGAAGCCGGCCCCGGCGATTTCATCTTCGTTCCACCCTATGTGCCCCATCAGGAGATCAACGCCAGCCGCGACGAGGTGCTGGAATGCGTGCTCGTACGCAGCGATGGCCAGGCGGTTGCCATCAATCTCGACATCGAGCCGGTGGAGAAGCCGGAGACCGTGCTGTGGGTCGACCCGATGCACCGCGATCCTGCGGAGCAAAAGTGACTGCGGCGGCAGGCTGCGCGTCTGCACCGTTATTGGCTGCGGGTCTGCCGGTCAACCCGTGCCAATACAATGGCCAGGGTTGCAAACATCATCGTAACGGCGATGGCGACCATAACGCGATCGAGCGTTATTGGTCTTCTCCGTGACTAGCGAAGAAGAATCTAGCCGTGCCGAGCGCGCTTTGAGCTGGATCAAATTCTGATCGTCCCCGGCGGTGCGCGCGAGCCCCCGGGGGACGGGGTTGGCGTTATGCGAACACGCTATGATCGATCGGCCCGTTCGGCACCACATAGCCGTAGCGCATGTTGGACGGCTCCGCTCCAGCCTTCTGATACGCAGCCTTCATCATCGCAAAGCGATCGCCCTTGAGCTCGAGCATCGCCTTCTTCGGCTGGACGTTGTAGAGCCGCGCGTTGTTGTCGCCGAAGATCGCGGTCTTGACCGGACCGTCGGCGGGGCCCAGCGGCGCGAAGCCGAATTTTTTCTGCATCTCCTCGGGGATTTCCAGCCGCCGCAGGCCCTCAATCTGCCATTGCGGTGCGCCGGTCCACAACGCATCGGTGCCCCAGCAGACGTGGTCGACGCCGAGCCCCTTGACCAGCGTGCCCATCAGCGCTGCGCAGACATTGGGCTCCGCCACCAGCGTGGTCGCGAACAATTGCCCGACGTCGCCATAGACATTGCTGACACCATATTGCGCGGGAATGTCGGCAAGATCGCTGGTCCAGGCGATCCGCCCGGTGCGATTGAATTCGGCCAGCGCTACCTTCGGATCGCCGCCGACATGGCGGTAAGCGGAGTGGTAGATCACGAAATTGAGCTGCGGCCAGTCTTTTGCCGCCTGGCCGACATCCGCGACGTCGGCAAAGCCGCGCAGATTGGGATACTGCTTTTCTATACCCGGCGGAAACAGTCCCTTGTGCACGCAGACATTCTTGATGCCCGCCTTCACCATCTTCTCATAGCCCTTGTAGGCGACCTTCTCGTCGTCAAGCCGCCAGGGATAACGGCTGATGTCCTTGTGGGTGTTGTCGCCGATGGTGTAGCCCTTGCAGGATTGCGGCTTGAGTGCGAGGCCGGCGTCGAGCTTATCGAGCCAGCCCGGTTGCCCCGGCGTGAAGATCATGTGACAGAACACCCGTCGCGAGCCGGCCTCGTCGTTGATCTTCTTGCGCGCGTCCGCCATCTGCTCATTGGTCAGGAACCAATCCTGCTCGATGTCGGAAGGGGCGGAAGAGATCAGCGCGATCTTGGTGTCAGAGTCCAGGAACATCTCTTTTTTGTAGTTGTTGAACTTCAGATCATCGATGGTCTGCTCGTGGTCGCTGAGCTCCTTGTTCCAGCCGGCCTTGCCGACCGCCTTGCGCATGTCGAGGAAGGTGGTGATGCGGCTATCGTCGCGCAGGAAATGCGTGTGCATGTCCATGATGAACTGGTCTTTGAGGGCGCTGGCGCGCTCCTGCGCCATCGCGGGCGTCGCGGCTTCGGCTTTTGTCACATCAAACAGCGGCCCGTAGACCTCGTTCATTGCCACGAAGGAAGCGGCCATTCCCGCCGCGGTCTGGAAGAACCGGCGACGATTGAGCCCCTGCTTGCCGCCGAGATCATCGGCCATCGCCAACAGCCGTGCCTCGACCTCGCGCTGCCGCTCGTTCTGCGGATCGGGATAGAATTCATCGCTTGCGACGATCTGGGTCGGGATCGGCGTCCGGTATTGACAAAGTTCGGACGGCATCAGCGCGGCAAGTTCTTCCTCTGTCAGATTGCTGCTCACGGCTATTTCTCCCTGGCTGCCGGAATTTTTTCCGGTTCGGACCTCGTGAGACTAGACCCGCTTCTCTTGCATGTCAGCCCACTCCATCCGACATCGTGGAATGTGCGGTGCACACTAGCTTTCAAACCTCCGCGACTGCTGCTAAATTTTATTTATCGGTCGAAAACTAACGAAAACGCCGAGGGAAACCGCATGACTCCAAGCACCGTGACTCCATCCGGGAATCCGCTGGCGCGTCGCGCCATCATCAAGGGCGCCGGCCTCGGCCTGATCGCGGGAGCGCTCGCAGATCGGCTGCCGGCAAAAGCGGCAATGGAGGGCGGTGATATCTGGAGCCGCGAATACTGGGCCAAGAAGGGCGACGTGCCGTTGTGGATGTTTCGCAAGCGGGTAGGGGCCCCGAAGAAGGGCGAAGCGCCGCGGCCGGTTTTGTTCTTCGTGCACGGCTCGTCCGTCACCTCGCGGGCGTTCGACCTCAACGTGCCGGGCAAAGGCGAATATTCCGTCATGAACGAATTCGCCCGCAACGGCTTCGATTGCTGGACCATGGATCACGAGAACTACGGCAAGTCGGGGCGCACCTCGGGCAATTCAGACATCGCCAGCGGTGTCGAGGATCTGAAGGCGGCGGTTAAAGTCGTCGCGCAAGAAACCGGGCGCGAAAAATTCCATTTCCTCGGCGAGTCCTCCGGCGCGCTGCGCGCCGGCGCCTATGCCATGGTGGCGCCCGAGCGCATTGATCGATTGGTGTTCGCAGCCTTCACCTACAAGGGCGAGGGCTCACCGACCCTGACCAAGCGCGCCGAGCAGCTCGACTATTATCGCTCGCACAACATGCGCAAACGCGACCGCGATATGATCCGATCGATCGCCACCCGCGACAAGCCCGGCACCAGCGACGTTGCGGCCATCGAGGCGCTGGCGGACGTCGAAATGCAGTTCGGCGACCAGATCCCGACTGGCACCTACCTCGACATGACCGCCAATCTGCCGGTGGTGCATCCCGAAAAGGTGCTGGCGCCGGTACTGCTGGTGCGCGGCGAATATGACGGGATCGCCACCGTTGCCGACCTTGAGGATTTTTACAATCAGCTCCCGAACGGCGATCGCCAGTTCGTGATCCTGCCGGGAACCGCACACTCGGTTACGCTCGCCATCAACCGCCAGCTGTTCTGGCACGTGACCCGGGCGTTCCTGACCATGCCGACGCCGATCGCGACGTGAGAGGCAACGTCTTGCTCGAAAAGCCTGCAATGATGGCGCCGGTACAAGAATAGACCATTGAGGACGGCTTGATTTTGCAATTTGCCTTGGTTGTCAAAAATCGAGCTTGCCTTGAACGGCTTCTATACCTGCCTTGGCGCAGGTTTCATCGGCATCGCCTCCCGGCGCACCCGACACTCCAACCGCACCGACCAGCAAACCGCCTGACTCGACGATCAGCCCCCAGCGATAATCACAGCGCCCGGAAGGTTGCGAATGCCCGCCTGCATCATGCCGGGCTGACTGATGGCAAACAGGCTACTCGTGCTGTTGCGGAAAGTCGCCGCGGTCCAGGCTTTGCCGGAAGCAGTTGGAGGCGTGTGAGGACCAGCGTAGCGATCACGTAGTACCACCTGAATCACGCCGGCGCGATCGACAACCGCGACCGCGACCTGATAGCCGCGTTGCTGACAGTCAGCGAGCGCGGCTTGGGCAAGTTCCAAGGCAACCTTGGGAGCCAAGGATTTGTGAGTTACGAGCGATTCCTCCGCGCGCGTTTCAGCGGCACCCGCAAGAGCGTAGATTGACAACACCACGGCCAGAAATCGAGCGATCATAGCGGGATTCCGTTTGACTGTGAGAATGGCGCCGATGCTAAGGTAAGGTTTCTCGTGCCGACGACCAACCACTCGTTTCCCAATACCGACGATTTCTGCCACCCGCGGTCCGATGGGAAGGACGGGATAGTCCCCGCCCGCTACGCCTCGAATCGCTTTTTTGTGAAGAAGGGCCAACAGACGCTGGCGTTCTGTCACTTGTTCACAACGACCATTAGCGGCTTGTCTTTGGCAGCTCTGCTGTGCACCACCAGCGCCTTAGCCATTGTGCTGATACTCTCATTGCGCGCGACGTGGACGAGATCGGCTGTAATTATCCCCGCTTCGCCGGCCTTCAACGACGCCTTCCCCGCTCCTTCGATTTCCACGACGAGGCTTCCCTCGATCACATGCAGTAGTTCTTGCGCACCTGGATGCATGTGCCATGGAGCGGCAGTGCTGGGCCCGAAGTCGACAACACTGACGACGGTCTCCTGGACCGCCTGGCCTTGGCCCTCCAAATCTTTTCGCAGGATCTGGATCAGCTGCGGCCCTGCCTGGCCCTGTGCCCACGCGATCTTCGACATCAACGGGGCTGTTACAACGATTCCGGAGAGGTGAAGCAATTCACGGCGGATGAGTTCCACATCTTCCTCCTGAATTGGCGACTTTCGGTCACGCATGTTTGTTCGTGTTTCGCATTCGAGGGTGAACCCCGCGCATGAGGGTAAATTCCCCGGGAGCCAATACCGCCACGCGGCTACCGAAGAGCGAGTGGCTATCCTCGGCACCAATTCTCATGAAATCAGCGGCGCCAAGGAGCCGCGACGGAGAAGTCTTGGTCTGGTCAATGATCATGTCTCATGGTGGAGCCTCGGTCCTTGCAGTCGAACCGATCAGGGAATATCTGTCGGTTGGGGTAATGCAGGCACCCCATCAGACGCTCGCCGTCCAAGTTCTGCGCAATACTCGTTGTGTCGAGGAAATTGCGCATGGATCGAGCTTTCCAATTGGTCCCTCCAGGTCCCCCAATCCAACGAAATACGCAGCTTCCGGCTGAGAGTGCGCGCGCCTCCGGACAAGCAGACGATCAAGTTCTGCTTCGAGTGGATTCGATCAACAAGCAATATGCTGATGAAGTGGTGCTCGCGGACGTCGCGTTCGGCATCCAGGCAGGCGAGATCATCGGCATCATCGGTCCGAACGGCGCCGGCAAGACAACCCTGCTTGAGGTCCTCGCGGGCATTGTCCCTGCAGAATCCAGCGATGTTCAATGGCTCGGCAGACCGTTGCCGCCGTCGCGCCGACGAGAAGCCATCTTCTACCTGCCCGATGGCGTGCGGCCTTATCAAGACCAAGTGGTCACTCGGGTTTTGTCGTTCTTTGCCGATGTCTATCGAAGACCGGCCGACGAGGTTACGCGTACAATTGAAGCAGTAAGTTTGACGCCGGTTCTTAACAAGCGCGTAAATTCGCTGTCGAAGGGCTACGGCCGAAGGCTGATCTTGGCGCTAGGACTGCTAACGCCGCACCCGCTGCTTCTCATGGACGAGCCGTTCGATGGTTTCGATCTTCGGCAGACTAGCGAGATCGTCGGCGTGCTGCGCGAAGAGGTCTCCAAGGGCCGGACGCTTGCCCTTGCAATCCACCAATTGTTGGACGCTGAGCGAGTCTGCGACCGCTTCATTCTTCTTGCCGATGGCCATGTTCGCGGCGCGGGAACGCTGAATGATCTTCGCGAACGAACAGGCCTCACGAGTGGAAGCCTGGAGGATATGTTTCTTGCCCTCACCTGAGACGTTCCAGATTCCAAAGGCTCCACTACGGCCGCTACTCGTCAAGGAGCTATGGGAGATCCTCGGCGGCCGGGCGTTGTGGACGATGCTGGTCCTGACGTGTCCTCTGGTCGGCTACAGCTTCTTCCAGGCTGTTTCGCTATATGGCGAGGCGAGCGCGGCCGGACTGCAATCGCCGGTCCTTGCGAGCAGTCTGTCGCCATTGGACGGCATTTTGGTGCCCACGCTTGGGGCTTCCTACGTCGCCGTCA
Source organism: Alphaproteobacteria bacterium (assembly GCA_005884765.1). Classification (GTDB taxonomy): domain Bacteria; phylum Pseudomonadota; class Alphaproteobacteria; order Rhizobiales; family Xanthobacteraceae; genus Bradyrhizobium. The sequence goes on from VAZV01000233.1 coordinate 21,634, forward strand.
CGCTCTTATTTCCTTTTGTCGCAATTCGCGCGCTTGGCCTGGAGAAGGAATCGGGAGCACTGCGTCTTCTCGTCCAGATGCCTTATCGCTCTTCTACCTTGATTGCAGCGAAGCTGGCGGCGGTTCTTGCAGCCGGGGTGTTTTCAAGCATCCCCGCATTTTCGGCGCTGGTTATTTGGCGACTGTTTGGTGGGCACTTGTCCGCTCCGGAAACGTTGAACCTTCTTTTTGGACACCTGCTCTATGGTTTGCTTGTCGGAGCCATCGCATTGTTTGCTGCGTCGGTTTCCGAAAGTGCGGCGACGGCGGCTATCGTTACGCTTGCGTTCACGATCGGCTCGTGGGTGCTGGATTTTACCGTAGCCGGTCATCCCGGCCTTCTCGAATTGGTCGCAAATCTGTCGCTGACCCAGGTGTTGCATACCTTCGAGCAGGGTCAGTTGTCACTTGGTCTCGTCGCGGGAATTGGTACGGCCGCGTGCGGTTTCGCGGCGCTCGCGACCGTTTGGCTGCCGCCGGGCGTTCATGTCCGCAATAAGCTCGTTTACTCAATAGCGTGCGTCCTTGCGGTGGCGATCGTTCTTGGCTTGGCGACCCAGATCAGGTTCTCGATCGATGTCACCGAGGATCAGCGCAATTCGTTTCCAGTGGCCGACCAGCGCGTGCTCGCATCATTGGCGGGGCCGCTGGTCGTGAGGGTGCATTTGGCGCCCGAAGACCCCCGATATGCTGATCTGCAGCGCAACGTGCTCGCGAAACTGGAACGGGTGCTGCCGAATATTTCCGTCGGTCTAGCGGGCGGACGGCAAAGTGTCGGGACCAATGCCGGCGATGATCGCTATGGCGAGGTCGAATACAACTACGACGGTCGATCAGACATCAGCCGCTCGACCAGTCCTCGCGAGATTCTCCCCCTGTTGTACGGTCTTGCGGGCGTCAGTCGCCCTGCACCAGCCCCGGGAGGTGACTATCCGGGCTATCCGCTGGTTATCCGTGGAGAGGTCGCTCTTCTCTGGTTTTTTGGTGGGCTTCCGCTCTGTATCGCGCTCGGTTGGTGGTGGAGCCGCCGTCTCCCAATAGACTACCGTAAGCTCCAAAAGGAGGAATAGTCATGAACATCAGTAAAAGCATCAGAGCCGTTACTGGCTCGGCTCTTGGGCTCGCGCTGTTGGTATTACCCGCCGCTGCGCAGCAGCCGACAAAGATCGACTTTTCCAGTGAGACAGTTGGTGCGGATCCAAAGTCACTTGTAGCCGTCGTTGGCGTTTGGCGGATCGAAAGCGAAGGCGGGAAAAACGTCCTGGCCGTGGACGGCAGGCAATGGAAAGAGGGGCAATCCTCCGCCGGCATCGCCGACAAGGCGAGAGCGCTTTACGGCGAGCGCTATGCCGAGTTTCTCGATCGGGTTCAGGCCTATGCCTACTTCCCCTACACGGTCGCCAAAGACGTGCAGGATTTTCGAGGCGGTGAGATCACGGTGCGGTTCGAGGGATTGTCGGGCCGCATCGATCAGGGGGCCGGCATATTATTCAATCTGAAGCCGAATGGCGACTACCTGGCACTTCGCGCGAACTGTCTCGAGAACAATCTTGTTCTCTGGAAATTCGAAAAAGGCAAAAGATCATCGGTAGCCTGGGTTCGGAATGTGCCGACCGCCAGCAAGCGATGGCATGACCTCAAAGTCCGGATAACCGGCACCAAGGTTGAAGGTTATCTCGATGGCAAGCTCTATCTGGAGCACACACTTTCCTATGCCGTGTCCGGTCGGATTGGTCTTTGGTCAAAAGCGGACAGCTACATGCACTTCTCGGACTACACGGTGACTTCGGCCGATTGACCTGCCAGCACCAGCGGTGAACGGGTCGCTTGGCAAGGCGACCGGCTTTGTTCCCTGGACGATAGGCCTCCGGCAGCGCAAGCCGCTCTAAATCCGCGGTCCAATCCAGAATCCGCACGAGTTTGTGACGCGCCGTACCGGACGATTGTTCCCTCTTGCGTCCGAACCGGGGACTCACTAAAAACCGCTACGGGGAAATGCAGACTCCCCGTTAGACGGTTCGCGTCCAAGCTCTGCGCATCACTCGACTAGTCGAGGAGATTGCGCATGGACGATCGTAACCGCTCGATTCCCCCAGATATCCTTTATGCACAGCTCGGCTCCGAAGCGGCGCCGATTATTGTCGATGTGCGGCGGGACGCCGACTTTGCTGGCGCCGAGAGGCTCGTGGCCGACGCGTTTCACCGCTCGCCGGACGCCGTCGAACAGTGGCGAACGGAGTTGCCGAGCGGGCGCCAGGTCGTCACCTACTGCAGCCACGGACGCGACGTCAGCCAAGGCGTCGCCGCCGCATTGCGCCTGATGGGAGTGGAGGCGAATTTTCTGGAAGGCGGCCTCGGCAATTGGATCGAGCAGGGACTGCCGACGCGCCGCAACATCGGCGCCAGTCCCAGCAAGTGGGTGACGCGGGAACGCCCGAAGATCGACCGAATTGCCTGCCCGTGGCTGATCCGTCGCTTCATCGATCCCCGTGCAGAATTCATCTACGTTCCGAAGGACCAGGTTGTTGCCGTTGCGCTCCAGACGGGTGGAACGCCCTACGACATCGATGGGGTGGAATTCACGCACGAGGGTGAGCGCTGCTCGTTCGATACCATCCTGCGCATCTACGACATTAATGACGCGGCGCTCGATCATCTGGCGACGATCGTCCGGGGCGCCGACACCTCGCGGCACGATCTAAGCCCTCAATGCGGTGGCCTGTTTGCGATCTCCCTCGGCCTCTCGGCCAACTTCCCGGATGACCATGAAATGCTCAAGCACGGCATGGTCATGTACGACGCGCTGTTCACGTGGTGCCGCTCTCTGCAAGCCGAGACGCATAATTGGCCCGCGCGCGCCGTCGGAGCTTGATGATGCCGCAGCGAAGCTACTCGACATCGAGACGTCCAAGCATTTCTCGGGTGCTGCTGGTTGCTGCGTGTGCCACGTGCCTGGAATTGGGCGCAACCGGCCTTTACGCCGCAACCAGCCTCGACTTCGCAACGAAGAGCACTGGAGCGGCGCTGGGTGGATTCGATCTGTCGCAGGGGCATTGGGCGACAGTTAGTGACGCCACCGCTGCAGCCGGCCTTGCGATCGAACAATCGGGCGCACCGACGGCCGGGGAAGGTTTTCCGCTCGCAATCTACGAGTCTGTACCACTCAAGAACGCGCAGATCAGCCTTCGCCTCAATGCAGTCGGCGGCAAGTCGGATCAGGGTGGCGGGGTCGCGATGCGGCTGAGCAGCCTGCAAGACTACTATCTCATCCAGGTGGATGCGATGAGGGATCGGGTTCTCTTCTCGCGCGTGAGCAACGGCGCGTCCGAGGAGATCGTGGGCGTCGATGCGGATATAGCTTCGCACAGTTGGCATACGCTGACGGTTCGGGCTGAGGACGACGAATTCGTCGTCTCACTCGACGGGAGTTGGGTATTCACCGCGTTCGATAAAACGCTTTCGCAGGCGGGCCGCATCGCACTGTGGACCAAGGGCGACAGCGTCACGCGATTTGACCGGATCGAGATCGCGCCGTTGCCATGAGTCCGCAATGAGCCAGCCGTCTGCCGCGTTCATCTTTCGGGGCTGTCAACACAAGGAGGATCCCATGACGATCACAACCGAGCGCCGAAGCTTTATTCAGGGAGCGGGAATAGTTGCCGCCGCTGCATCAACGGCAACGCTGGCAGCGAGCCCTGCATTCGCCCAAAGCAGCCAACCAAGCGGAGTCAAAACGATGCCTTATCAAGCAAAACCGCTGTCGCTTGATCCCAAGTCGATCAAGGGCATCTCGGAAAAGGTTCTCGTGAGCCACTATGAAAATAACTACGTTGGCGCCGTCAAGCGCCTCAACGCGATCGGCGTGCAATTGGCGGAGCTTGATTTCGCCAAGGCGCCGAATTTCATGATCAACGGCTTGAAGCGTGAAGAGTTGGTAGCTGCCAATTCGATGATCCTGCATGAGATCTATTTCGATGGGCTCGGCAGTGGTGCGGCTCCGAGCGGCGCGCTGGCGGAGGCTATAGCCCGCGATTTCGGCAGCCTCGATCGCTGGCACTCGGAATTTGCCGCGATGGGCAAGGCGGAAGGCGGCGGCTCCGGCTGGGTGATCCTGTCCTACTCGCCGCGCGACAAACGCCTCGTCAATCAATGGGCGGCCGACCACACCACGACGCTGGCCGGCGGCCGGCCGGTGCTGGTGCTCGACATGTACGAGCACGCCTATCACATGGACTAT
>VAZV01000035.1 GCA_005884765.1 Alphaproteobacteria bacterium
TGTCGGCATGGGTGCCGTCCTCAAGGAACGGCATGTCCTCGACCGGAACGATCTTGGACACCACGCCCTTGTTGCCGTGACGGCCGGCCATCTTGTCGCCGGGCTGGATCTTACGCTTCACCGCAACGAAGACCTTGACCATCTTCATCACGCCGGGCGGCAATTCGTCGCCACGCTGCAGCTTCTCGACCTTGTCGAGGAAGCGCTGTTCGAGCCCCTTCTTCGACTCGTCGTACTGTTTCCGCATCGCCTCGATTTCGGCCATCAGCTTGTCGTTGGGCGAAGCAAACATCCACCATTGCGAGCGCGGATGCTCATCGAGCACGGCGCGCGTGATCTTGGTGTCCTTCTTGAAGCCCTTCGGGCCGGCGATGCCCTGGCGGTTCTCCAACAGCTCAGCCAGGCGGTTATAGACGTTGCGGTCCAAAATCGCCTGCTCGTCGTCGCGGTCCTTGGCGAGACGCTCGATCTCTTCCCGTTCGATCGCCAGCGCACGCTCGTCCTTGTCGACGCCGTGACGGTTGAAGACCCGCACTTCCACGATCGTGCCCTGCACGCCCGGAGGCACCCGCAGCGAGGTGTCGCGGACGTCGGAGGCCTTTTCGCCGAAGATCGCGCGCAGCAGCTTCTCTTCCGGCGTCATCGGGCTTTCGCCCTTTGGCGTGATCTTGCCGACCAGGATGTCGCCGGCGCGGACTTCCGCGCCGATATAGACGATGCCGGCCTCGTCGAGGTTTTTCAGCGCTTCTTCCGAAACGTTCGGAATGTCGCGGGTGATTTCCTCCGGGCCCAACTTGGTGTCGCGAGCCATCACCTCGAACTCCTCGATGTGGATCGAGGTGAAGACGTCGTCCTTGACGATCCGCTCGGAGAGCAGGATCGAGTCTTCGAAGTTGTAGCCGTTCCACGGCATGAACGCGACCAGCACGTTGCGGCCGAGCGCGAGCTCGCCGAGATCGGTCGAGGGACCGTCGGCAATGATGTCGCCCTTCTTGACGATATCGCCAACCTTCACCAGCGGACGCTGGTTGATGCAGGTCGACTGGTTGGAGCGCTGGTACTTCATCAGGCGGTAGATATCGACGCCCGACTTGGTGGGATCGAGATCTTCGGTGGCGCGGATAACGATACGGGTGGCGTCGATCTGGTCGATCACGCCCGACCGGCGCGCCGCGATCGCAGCACCTGAGTCGCGGGCAACCACGCCTTCCATGCCAGTGCCGACAAACGGCGCTTCGGCGCGCACCAAAGGCACGGCCTGACGCTGCATGTTGGAGCCCATCAGCGCGCGGTTGGCGTCGTCGTTCTCGAGGAACGGAATCAGCGCCGCGGCTACCGAAACCAGCTGCTTCGGCGACACGTCCATATAGTCGACCCTGTCGGGCGGAAGCGGCACCACGTCGCGCGTACCGCTCGAGCGGCAGACCACGAGGTCGTCGGTGAAGCGGCCACGGTTATCAATCGACACATTGGCCTGAGCGACCGAGTAACGTCCCTCCTCCATTGCGGAGAGATAGACCACCTCGTCGGTGACGCGGCCGTCCTTGACCTTGCGATAGGGCGTTTCGACGAAGCCGTATTTGTTGACGCGTGCAAAGGTCGCAAGCGAGTTGATCAGGCCGATGTTCGGGCCTTCCGGCGTCTCGATCGGGCAGATGCGGCCGTAATGCGTCGGGTGCACGTCGCGCACCTCGAAGCCGGCGCGCTCGCGGGTCAGACCGCCCGGGCCAAGCGCCGACAGGCGACGCTTATGGGTGATCTCCGACAACGGGTTGGTCTGGTCCATGAACTGCGAGAGCTGCGAGGAGCCGAAGAATTCGCGCACTGCGGCGGCCGCCGGCTTGGCGTTGATCAGGTCCTGCGGCATCACGGTGTCGATATCGACGCTCGACATGCGCTCCTTGATGGCGCGCTCCATGCGCAACAAGCCGATGCGGTACTGGTTTTCCATCAGCTCGCCGACCGAGCGCACGCGGCGGTTGCCGAGGTGATCGATGTCGTCGATCTCGCCCTTGCCGTCGCGCAAATCGACCAGCGTCTTGATGACGGAGAGGATGTCTTCCTTGCGCAGCGTGCGATGGGTATCGGGCGCATCGAGCTCGAGGCGCATGTTCATCTTGACGCGGCCGACTGCGGACAGGTCGTAACGCTCGGGGTCGAAGAACAGCGACTGGAACATGGCCTGGGCCGAATCGATGGTCGGCGGCTCACCGGGACGCATCACGCGGTAGATGTCGAACAGCGCATCTTCACGCGTCATGTTCTTGTCGGCGTGCAACGTGTTGCGGATATAGGCGCCGACGTTGACGTGGTCGATGTCGAGCAACGGCAATTCCTTGTAGCCCTGCTCGTTCAGCACCTTCAGAAGCTTGTCGGTGATTTCCTCGCCGGCTTCGGCGTAGATTTCGCCGGTCTTCGCATTGACGAGGTCTTCGGCGAGGTAATTGCCGACCAATTCCTCATCCGACAGGCGCAGCGCCTTCAGGCCCTTCTCCTGGAGCTGGCGCGCGCCGCGCACGGTGAGCTTCTTGCCGGCCTCGAGCACGACCTTCCCCGAATCGGCATCGATCAGGTCGTTGATTGTGGAGTAGCCGCGGAAACGGGTGGCGTCGAACGGCACGCGCCAACCATCCTTGGCGCGTTTGTAGCTGATCTTCTTGTAGAACGTGGAGAGGATCTGCTCGCCGTCGAGACCGAGCGCGAACATCAGCGAGGTCACCGGAATCTTGCGGCGGCGGTCGATGCGCGCGAACACAATGTCCTTGGCGTCGAATTCGATGTCGAGCCAGGAACCGCGATAGGGAATGACGCGCGCGGCAAACAACAGCTTGCCGGACGAATGGGTCTTGCCCTTGTCGTGGTCGAAGAACACGCCGGGCGAACGATGCATCTGCGAGACGATGACGCGCTCGGTGCCGTTGACGACGAAGGTACCGTTCATGGTCATGAGCGGGATATCGCCCATGTAAACGTCCTGCTCCTTGATATCCTTGACCGACTTGGCGCCGGTCTCCTCATCGATATCGAACACGATCAGGCGCAGCGTCACCTTCAGTGGCGCAGCATAGGTCATGCCGCGCTGGCGGCACTCGTCGACGTCGTATTTCGGCGGCTCGAATTCATAGCGGACGAATTCCAGCATCGAGGTGCCGGAGAAATCCGAGATCGGGAACACCGAGCGGAACACCGCCTGCAAGCCCTCGTCCAGCCGGCCGCCCGGGGGCTCATCGACCATCAGGAACTGGTCATAGGACGCCTTCTGAACCTCGATGAGGTTCGGCATGTCGGCGACTTCCTTGATGTGTCCGAAGAACTTGCGAACGCGTTTGCGACCGGTGAATGTCTGCTGCGCCATCGTGGCCTCTCGTTATCGTCGCCCTTGATGGGCGAACCTTCCGGGGCACGACTGGTGTCGCCCCCGGGTTGAATTCCGATCCATCTTGAGAGCCCCAAGCCTGATTTCAGGGGTTAAATCCCGAATCTGTTCTTCAGACCTTCAAAACGCAAAACGACGCGCGGGGCGCATGATTCGCACCCGCCCGTCACAACCATCATCTTCACGGACTGCAAAAGCCCGAAATTGCTTATCTCCCAACGGCTTGCGAAAGGATACCCGCGGTTCCCCACCTCAAGCCGTGCTTTCGTGCTGCCGTCCCGATATGGGATGGCAATCATGGAGATTCGAGGGGCAAGCCCACGAATCCCCACACATTTTTGTGTTCAACATGCGGCAGGGCGGTCCCGTCGCACGTCTTTTGCATTCTCGTGCGGAGCGAACCTTCGCCCCTCATCCTCCGTCATGGCCGGGCTTGACCCGCCTGCGGGGCCGAAGCCCCTTCGGCGCGGCGAAGGCCCCGGCCACTGCGCTCGCCCGGGATTTCGCTCGAGCAAGCTGCGCTTACTTGAGCTCAACCTTCGCGCCAGCCTTCTCGAGCTGGGCCTTGATCTTGTCGGCCTCGTCCTTGTTGACGCTTTCCTTGACAGGCTTCGGCGCGCCCTCGACGAGGTCCTTCGCTTCCTTGAGGCCGAGGCCGGTGATGGCGCGGACTTCCTTGATGACCTCGATCTTCTTGTCGCCGGCAGCGGCGAGAACGACGGTGAACTCGGTCTTCTCCTCGACCGGAGCGGCGGCGGCGCCGCCACCCGCGGGACCGGCCACCGCGACCGCAGCCGCAGCCGAGACGCCCCACTTCTCTTCCAGGAGCTTTGCGAGCTCCGCAGCTTCGAGCACGGTCAGGCTCGAAAGGTCGTCGACGATTTTCTGTAAGTCAGCCATTGATCTGTTTCCTTAAGCGTATTGGTTCGAACCAGGTTTTCAGTTTTGCGAAGGACGTCAGGCCGCTTCGCTCTTTGAGGCATGAGCCTGAATGACGCGCGCGAGCTTTGCCGCAGGCGCGTTGGAGAGCTGTGCGAGCTTGGTCGCCGGCGCCACGATGAGGCCGACAATCTTGCTGCGCAGTTCGTCGAGCGACGGCAGGGAGGCCAGGGCCTTCACGCTGTCGACATTCAGCACGGTTTTGCCCATCGAGCCGCCGAGGATGACGAACTGCTCGTTCGTCTTGGCGAATTCGACGGCAACCTTTGGCGCCGCGACCGGATCGTTGGAAGTTGCGATCACGGTCGGCCCCTTCAAAAGGGAACCGATGGAGGCGACGTCAGTGCCTTCAAGAGCGATTTTGGCGAGACGGTTCTTCGAGACCTTCACCGACGCGCCCGCTTGCTTCATCTGCATGCGCAGCTTCTGCATCTGGGCCACGGTGAGGCCGGAATAATGAGCAACGATCGCAACGCTCGTGGTCTTGAAGACCACGTTGAGCTGTTCGACCGCCTCTTTTTTTGCCGCTCGTTCCACAGCAAGCTCTCTCCGGTTGGCGGCCCTCGTGCGAGACTGGACCGCCGGGTTGCACCGATCGT
>VAZV01000036.1 GCA_005884765.1 Alphaproteobacteria bacterium
GGCATCCGCCGTCGAATGGCTAGCGTTCTGATCGCGCTTGGCGGCAATGTCGGCGACGTTCGCGCGACATTTACGAAGGCGATCGCCAATATCTGCGGCATGGCGCAGGCGGCGCTGCTGGCACGCTCGTCCGACTATGCCACGCCGCCCTGGGGCGACGAACAGCAGGCGCGCTTCATCAATGCCTGCATCGAGATCGAGACCAACCTCGATCCGCATGCGCTATTGTTCACCCTGCACAAGATCGAGAACAAGTTCGGCCGCGACCGCGTGCACGAACGGCGCTGGGGTCCCCGCACCCTCGACCTCGATCTGATCGCCTATGACGATGTATCGATCAACAAGCCTGAATTGACGCTGCCTCACCCCGGGCTTTTTGAGCGCGCTTTCGTCCTCGTGCCGCTGATGGAGATCGCGCCGGATCGCGTCATCGCTGGACGAAATGTCAAGTCAGCACTGGCGCACGTTTCGACCGACGGTATTGAGCGGCTCCCGGACGTTGGTTAACCGGCACCAGATCGCAAAACAACCGTTTGGCTTGGCCCTCGGCCCGTGGCAATTTCCGGCCCAAGGCAGCAAGAGGAATAACAGCAAGAGCGTTGGAATAACAGCGAGAGCCTTGGAATAAGAGCCTGGAATGACGACCACAACCGACGACCTGCGGCTGGCTGCGGATTTTCCGCCTGCGACCTATGACGACTGGCGCAAACTGGTCGACGGCGTGCTGAAGGGCGCGCCGTTCGAGAAACTGGTCGGCAAGACCTATGACGGACTTGAGATCGAGCCGATCTATCCGCACGCCAAAGGTGCGAGCCCGATACCAGGCCGGGCCGCGGCGACGCCGTGGCAGACCATGCAACGGATCGATCACCCGGATGCCGCCAAGGCCAACGCCCAAGCGCTGCACGAGCTCGAAAACGGCGCGAGCGGGCTCGAGCTTGAATTCGCCGGCGGGCCTGGCGCCCGTGGGTTCGGCATCGCCGATGCCACGCCGGAGAAACTCAAGCGGGTGTTCGATGGTGTCTTGTTCGATGCCGGGATTGCGATCGCGCTCAATCCCGTGCTCGGCCGCGAGAACGCTGGTGTTAACCTCGCCGGTCTCATCGAAGCCAGAGGGGTCGATCCCGCAAAGGTCGACATCCGCTTCAACTATCAGGCGCTGTCGACCATGGCCGTGCGCGGCAGCACGGCTGTGGCATGGCCGGAGATGGAGAAGCCGTTTGCTAAGATGATCGGCGAGCTCATGAGCCGCGGCTTCAAGGGCCCGTTCGCGCTCGCCGACGGCCGCCCGATCCACGACGCCGGCGGCTCGGAGGCGCAGGAGCTGGCGTTTGCGCTTGCGCTCGCCGTTAGTTATTTGCGCGCGCTCGAAGCCGGCGGTATCGCACTCGATCCGGCGCGATCGGCAGTCTCGTTCCGGCTCAGCGCCGATGCCGACCAGTTCCTGACCATGGCGAAATTCCGTAGCATCCGGCAGTTGTGGGCGTGCGTCGAACAGGCCTGCGGCCTTACGCCCAAGCCGGTCTTCGTCGCGGCTGAAACCGCCTGGCGGATGCTGACCCAGCGGGACGCTTATGTGAATATGCTGCGCGCGACCATGGCGACATTCGTCGCCGGACTTGGCGGCGCCAACGCCATCACCGTGCTGCCGCATACGCTGGCGCTGGGATTGCCCGATGGATTCGCGCGGCGCGTCGCGCGCAACACGCAGCTGGTGCTTTTGCAAGAATCCAACCTCGACAAGGTGTCCGATCCCGCGGCCGGCTCCGGCGGCATCGAGGCGCTGACGGGGCAGCTTTGCGAAGCGGCTTGGTCGCTGTTTCAGGAGATCGAAAAGGCCGGTGGCGCCTTTGCAGGCCTCGAGCAAGGCCTGATCCAGGGTAAGGTCGCGGCGACACGAAAGGTGCGCGAAGCCGATATTGCCAAGCGCAAGGACGTCCTGACCGGCGCCAGTGAATTCCCGATCCTGCACGAGGCTCCGGCCACAGTGGAAGATGTGAAGCCGGTCGTATCGGTGCCGTTAAGCGAAGCCATCCAGTTCGACGCGTTACCGGCGATGCGGCTTGCGGCGCCGTTCGAAGCTTTGCGCGATCGCTCGGATGAAATCCTGAAGTCCAAGGGACAACGGCCGAGGGTCTTCCTTGCCAACCTCGGCACCGCCGCCGACTTCACTGCGCGCGCGACTTTCGCAAGAAGCTTTTTCGAAACCGGCGGGATAGAAGCGATCGACTTTCCACCCACCCCCTTACCTCTCCCCTTTGGCGAGAGCCCGACGCCGGCCGGGGGGCAACCACTCCCGATGGGAGAGGTGAAGGACTTCGCTACCCTCGCCGCCGCCTTCAAGGCGTCCGGCGCCGACCTGGCATGCTTGTGTTCCCAGGACAGGGTCTATGCCCGGCAGGCGGAAGTAGCCGCACAGGCCCTGCAAAATGCCGGCGCGAAACATATCTATCTGGCAGGCCGCCCGGGCGCGCTGGAAGCCGTTCTGCGCGCTGCCCGTGTCGATGAGTTCATTTTTGCGGGCATTGATGCGCTGGCCGTGCTGCAGGGAGCCTATCGGCGGATGGAGTGAAACATGGCATCGGAGGCGAAATCCGTTTTGACCGGTGGCTGCCAATGCGGTGCCATTCGCTTTGCTGTAACGGCTCCGCCGGTGAAGGTGAGCATCTGCCATTGCCGGATGTGCCAGAAGGCCTCGGGTGCGCCGTTCGCCTCCTTTGCCGACATTGACAAGAGGGATTTCGCCTGGACCCGCGGCAAGCCGGCGGCGTTCAAATCCTCCTCGATCGCCGAACGCGATTTTTGCCCCGCCTGCGGCACGCCATTGAGCTTCCGCCGCATCGACGGCCCCCGGATCGAGATCATGACCGGCACGTTCGACCGGCCGGACCACGTGATTCCCACCCGGCAATATGGAACCGAATCCCGGCTCGGCTGGGTGGTGGGCATCGCCAATCTGCCGAGCCAGACCACGCTGCAAAATTACGGAGCGGAAAAGCTTAACGGCATCGTCAGCCATCAGCACCCGGACCACAATTGAGGTGGCGACCCGGGCAGGCGGGCTATACCATGTGACAACCATGAGCCGCATACCGAGCTTTGCCGACATCGCTTTCGAAAAGGTCGCCAGCGCCGGGCCCGCCGGCAGTGCCGAACCCTGGCTGACGCCCGAAGGCATCCCGGTAAAATCCAGCTATAGCGAGAGCGACCTCGACGGCATCGATTTCCTCGAGACTTGGCCAGGTATCGCGCCCTACCTGCGCGGCCCCTACCCGACCATGTATGTCAACCAGCCCTGGACCATCCGGCAATACGCAGGGTTCTCCACGGCGGAAGATTCCAACGCCTTCTACCGCCGCAACCTCGCAGCCGGGCAAAAGGGACTTTCGGTCGCGTTCGATCTCGCCACCCACCGCGGCTACGATTCCGATCACCCGCGCGTCTCCGGCGACGTCGGCATGGCCGGAGTTGCCATCGACTCGATCTACGACATGCGGACGCTGTTTGCGGGCATTCCGCTCGACCAGATGAGCGTGTCGATGACGATGAACGGCGCGGTGCTGCCGATCCTGGCGCTGTTCGTTGCGGCGGCCGAGGAACAGGGCGTGTCGCCGGAAAAACTGTCGGGTACCATTCAGAACGACATTCTGAAAGAGTTCATGGTGCGCAACACCTATATCTATCCGCCGGCGCCCTCGATGCGGATCATCTCCGACATTTTCGCCTACACCTCCTCGAGAATGCCGAAATACAACTCGATCTCGATCTCCGGCTATCACATGCAGGAAGCGGGCGCGACGCAGGACCTCGAGCTCGCCTACACGCTCGCCGACGGCGTCGAATATCTTCGCGCCGGGCTTGCCGCAGGCCTCGACGTCGACCGCTTCGCGCCGAGGCTGTCGTTCTTCTGGGCGATCGGCATGAACTTCTTCATGGAAGTAGCCAAGATGCGCGCGGCGCGGCTGCTCTGGGCCAAGCTGTTGAGGCCGTTTAACCCGAAAGATCCGCGCTCGCTCTCCTTGCGCACGCATTGCCAGACCTCGGGGTGGTCGCTCACGGCGCAGGACGTCTTCAACAACGTGATGCGCACCACTATCGAGGCGATGGCGGCGACCCAAGGCCACACCCAGTCGCTGCACACCAACGCGCTTGACGAGGCGTTGGCGCTGCCGACCGACTTCTCCGCCCGCATCGCGCGCAACACGCAATTGTTCCTGCAGCAGGAAAGCGGTACCAACCGCATCATCGATCCCTGGGGCGGGTCGTACTACGTTGAGCGGCTGACCCGCGATCTCGCAGCCAAGGCCTGGGGCCACATCCAGGAGGTCGAACAGCTCGGCGGCATGGCGAAGGCGATCGAGGCCGGCGTGCCGAAGCTGCGGATCGAGGAAGCCTCCGCCAAGACCCAGGCCAGGATCGACGCCGGCAAGCAGGCGGTGATCGGCGTCAACAAATACAAGCCGGTCGATGAGGCACCAATTGATGTCCTCAAGGTCGACAATTCCAATGTGCGGCGGCTCCAGATCGACAAACTCAAACGGCTCAGGCAAGAGCGCAACCAAAGGGACGTCGACGACGCGCTGGCGGCGCTGACCCGCAGCGCCGGCGAAGGCAACGGCAACCTGCTGGCGCTTGCGATCGACGCCGCGCGCGCCAAGGCCACCGTCGGCGAGATTTCGGATGCCCTGGAAAAGGTGTTCGGGCGCCACCGCGCCGAAATCAAATCCATCACCGGCGTCTACAA
>VAZV01000234.1 GCA_005884765.1 Alphaproteobacteria bacterium
AGACACTGCACGCCTATGACCACTGAAGCCAAAAAGCGTGATGTGGCGCTGGTCGTCGATGATTCGCCGGAGACCTTGCGGCTGCTCACCGACGCGCTCGACGGCGCCGGCATGACGGTGATGGTCGCGATGGACGGCGCGGCCGCGATGCGGATCGTGGACCAGATCACGCCCGACATCGTCCTGCTCGATGCCGTGATGCCGGGTATGGACGGCTTTGAAACCTGCCGCCGCCTCAAGCGCGAGGCGGGCTTGAGCAATGTGCCCGTGATCTTCATGACCGGGCTTGCCGAAACCGAGCACATCGTGCGCGGGCTGGAGGCCGGCGGCGTCGACTACGTCACCAAGCCGATCGTGATCGAGGAAATGCTGGCGCGGATCAGAGTTCACCTCGCCAACGCACGGCTGACGCAAAGCGCACGCGCGGCGCTGGACGTATCCGGACGATTTCTGCTCGCGGTCAGCCGGCAGGGCAAGATCATGTGGGCGACGCCGCAGGCGCAAAGGTTATTGTCTGACCATCTCGGCACGCCCACAAGCGACGAACTCGTGCTGCCGGATGCCCTGCAGCTATGGCTCGACCAGGCGCAAAAAGGCGGTGGCGGTCCCAAGACACCGGCGATGGCATCATTTCCCGACAATCCGCAACTGCGGCTGCATTACATGGGCAAGGCCGGTCCGAACGAATTCTTGCTGCGGCTGGCCAAGGATGCCGGCGCCGGCTTGCCGGCTGAATTTTCCAGCGAACTCGGACTGACCACGCGCGAGGGCGAGGTGCTGGCCTGGCTTTCCAAGGGCAAGACCAACCGCGATATCGCGCAGATTTTGGGGCTAAGCCCGCGGACGGTCGACAAGCATCTGGAGCAGATCTATGCCAAGCTCGGCGTCGAGAACCGCACGGCGGCAGCGGCCATCGCCGCGACCGCGCGGCGCAACCCATGAACCAATAGCGTCGAACGCTGGAGAACCGGTTAGAATGCGACCCCGAGACGTCGACCGGCGACCCAAACAACCCGGCAACGCTTCTTGGTACCGCCGTGAAGCAATTCAAATCGATTAGGCACCTTGGTTTGCCCCGATATTTCAAGGCAAGCACCGCCAGGGGAATAGTCAATAACCCTGCAATCGATGACAGGGGCTTTCGGGCCAACGATCAGTTTGCCCGCATCCGAAATTCTGCCTGTGGGCCGCACACGTGCAAACCGTCGCGGATACATCCCTGCCTCCAGTGACTTGAAGTCGAAAAGGCAGATTTGCAGAATATCTTAAACGCTTGGTTGAGCTTTATGGTTATTTAAAAGTACATCAGGGGGCCTTGCGAACCATGCGTGATTACGACATTTCGCAATGCATGCTGACGACTTGACGGGTCCACTGCGCGTTGAAACCGCCTAAGCCGTGCGTTTTGGGACGGACCCGACGAGCGTAAGTTTGCCGAAGGGGATGCCGGCTTTCAAAAGCCCGTCACGATAATGGGCAATGTCAGCCTGGGATTTCCAGGGGAAGTTTCTCAGATGCCGTTCAACAGTCAGCCCTGGAAAGTTACTCAGCAAAACCTCCGTCGCCTTGGCCGCTTCCTCGGCCCGTCCGGATTGCGCGAGCGCAGCCGTGCGCACGGCGAGCACCTGAAGATGATCCGGATTGAGATACAGCGCTTCGCGCGCCCATGACAGCGAAGCATCATATTGTCCGAGCAGATAGTGGCTGAATGCGTTCAATGCCGCCCATTGATATCTGGGGTCGCTGTTGCCGCGCTGCGCGGCCATCGAAAATAGCTCGATCGCCTGCCGATGCTCGCCGACAACCAGGTGACATATCCCAAGGACGCCGCGAGCACCCATGTCGTACGGGTTCAACTCAACCGCCTTTCTGGCGGCATCCAGCGCAGCCTCGTACCGGCTCTGCATGGCGTGCACATAGGACAGTATTGAAAACGCGAACGACGAACGAGGATCAAGCCGCACACTGCTTCCCGCGAGTTCCATCGCCTCGGTCCACAATTGGTGCGTGCTCTTGATCCATCCATACTGCACGCCCTGCACCTGGATCGTGGCGAGGTAGGCGCGTGCAATCGAAAGCGCCGGATCGAGCGCGATGGCTTCCCTGAACAGAGCGATCGAGGCTTCGAAATCCGCCTTGGTCTGCTGGTAATAGTGAGAAAGCCCGCGCAAGAACCGATCCCATGCGGTCAAATCGGTGGACAATGAGCGAGATGGAACGGAAGCCTCGGCACGATAGATTTCCGGCGCAATCGCCGCGGACAGGCTTGTCGTGATTTCATCCTGCATCGCGAACAGATCGCCCATGTCCTTGTCGTATCGGCCGGTCCATAGTTGCTCGCCGTTTTCCGGAGCGATCAGTTCGGCGGTGACGCGAATTTTGCTGCCGGCGCGCCGCACCGACCCCTGGATCAGATAGGTCGCATCAATCTCCCGCGCGATCAGGCGCGCGCTCAGATTTTTGCCTTTGAACGAAAAGGTCGAACTCCTGCTCAGCACGCGATAGAAGGATTGAAGGGAAAGTGCGTGGATCAAATCCTGGGTCAATCCATCAGAAAAGTATTCGTCGGCGCTGTCACTGAGATTTGCGAACGGAAGCACGCCCACGATCGCGGTTCGGTATTGCGCCGGCAGGCTTGAAATGTTCCTGGGATCCGGCCCGCTGGTTTTGGATCCGCCCGGCTGCCAGGTCCAGACATCAATCGTCTCTTCGATGTTCTTCAAACGACGACTGCCGGCGTCGACAAAGCCAGCGCTGAGATGCCTGCTGGCCTCATGATAGGCTTTTGCCGAAACGGCGATCCCACCGGGAGCAGCGACCGCTTCGAGGCGGACGGCGATGTTCACATCGTCGCCGAATACTTCGTCTTCGTCGGCCAGCACGTCTCCCATGTGGACGCCCAGACGAAACCGCATGGTCCGGTCCGCCGGAAGATGATCGTTCCGTTCCGCCATCATCTCCTGCATCGCGATCGCCGCCTCGATTGCTCCAACGATGCTTGGAAACTCCAGCAGGAAGCCGTCGCCGGTGTTCTTCACAACCCGGCCGCCATGATTGAGAATGATCGGATAGATCGCGCTTCGATGGGCCTTGAACGTGGCGTGGGTTCCTGCCTCGTCGGCGCCCATCATTCGCGAATAGCCGGCGACGTCGGCGCAGACGATTGCGGCTAGGCGTCTTTCCATCTCTCCTGGGCTCCAGAACCTGCGAATACTACTACGTGTTCGGTCGGGCGAATCCAAGCATTCTCAATGGACTCTCCTTTGGTATGGCCACAGAATCCAGCTGGTTTCCTATCGTCGACGGCGAAATCCACGAATGATCGAGGGCCACGATCGGACGCCGCGGGTTTCTGTTCCTGTTGCCGCAACTTCCAGCCGAACGTGATCGCGAGATCCCGAAAGAGGTTGCAGGCCCCAAAAAAGCCGCTTGATGGCCGCGGCACGCTGACGCACAATCCATCCAACCCTTCCCAAATCCGGACTCTTGGTATGACCGAATTGCCCATCGCCAAGGCGGCTGTCGGTTCGATCGCAGTGAGTTGAGATCGTCGTGGGCGCCAATCCTCTCCGCGTGGGCTGCATCGGGATCGGATGGTGGTCGGGTGTTCTGGCCAACGCCATCGAGCGCTCGGGCAAGCTCAAAATTATGAGCTGTTACACACGCTCTGAGGTAAAACGCAACAAATTCGCGGAAAAATACCGCTGCCGTCCGGCCGCGAGCTACGAGGCGATGCTGGCCGATCCCGAGATCGAGGCGATCATCAACACGACGCCGAACGATGCGCATCTGGCGACCACCTGCGCCGCCGCTCGAGCGGGCAAGCACGTGTTCCTCGACAAGCCGATCGCCAATACCGTCTCGGACGGTCGCGCCATCACCGAGGCGTGCAGCCAGGCCGGCGTGGTGCTCGCTGTCGGCTATCAGCGGCGGCGCGAGGATCACTTCCGCTGGATCAAACAGCAAATCGATGACGACCTGTTGGGCAAGATCGTCAACGCCGAGGCCAATATCAGCCGCGACCGCCTCGGCAAAATCGATCTCAACTCGTGGCGCTACCAGGCCGCCGCGATGCCCGGCGGCGTGATGCTGCAGATCGGCATCCACTATATCGACGTCCTGGAATATCTGATCGGACCGATCGACGCGGTACGCGGTCAATCGGCGCAATTGGTGCTGCCCGGCGACAATCCTGACGTCGCGAGTCTCATCCTGGAGCACAAGAACGGCGCGCTCTCCACAGTGAATGCGAGCTTCGCCTCCGCGTCCGAATACTATCTGATGAATATCTACGGCAAGGACGCCACCGCCTACTATGATTTGCACAATGGGCTCCGCCTTCTCAAGCGCGGCCAAGGCAAGCCTTCGGCGGTGCCGTGCGTGGAGAACGACACCCTGGTCGAGGAGTTGGAGGAGTTCGCGGCGGCGGTTCGCGGTCAGGGCCGGCAAGAAGTTGACGGTGAGTACGCGACGATCTCGCTCGCAGTGGTGCGCGCCGGCATTTTGTCGGCGCGGGAGGGACGTCGGGTCGAGGTCGCCGAGATATTGGACAGCGACCGAGACATGTGACCGCGGCAGCCGGGACAGGAGTCCGTCATGAAACCAAATGCGCTCGTCCGGCCCGCCATCGTCGTCGCGATCATGCTCGCCGCCGGCGTCGCGCCGGCACGCGCGCAGGACTACCCGTCGCGGTCGATCACCGTGATCGTGCCGTTCCCCGCGGGAGGCGCGAGCGATGTAGTTGCGCGCATCGTCACCAACCAGATGTCCAAGAGCCTCGGACAACCCTTCATTATCGAGAATGTCGGCGGCGCCGGCGGCACGCTTGGCAGCGCCCGCGCGGCAGCCGCGGCCCCAGACGGCTACACCCTGCTCGCGGCCGCCATGGGCTCGCATGTCGCGGCCCCGGTGCTGACGCCCAACGTCAGGTACGATCCCGTCGTGGACTTCGTGCCGGTTGGCATCACCGCGCATTCGCCGGCGGTCGTTATCGCGCGCAAGGATTTCCCGGCGAAGGACTTGAAGGAATTCGTTGCCGTGCTGCGGCAACAGGGTGGTGCGTTGAAACAGGCCCACGGCGGCATTGGCGCCTCCTCCCACATGGCGTGCCTTCTGTTCACCGAAGAGATCGGCGCGAAGCCGACGCTCGTTGCGTATCGCGGGTCCGGTCCGGCGTTGAATGATTTGGTGGGCGGCCATGTCGATTTCATGTGCGAGCAGTCGGTCAGCGTGGCGGACCAGGTTCTGGCTGGCTCGGTCAAGGCCTATGCGGTGTCCGCGCCGGAGCGGCTTGCGACGCTGCCGAATGTGCCGACCGCGAAGGAAGCCGGTGTCAATTATGAAATGAGCGTATGGTCCGGGCTGTTTGCGCCCAAGGGCGTTCCGCCTGAGGTGATCGCCAAGCTTGCCGATGCGCTCGACAAGGCACTTGATGAGCCGGTTGTGCGCGAGACATTGGCCAAGCTCGGCGGCTCGGTACCAGCCAAGGCCGAGCGCAACCCACCGGCGTTCGACCGTTTTGTCCGCTCCGAAATCGCGCGCTGGGCGCCTATCCTCGCCGCGACCCGGGCCGAGCAATAATGGGCGCCGCGCCATCAACATCATCGGCATTTCGATCTTCGCTCTATTCGGGTTCCGGCAACCTGATCATGTCGTTGAGACGCTTGTTGTATTCCTCATCTGACATGGGCACCGACGGAATTCGCGAGCGGTCGTCCGAAGACTGCCCCAGATGGGTCAATTGCGGAAACAACAACACCACTAGCAGCAGCAGCCATTGCGCCGCGAGAAAAGGCGCCAGCGCGCGCACGAACGAGCGGAACGCGACCGGCTCTTTCAAAACGCCGCGCACCATCATCAGCGCGTAACCGAATGGCGGAAGCAAGAAGCTCGACTGCAATGTCAAGAGTACCAACACCGACACCCAGCGCGCATCGGCGATGCGGATCAAGAGCGGCGGAATCACGATCGGCACAATCACGAAGATGATTTCGAAAGCATCGAGTACGAAAGCACTTATCGCGATCACGGAGAGCACCACGGCGACCGCCACAATTTCCCCGCCCGGAATTGACGTAACCATTTTGCCGACAAGCTCTGCGGTCCCAAGCAGCCGCAGGATCATCGTGAACGTCGTTGCCGCCACCAGCAGCGAAAACAGCGCACCGGTGAGCGCTATGGCGTCGTTCAGTAGTTTGTTCAGCACCGCGCCGCCCAAACGCCCGGTTGCGAGGCCCGCAGTCAGCAGCGCAAAAGCACCCATCGCAGCCGCCTCGACGGCATAGAAATAGCCGAAGGCGACCCCGCCAAGCAGAACGATCAAGGAGATGAGCGCGACGGCTGCGAGCAAACCTTCCCCTGCCGCCAGCCGCTCGCGGTCGGGTAATTTTGTCGCTGTGCGTCCGGCGATCCATGACAACGCCAAACAGAGCGCCAGGAAGATCCCGCCCGGCACAAGTGCTGCATGAAAGATGTCCTGGGTATTGACGACGCGATCGCTTCGCCCGGTGGCGGTCACCGCCATGGTATGGGCGGAGAGCATCGCATCGCTGAGAAGAATGAGCACCAGTGAAGGCGGCACCAGGACACCAAGGGTGCTGGCGACCGCAATGATGGCGTGACGGTTCGGCGCGGGTATGCCTTCTGCCGCCAGCCGGGGCGAGACGACACGGGAAAGGCCCAGTACGCTGGCCCCGACCGAACCGTTCATCGGCCCGAGCAACGCGCCGAGCATCATTCCCGACACCAGCGGGGCCGAAGGCTTGCGCGGAAGTACGGCATTGCTGGCGCGATAGAGCGCATCCGCGACCGGAAGCCGGTCAAGCAGCAAGCCCATCGTCACATAGAGCGGCAGCGCTTGCATCAAATCGTTTTCGAGCAGGTTGATGAGCCGGCTCGGCAGCGCCCCCAGGGTGGCAACGTCAATCGCGCCAGCCACAACACCGAGGATCGCCCCGCATATGGCCACCGCAATGAGAATGACCGCGGCAGGCAGACCGGTGGAGACGATACCGACGCCAACCAGCACCAGAAGCGCAAGCCCGGTCCATGCCATCATTTGTCGTCCGCTTTGCCGGTGCGGAAAATATCGACCAGCGACTGGCCAAGGATCGCGGCCGCCATCACCCAGAGCGCGACCTTGATCAGGAAATAACCTGGGTTGCCGCTATCCTGAAATGACTCGACATCGCGAATGCTGGAGACGACAGTGCCCTTGCTCGCCATCAGGACAAACAACGCCCATGGCAGAAGCCCGGCGGCAGCGCCGAGGCGATCGAGGCATTGCCGCGTTCGCGCGGAGTATTGCCGGGCCAAGAGATCGGCGGCGAGGTGCGTTCGCGCTCGCGTCGCCGCCGTTACGCTTAACGCAACGAAGAACGCAAAAGCCACCTGCCCTAGATCGTTGGCTTCCCGCGAGTAACCGCGAAACAGATCGCGCAGCGGCCATTGCAGGAACAGAAGCGTGATCAAAGGCAATGCGAGCCACTTGGCGGCAGCCACCGCGCGGCCGATCAGGCGATCGAGGCCGCGCAACAAGATCGTCAAATCGCCATCCCCCTCACCAACTCGGCCTCTGTACCACAATACCCGGTTTCTGAGTTGCGCCGAACACCATTGCTGTGTCGCGCGGGCAACGCCTCCGCGGTTCCGTTCGTCGAACCGGATTTATGACTCCACAATTTCGCCACTCGCTCTTAGGATCAGATCATCCGGGGCTGAGGAAATGTTTTATCCCGTTTGCATTTTGAGCCCGGCCGGCCGCTAGTCATATTACCAGCGGCCTTTTATGAGGTGTCTTGGTGAAACTGATCGGCGGGCGGGGCGTAGCCTGATTTTCAATTTCAATCAGCGCTACAGAGAGGCCGCCTTCGGGCGGTCTCTTTGTTTGACGAGAGGCTTCGTGTTTGACGAGACGCTTCTTGTTTAACAAGAGCTTGGGGCGTCCCCTCGCGTGACTGGCTGGGGCGGGAGGGATCGAACCTCCGAATGGCGGAATCAAAATCAGCTTGATTATTCAACGATTTCAACGGGAATTTGGAAAAAATGGATAAAACGCCCTCTAGCAACTTCAATAGCTTGGCGGCCGTTTCCAAATGAAAAACAGGCCCTCCCGGACGATCAGTCCGGGCAAAATCTGGGGGCGAACTGCGCCGAGGTGTTTAAGAGCTTCGGTCTCGAACGGTTGCCTTCTGAAGGCTCATAGAGCGCCACCCTTCGAAGGTGATTTAGCCGTTCAGGACCCTCGTCCGCATCAATTGACGAAGAAACGCTCACACTGGAAAAGTCCTCTTCCGGATCGCTACTATCATCCCTTCGGCTTCAGCTTGAGGTTCATGTTCGTCGCGCTGCACGGGCAGCGGAGCGATTCTGGATGGGAGGTCCGCGTCAAAGGCTCTCAAATCGAAACCGCATTTTCGACGACCGCCAATGATACGATCCCCGTTTCCGTGCCGAACCTGTGGATGCCGTCGGAGAAGCAATATCAAGTCCCGACCGTCATCGAGTTCGCGGTTACCGAGATAACGGACGCGGGGGCAACTCTTACGATTCTGACTAAGGGATGGATCGATAGCCGAGGTAGAGAGCCGAACTAGTGAATCGCACCGACCGTCACGACGTGCGGCTGTCCGACCTCGAACGCGTCGGCTAGCAAATCTTCTCAAATTGCTGGTAGTGCTGATATGCCTTGGCGCCATTTTGCAGCGAGTGCTTCCGCTGGTCTATTAACCCGCAGGCCTTTCGAGCGTGTCATGGTCGCGCAAGTTTGACGAACCGATTATCCCGCCCGGCGGTCGCCAGCTAGTCACGCTCAAGGACGCCGGCAATTACATCACGATGCTTCCGAAGGCCGAGCATGAAAGCCCAGTACCATGGAAGCCCTGATCCTGGTCGCCGATCTCGGCGGGCCAACGATGTTCGCGCGGATCGGCGTTATGCGGGCGTTGAACCGTCACCACGTTCGCGAATTTGATCTCAGTGCCCCATCATTGGGGAAAACGAAAGCTGAAGAGGGACGAATAAGGTTAAAGGTTAGTTAACGTTTGACTGATACCGTGCGCGCATGACCAGACGAGGTCATTGTGCAACGAGTCGAAACAAGCAGTTCCCGTGAAGCCCGACGCTGTCGCTATGCCCAATATAACGGGCGGACAGCAGAGCTGAGTTTGAACGGGTCAAGATTTTTCGGCATGGTCCGGTCCGTCCAAGAAGACCGATCCCACAGCCCAAAACGATGGATTGTCACGATCGTGCCAACGGTGGAGAAGCCACCTCTCGTTGGTTGGCGGTATAGTTCGCGCTCCTTAGATGCTAATTCCCGCCGCCTCAAATGAGGACGAGAAAATTAACGCGCCCCTCCTGCTGACACGATCGCGGGGAAACTACGCGTAATAGCCGACCCGTTGAATTGACGGCCGGTGATCGTCGAGCCGTCCATTCCCTGCAGCCATCAGTGGATTATGTATTCAGTTATGATGACCGCACCCGGAGCGCCTGCGCCGCCCGCCGCGGTGCCGCTAGTCATTCGCACTCATGGTGCTGATTGGCAGCGACTCAGGTAGGGTATCGATAACCCATCGAAAATGGGGCGACCGGCACAGCGAGATACTGAGATGCTCTTTTTCCTCCTAATGCCCTGGATCCTTATTAACATCTTCACGTCGTCTCCGCTGCTGGCGCGCAACCGGGCAACGTCCTGACCGATCCCATGACTTGAACGGCGTCGGCCGCCGCACCATCATGTGCATGCTGCTGATCGCGGCGCTCGCGGTCATCTGGAATTTGTTTAGACCATGAAAGAGGCCGCCAACTGAGGCGGCCTTACTTGGCTGACTGTAACTGTTCTTGCTTCGCGGTGATGGCGGCCAACTTGATGCGGAAAGTCCCGATCTCCTTAAGAAATTCGTGACGCTCTGGCCCTGGCGGGAGCTTGCTAGCGGTCTCCAATAGCTTGGCGGCCATTTCCTCTAAGTCGCGCATCTTATCTCCATCGTTTCGCTGCCCGTCTTTGGCTCGATGTCGTGACTGAAACGGACCGTCCCGTTGGCCTTCTGATCGGCTCGCTTTGGCTTGTCGATCTCGACCTGAATGTCGAACGGGCTGCCGGTTGAGCTGGAGTGCGGCAACGCAAGCGCAAAAATTTGGACCCGACGCTGCACCAGCGCCAGACTCGAAGGCCTCTATGTCAGACCACCAATCACAATTAGGGCGATGGCAAACGGATCCGCCGCGCGACGACGGGGTCATAAATCATGTTGGGGCCACTGCCGGAGCGGCGAGCTTTTCCTTCAGCTCGGTGCAGGTCTTTCGAACCTCGGCCGTCATCAGCGTGCAGTTCTCAATCTGAAGGAAAACACGTTTGGCCTCCTCGCGATAGCGCGCTGCAGTTTCTTTCATCTCGTCGTTAACGGCGAGCGCATCCTGAGTCATTGCCTCGCATTGCTTAACGCGCTCCATCAGCTCTGCGCCCATCCCCTCGATCTCTTTCGCCGCCGCTTCGTATTCGCGGACAACGGCTTCCGCCGACAGCTTGCCGACTTCCGTAGCTCCCTCCCGGTGCTCGACATAATCGGGTATCGCGGTAGTCGGCGCGCGCACCCTTGGCGGCACGAAATCGACAGAACGTTGACCGCGGATTGGCGGACTGTTCCAGACTTCTGCCTCAATCTCCTTTTCCAGATCGGCAATGTTGTAGACTTGTCCCGCTATTGACTTATCCATCATTAGTACTCCGTTGGTTACAAAGTCAGTCCCCGTAATCGACTCGGTTAGTCCCCGCTTTATTGATTGCTTTGCATTGCGCCCTCATGGGCAAGCACTTTTTCTCTTCTTAGCGCTCTGCCCCGAACACTTTATAGGATGCAAAAACCGCACACTTTATGTTCGGTCAAGACCATGCTCACGACATTGTGAACACTGGAACTGAACCGCTATCGGCTTCTGCCTCTAGGACTTTTGCGAGAAGGGATATCTGCGCGTGGCATCTCCGCAGATGCGCGAGCCTACCAACATCATCGGGGAGTTCGTCGAACCCACAGCGGCAGCCGCAAGGTCCGTTGACGGGCCAACCCGGTTTCCTATCTTACCGCCATGTTTAAGGCGTTTGATTTTTGCATCCCCGACCGCCGCGAAGACACGTCCTGGCGCTCGACGGCGAGGACCTACGCAGCCTGCCGCTCTCGATGCGCAAAACCAACCTCGCGCGGCTCCTGGCTCGTCGACTGGACGGCATTTTCATCGCACCATTTGAGCAAGGCGAGATCCGACCCGAGCTGTTCGAAGCCGCGTGCAGAATGGGGCTCGAAGGCATGTGTCGAAGCGGCGAGATCGATCCGGTCGGTCGCCGGACTGGGTCAAGGTGAAAAACCGGAAGCATTCGGCGATAGACCGCGTGAAAGAAGCCTTCGCGCAAGAATCGACGTGCAATACCTAAACCGCATCGGTCGCCGCGTGATCACGACGATGATCGTGGACGCTGGCGAGCATTTGGAATTTGCTCAGCCGTTGAGCGCTACCGCCTCGCTGCCGCGACATTGAGGTCGAGGCCCGCGCCGATGCCACGCTGATCAAGGAGGCGGACGGCCGAGCCATTCCGATACTTGAAACTATCTCGCACGACGGGAGTCATAATGCTGGGAGCGACTATTGTGCGGAGTTACGACGATGTTGCGAAAAACGGTGATAGCTCTGTTGGCAGTTGTCTTAATTGGCCTGTCGCCGACCGGCGCCTCGGCGCGTGGCTTTGGCGGCTTTGGCGGCCACGGCTTTGGCGGCGGTGGTTGGCACGGAGGCGGCTGGGGCCATAGAGGTTTCGGAGGCTGGGGCTTGGGAGCGGGCGCGTTGGCTGGCGTCGTAGTCGGTGGCGCGATCGCGAGTAGCGCCTATGGCTATGATGGTCCCTATTACGATCCTGGCTACAGCTACTATCCGGCATACGTCGGCTATAGCCCCTATTACGATTACGGTCCTTGGCAAGCAATCCAGGAACCCGGGGCCGCTCGCTTCCACAGACCTTGGGGCTATTGGTAAGCGGGAATTGCCGCGTGAGCGCTGCGTCCGCGTCGCATCCCACGGTGATCACCTTTGCTGCGGTGATGATGGGCATGAGCCAAGTCTATATCGAGAAAAGATCGGCGACGTTTTCTGTCATCCCGGCCGCGCAGGCAAAGAGTGAGACCGTGGGCCTAAGCCGTTTGCGACGGCTGCCTTAAGAAAAACCGCCGGCGCACCACGGGACCCTTCTAACTAGCTAGCCAACCTTCCACGAACAGCGCGTGGCGCATGGCACCGTGAACTTCCGCCCTTCTCGCCCCGAAACGGGCTTGCGTCAGATCCTGCAGAACAGCTTGCCAATGTCCCGACCGGCGGTTTTTGGTGTCCACGTTGTTGAGGATGAAAGCCCCTACATCGTCAAACGTCCGCAGAATGCAGGCGCCTCCTGGAGCATTCGAGTTAACCCCGATTGGTTCAAAAATAAATTGATCCATAAAAGAACCCCGCCCAGCGGGTGGCGTGCCGCATGCTAGCAGAATCAACTCATCTTGAGCGGAAAAAGCCCGCCGGCTAACCGGCGCCGCTTGGTGCAAAGAAGCGGTTTAGCCGAATCTTAGATTTTCCGCGGACGTTTTGCCCCAGTTCTCTTTCTCCTCGTAGCTCACCTTGGCACCCTCGTTGAGGGTGCGCAGGCCGGCTCTTTCGACGGCCGAGACGTGCACAAACACGTAGTGGAACTAGCCCGAGCGCGAGATTTGTGTCGCTATCGCCGGCCAATAAGCGCAGCCTTCGCTGCGGGGCCTCTCCATAAGAGTCAAGATGAACCTAACCAACAGCCAGGGACTCCACATCGGGGCGGTGACCGGATCGGCCGATCGAACGCTAACAGAGATGCAACAACTGGAGGCGATGGCCGCGAAGCTGCTAGAGACTGCCCGCAAGCTCCCAGCGGGGCCAGTATGTCGCGACCTTCTTAAGGAGATCGAGAAATTCCGCGTGCGGATCGCCACGCTGAAAGCGAAGGGAAAATGAGTGGCCTGGGGATATCATGCGAACGACGATAAAAGCCCGCTCATAGATCTCTTGAACTGCATCGTATGCAAAGAGACAATGAAGCTTGAGAAAAGCGTCCCCGATGCCGAAGCTAAAGATATCATTCAGTATTGTTGCGAGCAGTGCGAGAGAATTGAACGGGTGCGACTCTTCCGCCGAAGTCGAGATGCGGCGGCCTGAAGGCGAGGGAGATGATGATCAGGACTCTACTGGTCCTCGCCGCTATCATTGGCTTTTCGGCATCTGCATTCGCTCAAACCGCGGCGCCCAAGGTTGGCGGCAAGCCGCTGAAGCAGGGAAAGCCGCCGGCACCAATGGGCTGCAAGCTCGTAGGTACGGTCAAAGGGACCAAGCTCTGGGCCGGCGACTGCGCTACCGGGCCAGAACTTCGGGGCACCACGCGCACGCCCGAGCCCGAAGCGCCAGGGCCGCCCCCCGAAGCAAATCCGCCCGCTGAGAAACATTAGGTAGCCAAGCCCTCACGCGCGGCTTTCGCGCGTTCTCCCTTGCCGTCGACCGCAGGTTGCGGTTGGATTCCGGTGTATAATGAACGGGAGGTGCCGTTGAGACAGCTTTTAGTCGCATTAACAATCGCTATTGCGTTCACCTTGCCGGCAGCTGCTGAGGATGCGGAGCCTCCCAGCCGGCTGAACGCGGCAAAGATTCTCGCCATTAAGGAAGTTGAGCCTGCAATCTTCGAGATTGCGGTGGAGCTTGAGGGCGGTACGATCACAATTCTCCGAATGAATGCGTTTACGCTCCAGCCGTTTCGGCAACAACTAAACAATATCGGACAATGAGCGTTGCGCCCCCGGATGACGCTTCAAAAGCGCATGCCCGCCACCTGCCCGCAGAAGATCACCTTCGCCGAGATGCGTGCTGCCGGTAGTGTCTCAGTTTGAAATCTCGACATTCTTTTTCCTATAGGGACCGCGAACGGTGGCAAGTGGATTGGCCGCGTACATGTCGCCGACAAAAAACAAGAAAAAATATTCCGTAAATTATTCCCGGGAGATGTGTTTCCAGCGTTTTTCGGCGGCTTTTTTGGCGATCTCCTTCCGCCGTTTGGCTGACATGCCCTTCGCCCGCGCCTTGCCGCCCATGCGCCCCAGCGCCACGGCGGCGGCGTTCTTGCCGTCCTCTGTGGTGATGTCCTCAATCTCGCCAGTGGCGATCTTGGCGATCATGATGGCGTTGCCAATGGCGTCGGCGGGGCGCTTTTCGCTTTTAGGGCCTCTTGGCATCATTTTCCCTCTTGTTCTCTGCGGCGGCCAGGTACTCGGCTTCCGAGGGAAGTTTGTCGAAATCTGGCTTATATCCATTTGCCTCGTACTTTAAGCGCGGGACCGGAATGGTGGTGCCGGTTCCGTAATCGACATGCACCCATCCACCCTCGCTCCGAAACAGCCCAACAGGCATAAGCCTTCCTCCCTGCTTTGCGCTAAGCGCCTAATAGGGTAATGCTTAGCGGTAAGCTTCGCAAGGAGGGGTAATGCGTACTTTTGGAATTTGGGTCTTTGGTCTACTTGCGAGTGCGTTTATCGGAGGCCTTTTAGCGTCACTCCTCGATAGCCCGTATAACACTGGCCCCGGTAATGCACCGCTGGGAGTAGTCGCCGGAATGCTCACATTTGCTTGCGTGAGGCTGTGGCTCGGTCAATCGCCTAAAAATTCAA
>VAZV01000235.1:0-11975 GCA_005884765.1 Alphaproteobacteria bacterium
AGTGGCGCATACACGCAAAAGCCTGTGAATGTGGTGCGTAGGTCACACCCGAATCGCGATCTCCTTGCCTAAGTGACGCGGCTACGACCGCACAAAAGACGGACGACTGGGGGCTGACCTGACCAGCCATCTACTTGGAGCCGTCCTGAGTGTCACTCTCGGCGGCTTTTTTCTTTCTCCAACTTCGTATCCTGCGGCGGGAAGACATAAGTCGTATCCTTCGACTGCCTCACCTGAACCGCGGGGGTATTGGGATCGAGCCGCAGACCGCCGAGGCGTGGCCCGACAAGGCGGCGTCTCGGCGAACTGGGTGCTGAACGCGATGCCAGCCAGATGAGGCTGGTCCTCATCCAACCGCAAGATCGCAACTTTGAACTGTTGACCTATCAGTGTGGGCCTATGCGATTCCGGTGAGAGCTTTTTAATGGGCGTATAGCGGCGGTAATTGTTCAGCGAACTACAACCGCGAAATGGCAACAGGCTCAGGCGATCATCGGTCGCGCTTGCGCAATTCATCAATTAGACGGTCAAGGTAGGGCGACAGAGGCGAGTCTTGGGGACGAAGATCCTGTCGCAGCCGTTCACCCACTTCGTCGCAGATCGACCGAGAGGCGCCCTCCGGCAAAGATCGCTAGCGGTCTGGGCACTGCTCCGATCGAGCCATTTCGTTGCGCATTTCGTTGCAGGCTTAAATCATCGAAAGTATAAGCGCTTGGAAGAATGGTCGGAGTGGCAGGATTTGAACCTGCGACCCCTGCGTCCCGAACCCAGCTATCGCGCCGTATCCCGCTGAAAAGTCGAGAGTTTTGACTTCATCCGATCTCGACTATTTCCGTTCGTTCCCGACGTAGCCGGGGTTATCTCGGGGTTGGCCTTTCATGCGGCATACAGGTTTTTGAACAAGAATTGTCGGTTGGTTGCGGGGACATGCAACCATCTCAAATTGCTATTTCAGGCGGTCGCTTAGCGTTGCCCTCCGAAGGCAAGGTCACACGTTCGAATCGTGTCGGGTGCGCCAGTTTTTTTACAGCGCGATATGAGCGCTCGGACTGAAACTCCAACTCTGCCTCGTTTGAGTGAGTAAGCAATCTGGAGGAAAATCGTGGCCGAATGCCGAGACTCACCCCGGCTCCTGTCTGAATGTCGCCCTATTCGCCCGCACCTCATCGACTATAAAATCGATGGCGGCTCGGACGCGGGCGATGCCATGGAGGTTCGCGTGCGTAACCATCCAGTAAGTTCGGTCAAATCGCAGGGCCGGCAACACGACTCGTAAATGCTTGTCCCGATGGGCGGCATAGTCATGCAAGATCCCTATTCCTGCGCCGCTCCGCACCGCCTCCAACTGGCCTACTGCAGTGGAACACTCCAACCTGCTATACGATGGCCCGTATATTTCAGGCATGAAGGTGAGTTGCTCCGCAAAAATTAGATCCGGCACATACGTGATCAGGCAATGGCGCGAGAGATCGTTGGCGGTTATTGGAGCTCCGCGCTCTTCGAGATACTTCCGTGACGCATAAAAATGGAGTGAATAGTCGACGAGCTTGCGGCATACCAGCCGGCCCTCGCCCGGCTGCTCGATGGTCACCGCGAGATCAGCTTCGCGCCTGGACAGTGAAAATGTTCGCGTGATCGGCACTAATTGTATCGTCAATGCAGGATGCCGGGCCTTAAGCGCTGCAAGTCGCGGACACAGAAACAACGTGCCGAACCCATCCGGAGCAGCGATTCTTACCGCCCCGGTGACGAGGACATCGGACCGCGATAGATCAGCTTGTGCCCGCAAAATATTCGATTCGAGATCTTCAGCAGTCTGAAAGAACCGCTCACCAGCCTCAGTCAGGACGCAGCCGGTATGTCGCCTGTCGAACAGGCGAGTATTCAGCGATTTCTCCAGAGCGTTGATCCGCCGGGCTACCGTCGCCGTGTCGACTCCCATTCGCGCCGCAGCAGCCGAGAACTGTTCGGCGCGTGCAACACCTAGAAAGAAGCGGATGTCATCCCAGTCCATGGTGGACAATTCAGCGTATCCTACTGAAGAAGGCATGCGGTTCAGAGCGTGGCCGTCGAACGGCAGGTGATGGTGCTCGATCGCGAAGAAAGGAGCGCATCAAGAGCGAAGCGAATCCAGGTCAGCCATAGCTGTTGAAATCCGCTCGATCATCGCCAGCGTGGTCTCCTCCAATTGCATGTTCGGCAATAACGGCGAGTGACACAATGTAATCGTCCACATCAATAGCGCATGCACCATCTGCTGCCGATAGTAGACAAAGCTCCTGTCGAAATCGGGCCTGGCGCCGGTTAGTTCGGCAAACCGGTCGAGATAGCGAAGCAGGAGATCCTTCTCCCACTTGCGGCGGTCGTCGGGCGTAAGCGCCGCCGTCACCGCATAGGCGAAGTCCCGTGACCAATGACCGCGGGCGAGGCACTGCCAGTCGCACAGACCCATCTTTCCCGCCGCGGTGCGGTACCAGTTGCCGATTGCACGTCGGAGTGGATCAATCCCTGCGGCTCGCTATCGTGGACAGCAAGGACCCGCAGAGCCGCCGGCCATACAGCATCACGCTGCGCGAGCATCCTGCCAGGAATGACATGGGAGGCGGAATCGAACGCCTTGCGGGTGTAATATTCCAGGCTCATTTTTTCCGCGCCGATAGTAATCTTGGATAGCTGGCCACCCATGGATATTGGGTCGCAAGCTCCCGATTGCCGTAGAAACGCGCGTGCAGCGACGCCAAAAGATCGATCATATCTTCCGCCATCGCACGAGAAACATAGGTTCGGTAGTTGCAAAAAGTTGCCGACTTCGTTGCGACGAGATCCTCCAAGAGAAGGATCGACGCAAACGTTCGGCGATCAGATGCGGCGTGATAGCCGACCGGCACCTCGATCTGGAGCAGCGGCCTTAGCTGCATGTAGAAGCGGCCCTCAACCCGCGCTGTTCCATTAAATCCACCGATCATGCGCGTAACGACGCTGGGCAGCGATTTGGTGAAGATCGAACCGGGAAGACCGGCACGCCGGCCGGCTTCATTGTATCTGATGATCAGTTGATGGCGTTCATAGGTCCCCGCGCTCGCGGGCTTCACGACGACCCCCGTTACGATGGCCTCCGGGAATTTCTGACAGAGTACGGCGGTCAGCCATTCGGGCGTGATCGCATCGGGTGAGCATGGCACATCCTCAGGTCGCCGCGCCTTTGGCCGAACCAGACGCTCGAAGGCGACGCGCCCACCAATCTTCAGCGCGGCCAGCGCTGTTGCGCCCGAGGCAACCATGGTCCCTCCCTCCGCCGGCAATCGCTATTTCGCGCACCCGCAGCATCATAATTAGTACACTTACGTACGATAAGTACCACATTCTGAGCGTCATTCAAGCTAGAGCTAGGGAAGTCCATGGAACACATGCGCTGCAGCGAGGAAATTTTTGACACCGAAAACGTTCGTATTATAGCGTATGATATATCGGTGTACTGATTGACCCCTGCCGGCTCGGAAGAATGATCAGACACGAGAGCCGAGACGTGATCCGTCTCGTCTTCTCGATTGAACGACTCTGCGTCAGCTCACCACGTCTTCGCGGCGCAGCCCTTCGATGGCTTCCGGCGAAAGGCCCATCTCCTTCAAGACTTCGTCGGTGTGCTGTCCTAGCATGGGCGGCGGCAGGCCGACGCTGCGTTCTTCCCCGACAAAAGTCACGGGATGACCCACGCAGTTGAGACGACCGGCTGCGGCGTGGTCGTACTGCATGATGACGTTGTTCGCCTTGGTGTGCGGATGATCCAGGAGCTGGGCGAGCGTATTGATCGGCGAACAGGGGATGCCGACCTCGGTTAGGGCAGCGTTCCATTGTTCGACTGTCCTGGTCGCAATCGCCGATTGCACATGCTGCAGCGTCTCGGCGCGATGGGTGACCCGATCCGCGTTGGTGCGATATTTGGGATCGTCGACGATCGCCTTGAGGCCCGCGACCGCGCAGAACTTGCGCCAGAGATTGTCGTTGGCCACTCCGATCATGATCGGTCCATCGGAAGCCTCGAACGCCTGGTAGGGGCAAAGCGATTCATGGCTGGAGCCGCATTTGGCGGGCTGGACGCCGCGTTCCCAGAAGGTCTGCAGGTTGTAACCCAAAAGCCCGAGCGCGGTGTCGAACAGCGACACCTGGATCGATGCTCCCTTGCCGGACTTCTCGCGCGCCAACAGACAGGCGAGAATGCCACTGAAGGCGTGCACGCCCGTCATCTGATCGATCGGCGAAACGGGGCTGCGGATATAGCCGCCGGCCTCGTCGCCGGTCATCGACATGATACCGCTAAAGGCCTGCAGGATCACGTCGTAACCGGGTGCATGCTTCAGCGGCCCCGACCGGCCGAATCCGGAGATGCTGCAATGGATCAGGCGATCGTTGAGCGCGCGAAGGCTGTCTGCATCGATCGCCAGGCGTTCGGCAACGCCGGTGCCGAAGCTCTCGATCGCGACGTCGGCCGATCTCGCCAAATCGTGCACGAGCTTCCGTCCCTTCTCTGATTTCATGTTGATCGCGATACTGCGCTTGTTGCGGTTGGCGCTCAGAAATACGGTGCCGAGCCCCGGTGCGGGAAAGGGCGGCCATCCCCGGGTCTCATCGCCCTGCCCCACCGCTTCCACCTTGATGATCTCCGCGCCAAGATCGCCCAGATACTGCGCGCAGAGCGGACCGGCGAGGACTTTTGAAAGATCAAGGACCCTGACACCATCGAGAGGCTTTGCCACGACTTCTCTCCTTCGCATGCGCTTCGTCTAACCCAATCCCTCGGCAAATAAACCGCCGAGATAGGCGGGAAAACCTTCTTTTGTTACGAGCAAATAATCGGCCGCGCGCCGCTCCGCCTCGTCGAGTTGGGAACGGCAGCCCGCGGCCACGGCTTCCGCTTCAGCGAGTCGGGCGCGCAACAGCTCCTTTCCCCAGGTCGTCGGCTCGTCATCAAACCAATAGGCCGCGCCCGAGATCCGGCCATCGAAGGCGGGCTTCTGCGCGTGATCGACTCGAAATCCGGCCCGTGCGAAGGCTTCGGAAAGCTCTTTGCCTCTTTCCGATTGGACAGCGAGCACCCGCGCGATCTCCGTGACGGCCGCGGCCACTTTGGGATCCATCCCGTTCTTCTTGAGCCGCTCGTGGTCGAGCCTTCCGAGGAACAAGGTCCGGATCATGTTGCGGGGCTCCCGCCTCTGGATCAGTTTCGCAAAGATGTTCATTTCGGTACGGATCGCGATGTCGAAGCTCTGCGAATATCCCTGTTCGACACAATCGAGAATAGCGAGCGGCGCCGGATAGTGTCCCAGCGTCTCAGCCAGAACGCTCGCTCGGCGCTGCCCAATCAACGCCGCAAAGCGTTCAGCATCCTTCGCGCGCCAGTCGGGCCGGTCCCACGGCTGTCTGGCCGGCGGGCGTGACAGCACCCAGCGCTCTGCGGCCGCCACTTCTTCGCCGGGTGCCACCAATTTATCCGCGAGACCCGTTGTGATGGCTGCCGCCCCGCCGATCCTGGCGCCATCGAGCAGCATCGGCAGCGCCGCCTGGACTCCGATTAGGCGCGGCAGCCGCTGAGTTCCTCCGCCGCCGGGCAGCAATCCCACGAGTGACTCCGGCAAGCCAAACGTGCTTTGCGGGTGATCGGTCACCACTCTGTAATGCGCCGCAAGCGCGAATTCGCAGCCACCTCCCAAAGCCAATCCGGCGATCGCCACCGCAACGGGCTTGCCGGCCGTCTCGAGCTTGCGCAAGCCATGGCTCAGCCGAAAGAAATGGTCGAACGCGACACGGTCGCGTTCGGCCGGTGGCGCAGCCATGACCATGTCGTACGCGGTTTCCAGTTCGGCCAGATCAGCGCCGGCGCAGAAGGCCGATGGCTTTCCGGACCGGATGACGACGCCTGCGACATCGCTTTGCTGCAACCAATCCGCAAACCTCCTGAGCTCTTCGATCGCCGCATTCGAGAAAACGTTCATCGAGCGGCCTGGCATGTCAAAGACCAGGTGCAGGACCCCGTTTCCCCGTCGTTCGATCCGAAATTGCTTCAGTTCCGGCACTCCCGGCATGTTCCCTCCGCCTCGATTATCGTTTGTTGGTGTACTATTGCGCTTGCGCGATTGCAGTCTCGTATTGCATGTCCGAGCGACATATAGTACACTAGCAAACTAAATAAGTCAGGACGTTTTTTTGACAATGATCGAGCGCACGATCTTTCGCGAAGAACATGCAATTTTCCGGGAAACGGTTCGGCGCTTCGTCGACCGCGAGATCGTGCCCTTTCACGCCAAATGGGAGGAGGACGGGATCGTTCCGCGGGACCTGTGGCTGAAGGCCGGCGCGGCCGGCCTGCTCTGCTGCACGGTGCCCGAGGAATATGGCGGGATGGGCCTCGATTACCTGTTCGACGTCGTCGTCTTCGAGGAGCTGTGGCGGTCCGGCGCGAGCGGGCCCGGCTTTCTCATCCATACCGACCTGGTCGCGACCTATATCCTTTCGTTTGGCACCGAGGCGCAGAAGCGAAAATGGCTGCCCAAAATGGTCTCGGGCGAAGCGATCGGGTCGCTCGGCATGACGGAACCTCACGCCGGAAGCGATCTGAAGGCGATCAGGACACGTGCCGTGCGCGATGGCGACGATTTCGTCATCAACGGCCAGAAGGTGTTCATTTCCAACGGCCAGCTCTGTGACTTCGTCGTGCTTGCGACCAAGACGGACAGCCATGCCGGCGCCAAAGGGGTCACGCTGTTCATTGTGGAGAGCGATCGGCCGGGGTTCAAGCGCGGCCGGAACCTGGAAAAGCTCGGCATGAAGGCGCAGGATACGTCCGAGCTGTTCTTCGACAATGTCCAGATCCCCGCCGCCAACATGCTGGGCAAGGAAGGCAAAGGCTTTGCGCAGATGATGACCAAGCTGTCACAGGAGCGCCTCGCGCAGGCCATCCGCTCGGCGACGGTCACCGAGACCGTGATCGACTGGACGCTGCAATATACTTCCGAGCGTAGCGCGTTCGGCCAGAAGATTGCCGATTTTCAGAACACCCAGTTCAAGCTGGCCGATCTCAAGACCAAGGCGGCTGTTGCACGCGTCTTTACCGACAAATGCATCTCGCTCTTCATGGAGGGCAAGCTCGATCCGGTAGATGCGGCGATGGCCAAGATGTTCACCTCCGAGCTTCACTGCGAAACGGTCGACGAGTGCCTGCAACTGTTCGGCGGCTGGGGTTATATGTGGGAATATCCGATCGCCCGGGCCTATGCGGATGCACGGATAGTCAAGATCGCCGGCGGCTCTATCGAGATCATGAAGACGATCATTGCCCGAGAAATGTATTCGCAGCGCGGATTTGCGCTGCAGAAGAACGGGTCGGCTTCATAAGTTGCGTCCGGCTTGCCGGCGCGCAGATGTCGCCGGCTGCAAACCCGCCTTCATGGGGCGGTGCGCGGCATGACAAGAATGACAAACGACAAGGGAGATCAGCGTTGAAGGGCCTATCTGGAAAAGTCGCCGTAGTTACCGGCGGAGGACAGGGAATTGGGCGCGGACTGACGCTGCGCCTGGCCGAGGAAGGCTGCAAGGTGGCGGTCTTCGACATCAACCCGAAAGCCGGCGAAGAAACCGCAAAGCTCGCACCACAGGCGGTCATCAAGACCTATGCGGTCGACGTCGGCGATGCCGCTTCCGTCAACGATGCGGTAGCGAAGGTCGAAGCCGAACTCGGCCCTATCTGGATCCTGGTCAACAATGCCGGCTGGGATCGGCCGATGCCGTTCCTGAAGACCGACAAGGACCTCTGGGACAAGATCATCCGCATCAATCTCTACGGACCGCTCAATACCCACAAGGCGGTAGCGCCCCTCATGGCCGATCGCGGCGGAGGAAGGATTGTCAACATCGCCTCCGACGCGGCGCGGGTCGGCACCAGCGACGAGGCGGTCTACTCCGCGTGCAAGGGTGGGCTGATCTCTTTCACCAAATCGTTAGCTCGCGAGCTGGCCCGCAAGAACGTCCTGCTCAACTC
The DNA here is from genome assembly GCA_005884765.1 of Alphaproteobacteria bacterium. Taxonomy (GTDB): domain Bacteria; phylum Pseudomonadota; class Alphaproteobacteria; order Rhizobiales; family Xanthobacteraceae; genus Bradyrhizobium. The sequence continues at coordinate 8,033 of VAZV01000235.1, forward strand.
GATCTGTCCCGGCCCGACCAACACGCCGATGATGGCCACCGTCCTGGGCGAGGGAGAGCAAGCCGTAAAGTGGAAGGACGCGATGGTCAGGGGAATCCCACTCCGTCGCATGGGTGAGCCCGACGACTATGGCGGGATCGTCGCCATGCTCGCCTCCGACGACGGAAGATACATCACCGGCCAGACCATTTCCGTCTCCGGCGGAATGAACATGATCTAAGCGCGAGGAAACGCCATGACCGATCCAAAGCAATTCACCGACGTCATCTACGAAGTGCGCGACCGCGCGGCGTGGATCATCATCAACCGGCCGAAGGTCTACAACGCCTTCCGTGGGCAAACGCTGGAAGAGATGATCCAGGCCCTGCACCTCGCCGCCAACGATCGGCAGGTCGCGAGCATCGTCTTAACCGGTGCCGGAGACAAGGCTTTCTGCACGGGAGGCGATCAATCGGCGCATGAGGGGCAATATGACGGCCGCGGCGTAGTGGGGTTGCCGATTGACGAACTGCAGGGTTTGATTAGGGACGTTCCGAAGCCGGTGATTGCGCGCGTCAACGGCTTTGCCATCGGCGGCGGCAATGTGCTCGCGACGCTCTGCGACCTTACGATCGCTGCGGACACCGCGCAATTCGGCCAGGTCGGTCCGAAGGTCGGATCGGTCGACGCCGGCTGGGGCACGGCATTCCTCGCGCGCCACGTCGGCGACAAGAAGGCGCGCGAAATGTGGTACCTGAACGATCGCTACACCGCCGAACAGGCGCGCGAAATGGGCCTGGTCAACAAGGTCGTTCCCGCAGCGCAGCTCGACGCTGCCGTGAAGGAATGGACCGACAAGTTGGCACAGCGGTCGCCGACCGCGATCGCGCTCGCCAAGCGCTCCTTCAACGCGGACTCCGACAACATCCGGGGGATCAGTAACTTCGCGCTCCACGCTCTGAAACTGTTTTACGACACGGCGGAGTCGAAGGAAGGCGTCGCGGCGTTCAACGAGAAGCGTGATCCAGACTTCCACAAATTCGCGCGATGACGGTCGTACCGTCGCACCTCGCACGCTGAGAGACCCAAACCATGGCATCGCACAAGGTCATCATTTCCTGCGCGGTCACCGGATCGATCCACACCCCCTCGATGTCGCCACATCTGCCGGTCACGCCTGCGGAGATCGCCGAGTCTGCGCTCGGCGCCGCGGCGGCGGGCGCCGCGATCGTCCATCTGCATGCACGCAATCCAAATGATGGGAGGCCTGATCAATCGCCGGAAGCCTTCGAGCCTTTCCTGCGCGTCATCAAGCAAAGCTCGAATGTGGTCGTCAACCTGACGACCGGCGGCTCGCCCTACATGACCGTGGAGGAGCGCGTGCGGCCGGCGGCGACCTGGAAGCCCGAGGTCGCGAGCCTCAACATGGGATCGATGAATTTCGGCCTGTTCCCGATGTTGAAGCGCTACAAGTCATTCAAACACGACTGGGAGCCGCAGATGCTGGAGGGCTCCCACGATCTCGTCTTCCGCAACTCGTTCAGGGATATCCGGTACGCGCTGGAGACGCTGAACAGTTCGGGCGCGCGATACGAGTTCGAGTGCTACGACACCAGCCACCTCTACAACCTGCATTATTTCTGGACCGAAGGCCTGGTTAAGGCTCCGCTGTTCATCCAGACCTGCTTCGGACTTCTCGGCGGCATCGGCCCGCATCCGGACGATGTCATGCACATGAAGCGGACCGCCGACCGCCTGTTCAGCGACAACTACCGCTGGTCGGTTCTCGGCGCAGGCCGCGCCCAGATGCCGGTTGCCGCGATGGCTGCCTCAATGGGCGGCAACGTTCGGGTCGGGCTTGAAGACAGTCTGTGGATCGGCGCGGGCCGGCTCGCAGAGACCAATGCCGAACAGGTGACACAGGTCCGCAAGATCATCGAAGGCCTCGGGCTCGAGATCGCCAGTCCGGACGAGGCGCGTGAAATTCTCCAGCTCAAGGGCGGCGACAAGGTCGCCTTCTAGCTTCAACTGACGGCTCGACAGACATGTTGCAAAATCGCCCGGTATTCGACGAAGAGCACGTACTGTTGCGCGAAAGCGTCCGCCGCTTTGCCGCAACGAAGATTCAGCCACACTTTGGGGAATGGGAAGAAGCCGGTATCATCGACCGCTCGCTGTGGCCTGCGGCCGGTAAAGCCGGTCTGCTCTGCGCTCAGGTGCCCGAGCGATACGGCGGCATCGGTGGCGACTTCCGCCACAACGCCGTCGTCATCGAAGAGCTCGCCTATTCGGGGTTTGCAGGTCCGGCAACCGACTTTTCGGTCCATAGCGATGTCTGCTGCGGCTATCTGCTGCACTATGGGAGCGAGGAGCAGAAGAAGAAGTGGCTGCCGCGGATGGTGTCAGGCGAAACCGTCTGTGCGATCGCCATGACCGAGCCCGGCACCGGCAGCGACCTGCAAGGCATTCGCACCAAAGCCGTTCGCGATGGGGATGAATACGTCATCTCCGGCCAGAAGACGTTCATCTCGAATGGCCAGATGTGCGACGTCGTCATCGTGGTCGTCAGGACCAACCCGGATGGTGGGTCCCGCGGCATGAGCCTCATCCTCGTTGAAACCGACCGCCCGGGCTTCCGGCGCGGTCGCAACCTCGACAAGCTCGGCCATCTCTCCTCCGATACGTCAGAGTTGTTCTTCGACCAGGTCCGCGTTCCCGTGAGCAACCTGCTGGGCTCGGAAGGCGGAGCGATGGGCGCGCTGATGAGCGAATTGCCGCAGGAGCGGCTAACGATCGCCCTTCACTCGATCGCGTCAGCGCAAAAGGCGTTCGATATCACCAAGGACTATGTCCAGGAGCGCAAGGCCTTCGGGCAACCGATCGGAACCTTCCAGAACACGCGCTTCAGGTTGGCCGACCTGAAGTCCGACCTTGCGGTCGGGTGGGCCTATGTCGACCAGTGCCTGCGCGAACATGCCCGCGGGGAACTGACAACCTATGCGGCATCGACCGCGAAGCTATGGACCACCGAGATGCACGGGCGGCTGGTCGACCAGTGCCTGCAATTCTTCGGCGGCTACGGTTTTATGCGCGAATACGAGATCTGCCGATTGTTTGCGGACGCTCGTGTGCTGCGCATCTATGGCGGCACGTCCGAGATCATGCGGGAACTGATCTCACGCAGCCTCTGATGGCCGCCGCCGCCCAAGGCACGGCGCGGATCAGTAGCTCTTCGGCAGGTCGAGCACCTTCTCGGCGATAAAGCACAGGATGAGCTGCTCGGTGATCGGCGCAAGCCGGGTGATCGAGACTTCGCGGAATAGCCGCTCGACGTGATATTCCTTGGCATAGCCGAAGCCGCCATGGGTCATGATGGCCTGCCAGGCGGCATCGTGGCCGGCGCGCGCCCCCAAAAACTTCGCACTGTTGGCTTCGGCGCCGCACGGCCTGCCGTTGTCGTAGAGCCAGGCGGCGCGCATCGCCATCTGCCACGCTGCCTCCAGATACATCCATTTTTCGGCCAACGGGTGCTGGATCGCCTGGTTCTGGCCGATCGGACGATCGAACACCACGCGCTCTTTGGCATAGCGCGTCGCGCGCCGCAGTGCGTCCTGGCCGATCCCGATGGCCTCGACCGCGATCAGGATCCGTTCCGGATTGAGGCTGTGAAGGATATAGGAAAAGCCCTTGCCTTCTTCGCCGATCCGGTCCGCTTCGGGAATGAACAGGTCATCGATGAAGATGGCGTTGGAATCCACCGCCTTACGTCCCATCTTTGGAATGCGGCGCACCTCGATCTTCGAACGATCCAGGTCCGTATAGAAGATCGTGATGCCGTCGGTCGGCCGCTTGCAGTCCTCGAATTTGGTGGTGCGCGTCAGCAGCATGATCTTGTTGGCGATCTGCGCGGTCGAAGTCCAGACCTTCTGGCCGTGGACGCGGTAGCCGCCAGGCACCTTCTCGG
>VAZV01000235.1:12023-18668 GCA_005884765.1 Alphaproteobacteria bacterium
CCTTCACGACGATCGGGTGCGGTCCAAACAGGTTGATATGCACGGCGGACGACGAGGTCATGCCGCCGCCATGGCATGCAACCTCATGCATCATGATGGCGGCTTCGGTGACGCCAAGGCCAGCACCGCCATATTCCTCTGGCATGGTAATGCCGAGCCAGCCCGCATCGGCCATGGCGCGGTGGAATTCGCGCGGGAACTCGCCGTCCTCATCGCGCGCCAGCCAATACTCGTCGTCGAAACGCGAGACGACGGCACGCACGCCTTCGCGGATCGCGGCATGATCTTCCGGCACATCGAGCTGGTTGGAAAAGGATCTATCCATTGGAGCCTCCTTCCCCGACCGAGGCCAGCGTTCGTCGTGCGGCAATCAGATGCGGCATGTCATACATCTTGCCGTCGATGCCGATCGTGCCGACGTCAGGCTGCGCCGCGAACGCCGCCACGACACGGCGCGCATGGTCGAGATCGGTGTCAGACGGCGTGAAGCAGGTGTTGATGGTCGCGATCTGATCCGGGTGGATTGCGATCCGGCCGACAAATCCGTCCCGGCGGGCGATCTTGCAACTTTCCGCCAACCCCTGCTGATCCCTGAAGTCGACGTAAAGGGTTTCGAGCGCCGCAGCACCAGCCGCACCAGCGGCAAACAGGCACTGCGCGCGCGCTACCTGATAGGGAAAGGTCCAGCTGCCGTCGGTCTCGCGAGGGGTGAGCGCGCCGAGCGCGGCGCTCAAATCTTCTCCGCCCCAGGTCATCGCCACCAGCCGTTGGTTCTTGCGGGCGTAGCCAGAGAAGCCGATCATGGCAGCAGGCGTTTCCGTCGCCACAACCAGCAACTTGACATGGCCAGGCGCAGCGCCAGTGGCAACCTCGAGCACATCGACATAGTTCGCGATCAGATCGACATCCTCGATGCCGTTCACCTTGGGGATCAGAATGCCGTCGAGGCCCGGGCGAACCACGGCCGCCAAATCTTCGAGCGTGAGCCCGCTGCCCAGCGGATTGATCCTGACTAGGAACGACCAGTCCCTCGCGCCGCCTTCCAGCAGATCCCTGACCGCGCCGCGGGCGAACGCCTTTCGCCCCGGCGCAACCGAGTCCTCGAGATCAAGGATCAACGCGTCCGCCCCGATGCCACTTGCCTTGGCGAATTTTCGTTCGCTGTCGGCTGGCACGAAAAGCAGCGAGCGCAGTTTCATTTTGGCTGCCTCATCATCAGACCGTTCCTCCGGCAGTAGACGACTTCTTCATCGCGCTGATTGAAGCCTCGATGCTCGAAAGTCACAATGCCCTGGGTCGGGCGCGACTTGCTTTCGCGCATCGCCACCACCTTGGTCTCCGCGCGCAGGGTGTCGCCGGCGAAGACAGGCCGCGGAAACTTGGTCTCCTCCATCCCCAGATTGCCGACGGTCGTTCCCAGTGTCGTGTCCTGGACCGAGAGCCCGATGATCAGGCCCAGCGTAAAAATCGAGTTCATCAGCGGCTTGCCGAACTCCGTGCCCTTGGCATACTCGTGGTCGATATGGACCGCCGCCGGATTATAGGTCAGCGACGAGAACAGGATGTTGTCCATGTCCGTCACCGTGCGCCGGATCTCGTGAACGAAAGTCTGTCCAACAGAAAATTGCTCGTAGTAGAGCCCCGCCATTTGAGTTGCCTCTTTTGATGTCGCAGGGTGAACAGGCGGCCAGAGCCCGCCAGGATTTCCTTGTCTCCCATGCTTTTTCTATCGTATTCTCATATCGTACACAAGTGTACTAACTGGGATGATCGCTCATGCCCCTTCGTGAAAACCGACAGGTCCGGCTCGTGGCGCGGCCGCGTGGGATACCGCAAGCCGAGCACTTTTCGCTGGTGACAAAGCCCGCATCGGCGCCCGGCAAGGGCGAAATCCTGGTCAGGAACCGATACCTCTCCGTCGATCCCGCGCAGCGCGGGTGGGCCAACGATGAAGGGAACTACAGCGCGCCGGTGCCGCTGAACACGCCTATGCGCGCGCTCGCCGTCGGCGAGATCCTCGAAAGCAACGCACCGGAATTTCGTGCCGGCGAATTTGTCTACGGCTGGTTCGGATGGCAGACCCATTGCGTCGCGGCGCCGGATGCGGTGTTGCGCCGCGCCCAGCCTTCGGCCCTGCCGCTCAGCGCCAATTTGAGCCTGCTCGGCATCAATGGGCTCACGGCCTACCTCGCCTTTCACGGACTTGGCGACCCGAAACCGGGCGAGCACGTTCTGGTCTCGACCGCAGCCGGCAGCGTCGGAAGTTTTGTTGGGCAACTCGCGCATATCGCGGGTTGCCGCGCGGTCGGGCTCACCGGTTCGGCCGAAAAGGCTGCGTTGGCTCAAGCCCGCTACGGCTACCAGGCCATGATCAACTATCGCGACAGCACAGATCTTCCGGCGGCGATCCGCGAGGCGTGCCCAGAAGGCAACGACATCTTTTTCGACAACACCGGTGGTGCGATCGCCGATGCCGCCATCCGCACCATGCGATTGCGCGGAAGGATCATCCAATGTGGGACCGCCGCGAACGCCTCCTGGACGCCCGTTCCCACCGGCCCTCGCCCCGAGCGGGAAATCCTCACGCGGCGCCTGCGATGGTCGGGCTTCATCATCTTCGACCACATTGCCGAGTTCGAGGCAGCGGCAACCCGCCTGACAGAGTTCGCGCTCGACGGCAAGATCGTCCACGATGAGGAAATCCTCCCCGGGCTCGAACACGCGCCCGGCGCGATTGCCCAACTGTATCGCGGCGACAACCACGGCAAGCTGATCATTGCCGTCGATTAGACGAGCGCGCGTTACGCTTGTGCTTTGCGCTTCATCACTTCCGGAAGCGTGGCGCGATGGAATCCCTCGTACGGCACACTGCGGCTGTGCGGCTCCAGTTTCCAGGTCGTGCGCGCATTCGGCGTTCCACCATCGACGCGAAGACATGAGCCGGTGATGTAGGCGGCCGCAGGCGATAGCAGGTAAGTGATAGCGGCCGATATTTCGGCTTCAGTCCCGAAGCGCTGCAGCGGCACGCGTTCAGTGAAGTCGTGCAGCTTTTTCTGCATTTCCGGTCTGTAGGTATCAAATCCGCTCGAGACGATGCCGCCCGGCGCGACCGCATTCACGCGCACGCCCGACGCCGACCATTCGCAGGCAACCGTCTCGGTCAGAGTCAGCATGCCGCCGCGGGCCGCGGCCGAGTGACCGAATTCAGGCCAGCCATGCCAGATGTCGGCGATGATGTTTACGATCGCGCCGCTGTTGGCTTCCATCCAGCGATTATAGACCTCGCGCATGAAGATGAAGCCGCCGGTCAAATTGTTGCGCACAACGGCCTCGAACCCCTTGGTGGAGATCGCCTTCAGCGGCGAGCGAAACTGGCCGCCGGCATTGTTGACGAGGCCGTCGATGCGACCGTACCTCGCGAGCACCCCATCGATGGCACCAACCACCATGGTCTCATCGCGGATGTCGCAGACCAGACTCATCGCCTGCCCGCCATCCTCCTCGATCTCCCGCTGCACTTCGGTGAGCTTCGCCATCGTTCTGCCCAGGATCGCCACGTTCGCGCCAAGCGCGGCGAGTTCGTGGGCCGTGCAGCGCCCGATCCCGCTGCCACCGCCGGTCACGATGATCGTCTGGCCCTTGAACAGATCCGGCCCGAACACGGACTGATATGGCATTTTCCAGGTCTCCCTAATGTCTTATCGCTGGCTCTTGCGGCCTCCGCCGCTAAGACTACCGAAGGCGCCGGCGAGCATTGCGTCCGATTATCGTACACTATATTACTATCTGCCATCAAAGACAATGAATGATGGGAGGGCACCCGTGACGCAATTGAACACCACTACCCTGGAGACCCGCGGCGCGATCGAGATCCTGACATTGAACCGCCCCGACCAGCTCAACGCCGTCACGCCCGACATGATCGGGGAACTGACCGACTACTTCTCGGCGCTGCACGATCGGCCGACCACGCGCGTCGTGATTTTGCGCGGCAACGGACCCGAGTTCTCCGCCGGAGCCGAACTCGGATCGGACGCCTTTGCCGCACCCGGCAAGGGACGACCGCAGCGCCAGCTCAAGATGCAGCAGAATTATTCCGGCGTCATCCGTTTGATGCGCTCATGCCCGCAACCGATCATCGGGCTCGTCCATGGCGCCGCCTGCGGTGCCGGTTTTTCCTTCCTGCTGGCCTGCGATGTCCGCTTCGCCGCACCAGATGCCCGGATGAACGCCGCCTATATCCGCATCGGCGTCGGCGGCTGCGACATGGGATCGGGTTACCTGCTGCCCAGGCTGGTCGGTCTTTCCGTCACCTCCGAGCTGTTGCTCACAGGCCGCTTCCTCAAGGCCCAGCGCGCCAAGGCAATCGGCTTGGTCAGCGATATTGTTCCCGCCGACGAACTGCTCGCGAAGGGAATGGAATTTGCCTCGGAGATGCTGCGGGTTTCTCCCATGGGGCTGCGATTGACCAAACAGGCGCTCAACGTCCGGCGTTTCGCGAGCGGCGGGACCCGTCCTACTCCGATCAATGACGAAGACGAACGGAATGTCACCGCCCCGCTACTTTGCTTCGGCAAACGCCGCGGCGACCTCTTTCAGCTTGAACTTCTGAATCTTGCCGCTGGCGGTACGAGGAAGCTCACCCACCACCTCGACACGTTCCGGCCAGAACTGCTTCGCCATCCTGGCTTCGCGCAAATAGGCTTGCACAGTGGCTAGATCGATCGAGCTCCCGGGCCGAGGAACGATGAACGCGCAGCCGCGCTCGCCGAGCCGCGCGTCCGGAAAGCCGACCACGGCGACCGCGGCAACCGCGGGATGCTTGTAGAGCAGGTTCTCGATCTCGACGACCGGTACGTTTTCCCCGCCCCTGATCAAAATGTCCTTTACCCGACCCGAAATACGGATGTAGCCGTCATCGTCCCTGTAGGCGAGATCGCCGGAATCGAACCATCCCTCGCTATCGAAAGTCTGTAGCTCAGGCCGCTTGTAATAGCCCTTGAACATCTGGGCGCCGCGAACGAGCAAGCGTCCCGATTGACCCGTGGGGACCGGCCTGCCCTCGAGATCGACGATACGGACTTCCATCCCGTCCTGTGGCCGACCATCCGTGCTCGCCGACTTCTCCGCCGCACGCGAAGGCTCTGTCAGCGTGCCCGACAGCACTTCTGTCATACCCCAGAGTGAGCACACTTTGAGACCGAGTTCGTTGGCGGCGCGCTCGATCAAGACGGACGGAATCGGCGCGCCTCCGCACAGGAACGAGCGCAGGCTCTGCGGATGGGGCGCGCCGGCCTTCACGGCCTCGCAGATGTCACCGAGGAACGGCGTCGAAGCTGCGGTATAAGTGACGCCTTCGCGGGCCATCAAGCCGACGCCGCGCTTGGCCTCCCAGACATCCTGTAGGATCATGGTGCCGCCGAGATAGACCGACAGCAGCACGATCGCGGCATAGCCCGTCATGTGGCCGACCGGCGAGGCGACCAGAAGGACATCGCTGGAATCAAGCCCGAACCTGCCCGACAGTGCCTTGCAGCACGCGATCAGCGAGTTTGACGTATGCATGACGCCCTTCGGCTCGCCCGTCGTGCCTGAGGTGAACATCAGAACGGTCACGTCGTCAGGCCCCAGGCCCGAAGGAAGCTGTCCGGCCTCGGACGCCAGCAGCGTTCGCTCGAAACTGCCTTCGCCCTCGCCGTCGACGACGATCACGTGCTTGAGGTTAGGCAGGTCGCCGCGCATGCCCTGCGCCATCGCCGCGTAGTCGAACCCACGATAGGTCTTCGGGACTATGAAAACCTTGGCCTGGCAGAAGTTCAGGATGTAGACCAGCTCACGCTCCCGCAAGATCGGCATCACCGGATTCATCACGGCGCCGATCTTGCTGCACGCAAACGCGGTGACGACGAACTCCCACCAGTTCGGCAATTGCACCGTGACGATGTCTCTGCGCCCGACCCCAAGCCGGAGCAGCGAACTGGCGGCGCGATCCGCGAGCCTTTCCAAGTCGCGGTAGGTGAAACGGGGAGCCTGTTCGCGATCTGCCCTGTCGGCGACGATCGCCACCTTGTCGGGCGCCTTCGCAACCGCCTCAGTCAGAAGCTGATCAACGGTCTTGTCCAGCCAATATCCAGTTTCCCTAAACCTGACGTGAGGCGCACCTCGTTTTGCGGCTACTGTCATTTTTCCCTCCTGCAAAGCTTCTTTCCGAATTCAATGTTCGGATTATCGTTCGCTAGTGTACCTTATTTCATATTACGATATTCTGCCAATTGGCAAGATTGTCGCTTTTCTGACCGGCTACGGCGAGACGGTCACTTCCCGGCGAACACGGGCTTGCGTTTCTCCACGAATGCCTTGACGCCTTCGCGTGCGTCGGCCGTTCGTGAGATTGCGGCAAGCGTCTGCGCCTCCTCCTCCAGCTGGCTCTCCAGCGACCGGTCCAGCGTCTCGGAAAACAATCGCTTGATCGCGCCATAGGCCTCGGTAGGACCTGCAGCCAGCTCCCGCGCCATCCGCTCCGCCTCGCCTTGCACCGCACTGTCCGGGACCACGAAATCGACCAGCCCAAGCGACAGGGCGATCTTGGCATCGAACGTCTCGCCCAGCAGGAAGAATCGTCTGGCGCGCGCAACGCCGATGCGG
>VAZV01000235.1:18718-55419 GCA_005884765.1 Alphaproteobacteria bacterium
CGGCGACATTGCCGGAAACGGCAGCGACCACCGGCGCCCGCATGCGGACCATCCGGGCGATTGCCGCGTGAAGGTCGGCCGTCCACGCCTTGATCGTTCTTGGCAGCGCGTCTTCTTGCTTGACTAACGACATCAGATCGCCGCCGACGCTGAACAAGCGGCCGCGCGCGGAGAGCAGGACCGAGCGCACGTCGGCGCGTTCGCTGAGCTCGGCGATACACAGGCTGAATTCGCGGCAAAACTCGCCATCGATGGGATTGCCGCGGTCGGGCCGATTGAGCACGATATGCGCAAGGCCGTCACTGATGGTGCAATCAAACGTCTTTGTCGATATCGCCAGATCCATCGGCTTCTCCCTTGTTGCCGCAAGGCGCTTGTTGGGCCGATGCGTCAGATCGACCGCGCCTGCTTTTCCTTCTGTACGGAGGCCTGAATGGCTTCGCGGGCGCGCTGCCAATCGGCCGGCGACAGTTTTGCAAGGCCCGCAAAAGTTGAGGGCGCTGCCAGATGATGGCCGCCGTCGATGCTGATCGTATCGCCGGTGATGTAGCTGCAGCCGTCCGACATCAGAAAGATCAGGAGATTGCGCAGTTCGTCCATCTTGCCAAAACGGCGTAGCGGCACTTCGTCCGCTTGGGTCGCGCCGACACCGGTCTCCGCCAATGGGTTGAGCTTGTCCCACGCGCCTTCGGTGGGAAACGGCCCGGGCGCGATCGCGTTGACGCGAATGCCTTTAGGACCCCACTCTACCGCGAGCGACATGGTCATGGCATGCACCGCCGCCTTCGCCATCGCCGATGGCACCACATAAGCCGATCCGGTCCAGACCCAGGTTACGAGATTGCTGATGATCGCGCCGGGCAGGCCTGCGGCGATCCAGCGCTTGCCGCAAGCGAGCGAGGCGTAGAACGAGCCATCCATCACCGTCGACCGGATCGCCTCATAGCCACGGGGCGACAGGCTTTCGGTCGGCGCAAGAAAATTGGCTGCCGCATTGTTGACGAGGCCGGTGAGCGGACCGTCCGCTGGTCCACGCGATCGTTCGCGGATCTCGCGCACCGCTTGATCCAGCACTTCCTTGCGACGCCCGCAGATGTAGACGTGTGCGCCATGCGCAGCGAATCCGACCGCCATTTCCTTACCAAGCCCGGTCCCCCCGCCGGTGACCAGGATACGCTTGCCTTGCAGGACAGCGATGTCGAACATGGGCAATCTTCCTTCCCTGCGGCCGATGTGATTGCGATATCTCGTCTGCGGCCGGGCAGCACCAACGCTTTTGTTCAATTAATACACTAGCGTACTTATTTTGTAAATCGATTGCTGGAGCGAAGGCGCCAAAATTAGCCTTGGATGACGACAACCTGTTATGTCCTTTAAAATACGCTGGTGTATGATATTAGTTGAGAATCTGGCCCGACTCGGCCTTACAGGGAAACAAAATGGTTGATCAGCCCGATTGGGATCTCCGGCTTGGATATCTCATCCACGACGTGTCGCGGCTCAGGAGGATGATGTTCGATCGCGACCTGGCGCCGCTCGGGATTACGCGCTCGCAATGGTGGGTGCTCGCGTTCATCTCGCGTAAGGATGGCCTGCCCCAGACCCAGCTTGCCAACGAACTCGATGTTGGCAAGGTCGCTGTGGGGGCGCTGATCGATCGCCTCGAGTCCTCCGGCTTCGTGGTACGCCAGGCGGACCCGGTCGACCGGCGCGTCAAACGCGTCTACGTCACCAAACAGGCCCGCGGCTTCCTGGAGAAGCTCCGCAAGGAAACCGACAAATTCAACGCCAAGATCGTCAATGGCATCGACCGCAAGCAACTCGAAAACGCTTCCGATGCGCTGCTGGCCATGAAGCACAACCTGCTCGCCATGTCGGATGGCACGCTGTCCGAGGGTCAAAAAGAGGACGAAGAAGAGATGGTGCAACGCAACAAGACCCGGAAGCGACGACGGGCAGCCTGAGGGCCTCCTCACCAGCGCCATCCAGCGCAGTCCCGTTTTGCGCCGTTTACATCCTGAAGACGCCGTAGTGGGGAGCTTCGATCGGGGCGTTCAGCGCCGCGCTCAGTGCGATCGCCAGGGCATTGCGTGTGTCTACAGGATCAAGAATGCCGTCGTCCCACAGCTCCGATGTCGCGTAATAGGCACTCGACCGCTCGCGATAATCCTCCAGGATGGGTTCGCGGATTGCCGCGAGCTGGGGCTCGGACAGACGCTCGCCATTGCGGGCGAGTTGCTTGGCCTTGATATCGGTGAGGACGCCGGCGGCTTGTTCGGCACCCATCACGGATATTTGCGATTGCGGCCAGGTAAACATGAAACGCGGATCGAACGCACGTCCTGACATGCCATAGGTACCTGCGCCGTAGGAGCCGTTGCAGTTCACGGTCAGTTTCGGCACCGCCGCGCCGGAAACCGCCATGATGAGCTTGGCGCCGTCCTTGGTGATACCGCGGCGTTCATACTCACGTCCCACCATGAACCCGGTGATGTTCTGAAGGAATAGCAACGGGGTGCGGTTTTTGTCGCAGAGCTGAATGAAATGTGCGCCCTTCAGTGCGCTATCGCTGAACAGGACGCCATTATTGGCAAGAATCCCGATTTGATATCCGTGGAGCCGCGCAAAGCCACAAACCAGCGTTTCGCCGTACCGTGGCTGGTATTCGTGAAAGCGGCTGCCGTCCGCCAAGCGCGCAACAATCTCGCGCATGTCGAATTGGACGCGCGGATCCTTTGGAATGATCCCGTAAAGCTCCGACGGATCGTAGGCGGGCGGCTCCGGCGCAACGTGGTCAACCGCCGCCTTGGGGATGCGGTTGAAGCGGGCGACAATGTCGCGAGCAATGGCAAGCGCATGCATTTCGGAGCTGGCAAAATAATCGCCGGTGCCGGAGACGCTGGTGTGCATGTCCGCGCCGCCCAGTTCCTCGACAGATACTTCCTCGCCGGTCGCCGCCTTCACAAGCGGTGGTCCGGCCAGAAAAATCGCGCCCGTTCCCCGCACGATAATATTGTAGTCGCTGAGTGCCGGAACATAGGCGCCCCCGGCCGTACAGTGGCCCATCACGACCGCTACCTGCGGAACTCCCATCTTCGACAGGATCGACTGGTTGCGAAAGATTCGGCCGGCATAGTAGCGGTCTGCGAAAAATTCGGCCTGAAGCGGGAGAAAGCCGCCCGCGCTGTCGCAGAGATGGACCACCGGTAGTCGGTTCTCAATCGCGACGTCGAGAGCACGCACAATCTTCTTGACCGAAAGGGGATACCAGGCCCCGCCCTTCACGCTGGCGTCATCAGCGTGAACGATGACTTCGCGTCCGGAGACAATGCCGATACCAACCACCTGGGCGGCACCGGGCACTTCGTTGTCGTAGGCCTTGTTGCCTGCAAGGGTGGACAGCTCCAGGAACGGGGTACCCGGATCGAGCAGCGCCTGGATTCGATCTCGTACGAACATCTTGTTCTGCCGACGCAGACGTTCAAGATCGCGCTCAGGCCTGGCGAATCTCGCCGCCTGCTGTCGTTCCCTGAGTTCAGCAGCAAGCCGGCGATTATGAACATCATTGGTTCGAAATTCCTGCGCTCGGGTGTCGGTCAACGAAACGATGCGTTGCATTTCATCAGTTTCCTTGCGAAAGCGTGACCAGGATCGCGTCGCGATCAAAGCTGTCACCATCTTTGACGTGCAGACGTTCGACAATCCCATCCTGTGAGGCGCGAATCTGGGTCTCCAGCTTCATGCTCTCGATCACCACCAGGACGGTGCCGGCGGTCACGGCATCGCCCGGAACGACCTTCAGAGCGACGACAGTTCCTGGCATGGGGGCACGCGCGACGTTGTGACCATCGTCACCATCTACGGAGGCAAGAGCGCGCAGTGGATCGACATAGCGTAGAGAACGCGTCCGGCCGCGCATGTGGATATGGATCACGTCGCCGTCGACTGCGAATGCGACCGCCTTGCTTGTCCCGGCAACGGTCAGGCTGCCATGACCGGCCGCCTCCTCCGCAAACGCAACCGGGCCGCTCCAACCATCCAGAATATGCAGATGGTATCCATTGACAGTCGGAGCGAGCCACAACTCGTGCGTTACTCCGCCGAGGTCGAACTTGTGAAACATGTCAGTTTCTCCAGTCGCCGATAGCGGCGTGGAGGGCGGGAACTGCATCGGCCGCATCACGCACCGGTCGCGTCACCAGCGCAGCTACCGCCAATAGGCCGGTCACCTCGTCTGGATCGCCATCAATCCCAGACGCGATCGTCGGGTTTTCGTCCAGATAGCCGGTGTGCACTTCCCCGCTCCGGAAGCCGGCGTCGGCGAGAACGCGAGCCAGAAAGGCGGCGTTGGTCTCGCATCCTAGCAGCACGACATCCTTAACCGCTCTTATCGCCTTGGCGACGGCGGCATCGCGTGTCGGCGCATGGACGATCACTTTGGCCAGCATAGGATCGAAGGCTGTCGTGATCGACTGCCCCTGTGCGATGCCGCTGTCGACACGTACGCCCTGCTCGTGAGGATAATCCAGCATCAGCACCTTGCCTGAGGTTGGCGAAAAGCCTCGCTCAGGAGATTCGGCATAGAGTCTGGCCTCGATGGCGTGACCTTGCGCGGAGATATCGGGCTGACGGAACGATAGCGGGCGGTTCGCCGCAATCGCGATCTGCTCGGCCACCAGATCAACGCCCGTGATCATCTCGGTCACCGGATGCTCGACTTGCAGACGCGTGTTCATCTCAAGGAAGTAAAACTCTCCCCCTCCGAAGATGAATTCAACCGTGCCCGCATTGCGATATCCGGCGGCGCGAGCGATGCCCGCCGCGGTTTCGCATATCCTCTGGCGCATCTGCGCCGAGAGAGCTGGTGACGGCGTCTCCTCGATGATCTTCTGGAATCGCCGCTGCACAGAACATTCTCGTTCAAACAGATGCACCACATTGCCGAAAGCATCGCCCAGGACTTGGACCTCGATATGCCGTGGCTTTTCGACATAACGTTCGATATAGAGCCGGCCATCGCCGAAGTATCGTTGACCCTCACTGCGCGCCTGAGCGACTGCATCCTCCAGCAGATCGAGGTCGCGAACAATTCGCATTCCCTTGCCGCCGCCGCCGGCGGAGGGTTTGACCAGGAGCGGCGCCCCGACGGACCGCGCCCGCGCGAGAAATGTCGACGGATCACTTTCCTCGATGGCGGAGGGAGCAACGGGAAAGCCGTTGCGTTCGACGAAATTGCGGGCGCGGATCTTGTCACCCATCAGCTCGATCGCCTCGGGCGATGGGCCGATAAAGGCGATGCCCGCCGCGGTGACCGCGCGCGCGAAGCCGGCATTTTCCGACAGGAAGCCGTAGCCTGGATGCAGCGCGCCGGCACCAACGGTGCGGGCTGCCGTTACGATCTGCTCGGCATCGAGATAAGCAGATACCGGCGTCCGTCCCGAGATCTTGAAAGCGACATCGGCGAGCGCTACTGCCGGCGTTGCAGCATCAACCTCGTGATAGACGATGGCAGCGCGAAGGCCAAGCTTGCGCAAAGAGCCAATGATCCGGACGGCGATCTCGCCCCTGTTGGCGATCAGGACGGTCTCGAACGGAAAGGAAATAGCAGCCATCGATAAGCTACTCGTCTACGCAGATGCCGGCGGTGAGCATAGTGGTCAGCTCACGCCCAGTCTGGGCAACCTTGAGCTGCCCCCTGCCGTTGACATGCCGCCAGGCAAGATGCTCGATCGCGCCGAACAGAACATCCCGAAGCAGTTTTGGATTTATGTCCGGCTTGACCTCTCCGGTCTTGACGGCTTCCTTGACGATACGGATCAGCACTGAGGTATAGCGCCGGTTCAGCTCCTGGATAGGCGAGCCCTCGTAGTCGCTCGCGACCCGCACCTCGGCGATGAACAAACGGCAGAGGTCGGTGTCAGAAACAAACACTTGGATATGCCGCTTGATCAGCGCTTCCAGACGATCGCTAAAGCGATCGTGGCTGAATACCTGCGTCTCGAGGTCGACCAAAATCCGTTCGTAGAACCTCTGCAGCACGGCAAAGAGAAGGTCCCGCTTGTTGCGGAAATAGCGATAGGCAAGACCATCGGATATCTGCGCGATGCGCGCGATGTCGGCGATCGAGGCGCCCTCATAGCCTTTTTCGGCAAAAGCACGCTTGGCGGCATCGAGGATTGCGTCGTAACGATCCTGCATTCGTTCGGCGCTTATTGCGGGCATATCGCCACTCCGGGGATTTCCAGATCCGTGATGACGAAACTGGATCATAACCAGTTCAAGGATCGCACGGCCAACATCGCGACCCTCAGTTAATAATGAATATCATTCATTTTTTTGCGCGTCAACCGTTGACATAAGGCAAAATGAATTATATTCATTATAAATCCAGCGATGATCCAAAGGGCAGGAACCATCAAAACTGGGAGGAAACCGCATGACCGCGTCCCAGGCCATCTCGAGTGGCGACAATCGTGCGTCGTTGTTTGCCCTCGACGAAGAGCAGCAAGCTGTCCTCGATCAGGCCGATCGTTTCGCACGCAAGGAGCTCTATCCGCTTTCCGAACGGATGGACCGTGAGGAATGGTGGCCGGACGAAGCGTTCCGCATTATCGGCGATAACGGCTTTTTCGGTGCCACCATCCCCGAGGAATACGGCGGCGCCGGTCTGGACCTTCTGGCGGCCGGCCTGGTGCTGCAGGGCTTCGCCCGCTGGAACCATGCGATGGCGCTATCCTGGGTGGCGCACGACAACCTGTGCGCCAACAATATCTACCGCAACGGCAACGAACAGCAGCGTCGCAAATATCTGCCGGACCTCTGCACGGGCCGGAAAATCGGCGCGCTGGGCCTGACCGAACCGGGCGCCGGCTCCGACGCACTGGGATCGATGCGCACCACTGCGCGGCGCGATGGAGATTATTACGTCCTCAACGGAGGCAAGATCTACATCACCAATGGACCTGTCGCCGACGTCATCCTGGTCTACGCAAGGACCGATCGTTCAAAAGGCCCGCAGGGCATTTCCGCCTTCATCGTCGAAAAGGGCTTTCCCGGATTCAAGGTCGCACAGAAACTGACCAAAATGGGCTATCGCGGCAGCCAGACCGGCGAGCTCGTGTTTGAAGACTGCCGGGTCCCCTCGGAGAACCTCATTGGCGGCGAAGATCGTGGCGTGGCAATCGTGATGAGCGGGCTCGACCTTGAACGCGCGATGATCTCACCCCTGTGTCTCGGCGTTTCAGAACGGGCGCTGCAGCTCTCCATCGACTACGCACAGACCCGGCAGCAGTTCGGCAAGCCCATCGGATCCTTCCAAATGGTTCAGTCGATGCTGGCGGAGATGTACGTTCAGGTCGAAACCATGCGGACCTTCACCTATCGCACGTTGGCGGGAGCCGCGCCGCTCGAAGTCGGCGGTGGCGGACGCGGCAATATTCATATGCTGACGGCGGCCTCGGTGATGTACGCTGCAGAGGCTTGCCACACAGTCCTCGACAAGGCCGTGCAGATCCATGGCGGCAGCGGCTACATCTGGGAGTCGGAGATCAACCGGCTGTTTCGTTCGATCAAGCTGCTGGAGATCGGCGCCGGAACGACAGAAGTCCGAAAGATGATCATCGCAGGCGAGTTGCTCAAGGACATGGCCACCCATGGCTGACAATCAGACGCCGGAACGGACGGATAGACTCGGGCTAACGGACGACGAGCTTGCGGTGCATCGCACTGCGTTTGCATCCGATGTCCTCAAAGACATGGTCGTGGTGTTATCCGGCGGCGCCGGGGGAATCGGACGCGCCACAGCTTGGCTGTTCGCACGGCTCGGCGCACATATCGTCCTGGTTGGCCGCAACCAGGAAAGGCTCGATGCTCTCGTATCGAACCTGACAGGACAGAAGCTGAAGGCATCCGCACACGCAGCCGATATCAGGGATCCCGATGCGGTCAAAGCCTTGTTCGATTCGGTCTGGAAGACGCATGGGCGCGTCGACTGCCTCATCAACAGCGCGGGCGGGCAGTTTCCTCAACCGGCTATCGATTTTTCCGTAAAGGGCTGGAATGCCGTCATCAACACCAATCTGAACGGCACTTGGTACATGATGCAGGCCGCCGCGCAACACTGGCGCGCCAACAAATATCCCGGCAGCATCGTCAACATTGTGGTCGTCACGACGCACGGCCTCTACGGCATCGCACATACGATCGCCGCGAGATCCGGGGTTATCGGCCTTTCGCGCAGCGTTGCCGTCGAATGGGCCCCACTCAATATCCGGGTAAATTGTGTAGCCCCCGGTGCGATCGAGACCGAAGGCTGGAACGTCTATACGCCTGAGGCGCGCGCGGCCTACCCCCGATCAAATCCGATGATGCGGGCGGGTTCGCCGTGGGATGTCGCCGAAGCCTGCGCCTATCTCGCAGGTCCTTCCGGCGGATTCGTGACCGGCGAAACCTTGACGGTGGACGGAGGCGGCCAGCTTTGGGGAGAGACCTGGACCACTGGAAAACCACCCTATTTCAGCGGCGAGGGCTCATAGAGCCGTAGTTGTCGCCGCGGCGCGAATCTAAGGAGCCGTCGAATGGACGTTTCAAGACCGGCATCGAGGTCAGTTTTGCAGCAAGGTCAGACCGCCGCGAGCACTCACCTAATTCACCGTGTCAATGTCGGTGACCTCGTCACCCGGAGCGCGGAGCGGTTTCCAGAGCGCGAGATGATCTGCGACGGCGACAAGCGCTGGTCCTATCGCGACTTCGACGCCTGGACCAACCGGGTCGCCCATGGTCTCTCCGCGCTCGGCCTCCAGAAAGGCGACGCACTTGCCCTGATGTCGGGCAACCGCGCCGAATTCCTCGCCGTCTATTTCGCCTGCGCGCGGCTTGGCTTGGTCTGCGTCCCCATCAACCTGCTCTGGCGACAGCACGAACTGAGCCATGTCCTGACGGACTCACGCGCTCGCGCTGCCGTAGTCGAAGCAGGTCTGCTGAAGCAGTTCTGCGCAGGCGTCGAAGATCCGGCGCCGCTGCTCGGTATCGTCGTGATGGACAGGCAGGCGCCAGGCGCTACGACTCCCGATGGTATCGGCCACATGCCGTTGTTCGACTTTGACGCGCTAGCGGCCGATCAGTCCTCCGAAATTCCGGATTTCGCGATCGAGGACCGCGCTCCCCTCTCCTATCTCTACACCAGCGGCACGACCTCGGCGCCAAAGGGCGTGATCGGCACCCATCTCGCGATCTATCTGGAATCACTTGGGACCGCAATCGATACGCGCATGACAGAGAACGATCGGCTGAGTGTGGTGCTTCCGCTTTTCCATACGGCCCAGCTCAACGCGCTCTGCACACCAGCAATCGCAGTCGGGGCCTCGATGGTGATCCAGCGCGGCTTCGACGCCGCTGGCCTTCACGAGGCCATCGAAAGGGAGCGCATCAGCGTACTCTTTGCGCTGCCGATGATGATCCAGCAGCTCGTCGAACGGCAGCTCGCTCATCCTCGCAACGTCAGCAGCCTGCGCCTGACGGTCTACGCCATGGCGCCGATGCCGGAGGCGGAGCTTCGCCGAGCGATCGAGATCTTCGGGTGCGACTTCAGCCTTATGTTCGGGCAAACAGAGATGAGCCCGGTCTCGACATTCTTCAAGCCCCAGCACCAGCTGAGCCATCCCGGTGCTGTCGGCACGCCGGCCGTCAACGTGCAGGTCGCCATCATGGCACCGAACGGCGAGCTGCTTCCGACCGGCAGCACCGGGGAGATCGTCTATCGCAGCCCCCAGACCATGGCGGGTTATCTGCACAATCCCGAGGCGACCGCGGAAGCTTTCCGCCACGGCTGGTTTCACTCGGGCGATGCCGGCCATTTCGACGTTGATGGGATTCTCTGGTTCGAGGACCGCTTCAAGGACGTCATCAAGACGGGTGGCGAGAACGTCTCGTCCATCGAGGTCGAGCTCGCGATCCGGGCCGCACATCCCGACGTACTCGAAGTAGCGGCGATCGGACTGCCGCACCAGCATTGGGGCGAAGCGATCACCGCCGTCGTCGTCACCCAGAGTGGCGGATCCATCGACGCGAACATGCTGCTTTCAGCCGTCCGCGAACGGCTAAGCCCGTTCAAATGCCCGAAGGCCGTCATCCATGCTTCGGAGTTGCCCAAGACGGCCACGGGCAAGATCGAAAAAGCGAAACTTTCCGACGCGCATTCCGCGTTTTCGCCGACCGCACCGCTGTCACCTGGGAGGGCGGCCAGCGCCGCTACCGCGAGGTCGGCGAGCGGGCCTGGCGGCTCGCCAATGCCGTGCGTGCCAAGGGATATGACCGCGGCGACACGATCGCGATCCTCTCGGAGACATGTCCGGAATATATTGAATGCTATGCGGCCATGGCCGCACTCGGCATCACTGTCGCGACGCTGAACATCCGGCTACGTCCCGATGAGATCGCTGTGTGCCTCCGCAAGGCTCGTCCGAGTGCCGTCCTGACCTCCGGTACGCTGGCGGGATTGCTCGAAGGCCTCCGGTCCGAGTTTCCGGACGTCCGCGACTGGATCGCATTCGAGTCGGTGCAGGGCTTCGACGACTACGAGGCCACTCTTGCCGAAAGCAGCGCGGACGAGCCGCCTCGGATCGCCGAGGGCGCGGACATCCACAACATCCTTTTCACCAGTGGCACGACCGGTCAGCCCAAAGGCGCACTCGTGAGCCAGCGAGCGGCGGCCACCCGCGGCTTGCGTCTGGCTCAATGGTTCGGACTGACCGAGAAGGACGGTTTCGTCGGCTGGCTGCCGCTCTTCCACTGCGGCGGAGACGAGTCACTCTACGCGACCTTCGTCACCGGCGGCATCTATGCGACATTCAAGCGCGTCGATATACCGGCCATGTACGAGCGCATCGAGCGCGAGCGGTTGAGCTGGACTCTGCTCCTGCCCGGCGTGATCACCGACTTCATGAACAACCCGCAGCGGCAGGCCAACGATCTGTCGAGCCTGCGCTTCGCCATCGGCTACGCCAACATGATGCCGAACGTCGTCGCGAAGCTGACGGAGACCTTCGGCATCGATTTTTACGACGCCTTCGGGCAGAGCGAGTCGAGCTATCTGCTCGCGCACGGCTGTTCCGGCCCAGGCGAGGTGCCGTCCCTGCGCAAACGACCCTCGCCGTTGATGGAGGTCCGCGTCGTCGACGAAGACATGAACGAGATGCCTGTCGGCCAGCCGGGCGAATGCGTGGTGCGGGGCCCGAGCATCATGTCCGGCTATCTCGATGACGATGCGGCCAACGCGGAGGTGTTCAAGGGCGGTTGGCTCCATACCGGCGACCTGTTGCGGCGTGAGGAGGACGGCACGCTCACTTTCGTCGACCGCAAGAAATACCTGATCAAGACCGGCGGCGAGAATGTCTATCCCGCAGAGGTCGAGGCCGTCCTCAGCCGACACCCGGCCGTTCAAGAAGCGTGTGTGTTCGGCGTACCGGACCCGCATTGGGGCGAGACGATAAAGGCCGTGGTCGTCCTCCGCCAAGGCCAGTCGGCCGACAGCACCGAAATCCTCCATTGGTGTCGCGAGCGGCTCGCCGGCTATAAGCGCCCGCGCTACCTGCAGTTCATGCGCTCCGAGGAGTTGCCCCGCAGCACCACCGGTAAGCTTCAACGCCATGAGCTGGCACGTTTGCCGCTGACCGCCGAGCAACGTGTCGGGTGAGGGCCGAGCGGAGAGTGCGATACGAGCGATCGCGCGAAGAAGATTGGATCGCCCGGGAGCAACGCCTTCTATCTGGCGCCGACTGTAAGTGGACACAGCGGGCGAAATCGCCCGACTGGCATTGCCGTATGAATGGACGGCTGTGCCGGCATTCACCGACAAAGGACAATATGTGGAACCTCCACCGCGCAACCAACGTCGACGGCCCGAACGGCTCGCTGATCGGGAAATACAAATGTCGCGGTGACGCGTCGAAGGTCGTGGCCCAGGTGGCATATCTACCCGACCAACCTTAGCTGGCTGCCTTGCGCCTGAGCCACTCCGTCTTCTTTCCGGCGACAACATTGCAGATCCGCGCCTGAGAGTTCGGCACGCCGGCGGGGCATGCTCGGCACTATCATCTTCATCGGGGCCGCGCTGCTGGCTCCGGAGTTCCTAAAGCGCTGAGGTGAACGCCTCGATCATGGGCTCGACGTCACTCAGTCTTTGGCTTCTTATCGCGCGTTAAATTAGTGCAGAACGCGAATGCTCACCCATCAAGCGATCAATGGAAATTGCCGAACGTCGAAGTTCGGAAACGAAAGAAAATCGATTAGAAACTCAGATATGGATACCTGCGCGCCCTGCGTGTAAACCGCAGTCAAATCTTGGACTAATCTGGGGTTGAAGAAATTGACGGTGGGCTTAAGTGGTTGATTATATTGGTCGGAGTGGCAGGATTTGAACCTGCGACCCCTGCGTCCCGAACGCAGTGCTCTACCGGACTGAGCCACACTCCGACTAAGAACGCGGCTTATAGCCTTGGGTTTCGGCTACTGCAAGAAGCGGAATTGAGGACTTAAATCCCAGTGAATGTGGGGCTCAAAACGCAGATTCTGCCCGTGGACGAGGTCGCCCTCGCGGCCGCGGCGCGTTGCCTCGCCGATGGCGGCCTGGTCGCGTTCCCGACCGAGACGGTCTATGGGCTCGGCGCCGATGCCAATAATCCAGCCGCCATCGCGCGGCTCTACCAGGCCAAGGGAAGGCCTTCGTTCAACCCGCTGATCGCCCATGTCTTTGATCTTGAGGCGGCACAGCGGATCGGCCGTTTCGATCCGGCGGCGCTGCGGCTTGCCGAAGCGTTCTGGCCGGGGCCGCTGACACTGGTGATGCCAAAAGTGATCGATTGTACGGTGGCCGATCTCGCCACCGCCGGCCTCGATACCGTCGCGGTCCGTGTTCCCGTGCACAAGGTGGCGCGGCAAATCCTGCGCGCGTTCGCCGGGCCTGTGGTCGCACCCTCCGCCAACCTTTCGGGCCACGTCTCGCCGACCAACGCCTCTCACGTCTCGAGCGACCTTGCGGGGCGGATCGATCTCATCATCGACGGCGGCCCGGTCGAGGTCGGCGTCGAATCCACCATCGTCGGATGCCTGGAAGCACCGATGCTGCTGCGGCCGGGTGGCGTTCCCCGCGAACAAATCGAGCGTGTGCTTGGCCACCCGCTCCGGCAACCTACTCTCGACGCCGAGAGCGACACCAGCCAACCCTTGGCGCCTGGCATGCTGGCTTCGCATTACGCGCCGCGCTCGCGGTTGCGGCTCAGTGCCGAGAACATCGAGCCCGGTGAGGCGTTATTGGCATTTGGCCCCTCGTTGCCGCCGGGCGCGGATGGCGCCAGGGCCGTCATGAACCTGTCCGCGCGCCGCGATTTGACGGAAGCTGCCGCCAATCTGTTCGGCTACCTTCGCGCACTCGACGCAAGGGCCGCGCGCGCGATTGCGGTGATGCCTATTCCGCAAGACGGTTTGGGCGAAGCCATCAATGACCGGCTGCGCCGCGCCGCGATGGGACGGGAATGACCGGGAAATCGACAATGAATATCGCTAAATCCGCAAGCCCCACGCTCTCGGGCGAACTGATCGCCAAGTTCCGCGGCATCGTCAGCAACAAACATGCGCTGACGGACGCCGCCGATATCGCGCCCTACCTCACCGAGGAGCGCGACCTGTTCCACGGCCGCTCTCCGCTGGTGCTGCGGCCGGGTTCGACTGCGGAAGTTTCCGCGATCTGCAAGCTCGCCAGCGCGCACAGAATCGCGCTGGTGCCGCAAGGCGGCAATACCGGCCTCGTCGGCGGACAGACGCCGCACAATGGCGAGGTGGTCCTGTCGATGCGCCGGATGGACAGGATTCGTGAGCTCGATACCGCCTCCAATACCATGACCTGCGAAGCCGGCGTGGTGCTGCAAGTCGCCCAGCAGCGGGCTTCTGAAGTCGACCGCCTGTTCCCGCTGTCACTGGGCGCGGAAGGAAGCTGCACCATCGGCGGCAATCTCTCCACCAATGCCGGGGGCACGACCGCGCTCGCTTACGGCGTGGCGCGCGAGATGGCACTTGGGGTAGAAGTGGTGCTGGCGGACGGGCGCATCCTGAATTTGTTGTCGAAGCTGAAAAAGGACAACACAGGCTATGATCTGCGCAACCTCTTCATCGGCGCCGAGGGCACGCTTGGCATCATCACCGCCGCGACGCTCAAACTGTTTCCAAAGCCGCGCGCGATCGAGACCGCCTATGTCGGCCTCAAATCGCCGGCGCAGGCACTAAAGCTGTTATCGATCTCGCAAGCCGAGGCCGCCGGCACGCTCACCAGTTTCGAATTGCTGTCCGAGGTCGCGGTCGATTTCTCGATCTGCCACGGCATCGACATCCGCGATCCCCTCGCAAGCAAGTATCCCTGGTACGTGCTGATGGAATTGTCGTCGCCGCGCGACGACGCCCGCGACACGCTGGAAGCGATCCTGCAAAAAGCAATGGAAGACGGCATCGTCGACGACGCCGTCATCGCGGCCAACCTCGGCCAGCGCCAGGCGTTCTGGAAATTGCGCGACGAGATGTCGGGAGCGCAGAAACCGGAAGGCGGCTCGATCAAGCACGATATCTCGGTGCCGGTCGCCGCGGTGCCCGATTTCATCGAACAGGCCGATGCCGCCGTCACAAAACTGATCCCTGGTTCGCGGCCGGTGCCCTTCGGCCATCTCGGCGACGGCAACATCCATTATAATGTCAGCCAGCCGATCGGCGGCGACACCGCCGATTTCATGGGCCGCTGGCACGAGGTCAACGCTGTCGTGTTCGAGATCGTGCTGCGGATGGGCGGATCGATCTCCGCCGAGCACGGCATCGGCGTGCTCAAGCGCGACGAGCTGCCCGAGGTCAAGGACAAAGTCGCGATCGAGCTGATGCGCTCGCTCAAGGCGATGCTCGATCCCCAAGGCATCATGAACCCGGGCAAGGTGCTGTGAGTTCCAAAACTCCCCATGACGCCCCGACGATCAAGTCCATTGAAGACGACGACATCACCGAGGTGATTGCGCTGTGGCAGCGTTGCGGATTGACGCGGGCGTGGAACGATCCGGCCGCCGATATTGCGCTGGCGCGCAGAGAGGCCAATGCAACGGTGCTGTTGGCGCGAACTGATGGCACCCTCGTCGCCTCGGTGCTGGTCGGCCATGACGGCCATCGCGGCTGGGTCTATTACGTCACCGTCGACCCGGACCATCGCTCCAAGGGCTATGGAGGGCAGATCATGCGTGCTGCGGAAGATTGGCTGCGCGCGCGCGGGATCGAAAAGCTCCAGCTCATGGTCCGCGGCGATAACCCTGAGGTCCACGCCTTCTACCAATCCATCGGCTATATCGAGCAGGAACGCGTGGTGTTTGCCAAATGGCTCGATGGCCGCGAGCCGACGCCGTAACCGAAATTGCGCAGGCAAACATGACCATTTCCGACCGCATCCGCGTCAAAAACGTCCGCGTGCTGTCCCATGAGCATTACACGCTGAAGAGCGCGACCTTCGAATGGCGGCGCGCCGACGGCGAGTGGCAGACCCAGCACCGCGAGGTCTTCGACCGTGGCGATGCCGCGACCGTGTTGCCCTATAATCTCAATGAGCGCACTGTGGTGCTGGTGCGGCAATTCCGCTATCCGGCCTACGTCAACGGCCATGACGATCTCATGATCGAGGCTGCGGCCGGTCTCTTGGACAATGAAACGCCGGAGGTGCGGATCCGCGCCGAGACCGAGGAGGAAACCGGCTACCGTCTGCACGACATCCGAAAAGTATTCGAGGCCTTCATGAGCCCAGGCGCGGTGACGGAGAAATTGCACTTTTTTGTCGCCGAATACGAGCCGCACATGCGAATGGGCGACGGCGGCGGCTTGCCTTCCGAAGGCGAGGACATCGAGGTGTTGGAATTGCCAATCGACCAGGCGCTCGCGATGATCGGCGACGGGCGTATCGTCGATGCCAAGACGATCATGCTCGTGCAGTATGCCGCGCTGCATATTTTCCGGTGAAACCCAAGCAAATAGAAAACCATGCGCGTCGCTCTTATCCACGCCCTCAAGCATTCGATTGGTCCGATCGAGGCCGCGTTCGCCCGGCTATGGCCGGACGCCAGCTTGATGAATTTGCTCGACGACAGCCTGTCGGCGGATCTCGCGCGCGAAGGCAGCCTCACCGCCGGGATGACAGATCGTTTCCTCATCCTCGGACGTTACGTGGCCTCGACCCGCGCCGACGCGATTCTGTTCACTTGCTCGGCTTTCGGTCCGTCCATTGAAGCCGTCGCGCGCGCCCACGCGCCAATGCCGGTGCTCAAGCCCAATGAAGCGATGATCGAGCAGGCGGTCGCACGGGCCCACCGGATTGGTTTGGTTGCGACGTTTCCGCCGACGCTGGCTTCGATGCCGCGGGAGTTCCCCCGCTCGGTCGAGATCGTGCCAAAGCTGGCGGCGGGAGCATTGGCGGCGCTGGACCGCGGCGATCGCGCGGAGCACGATCGCCTGGTCGCCGAAGCCTCGCGCGATTTGCGCGACTGCGACCTGGTTGCGCTGGCGCAATACAGCATGGCGCCGGCGGCGGAGCTGGTCGCGGCGGCGTCGGGTCGGCCGGTCCTGACCACGCCGGACAGCG
The DNA here is from genome assembly GCA_005884765.1 of Alphaproteobacteria bacterium. GTDB lineage: Bacteria > Pseudomonadota > Alphaproteobacteria > Rhizobiales > Xanthobacteraceae > Bradyrhizobium. The sequence goes on from VAZV01000235.1 coordinate 35,367, forward strand.
CCGTGCAAAAGCTCAAGGAATTGCTCGCCGTTCGAACATGATCTGCACTGTCAATCTCAAATGCCTGAATTAAAACAGACTTCCCTGCCCGTCATCGGACGCCGCCGGCGTCGGTTTGCGCGCGGCTTTCCGCTCGGGCTTCTGCGCTTCTTCAGCGAGCCTCTCCTCCTCCGTGATCGGCAGGATCAGTTGCGCATCGTCATCGGCGGCGCGATTAACCCGCGCCGACACCTGATGCCAAGTGAACTCGCCCTCTCGTGGCCCGCTCAACAGCGGCATGGCGGTCTCAACGTCGTTGGCGCGGCAATCGAGCCAGCGCTCGAAATCGTCGGGCGAGATCGTTACCGGCACGCGATGATGCAGCACAGCGAGATCGGCGCTCGCAGGCGCCGTGACGATGGCGACGCTGTCCATCTCCTCGCCGTTCGGCCCCATCCAGGTTTCCGCAAGCGCCGCCAAGCCGATCGCGCGTCCGTCGCGGCGATAGATGAAGTACGGCCGCCGGCGGCCGCCGGCATCCTGCCATTCGTAATAGCCGTCGGCCGGGATCAGGCAGCGCCGCCGCTTGATCGCGTTCTTGAACGCCGGCCTATACTGCACCGTCTCCGAACGAGCATTGAACATCAGCGAGATTTTGCGGGGATCCTTGGCCCACGCGGGTATCAGGCCCCAGCGCATCAGGCGGAAATGCCGGCCGCCGTTTTCGAGGATCACCACTGGCACCGGTTGCGTCGGCGCAATATTGTACCGAGATGGGAAATTCGGCTGCTCGACATAGCCAAAAGCCTGCCGCAAGGCGGCCGGAGGCGAGGTAATTACGAAGCGTCCGCACATTCTGTGGTTAAAATAAGTATCCGTTCAGCACCTTTTAACCCCCAATTGCCAACACTGGGGTCAATGACGGCAATGGCCTCCCCACCTACCCGACCCGATCGCCACATGCAGCGACCGACGGGCCCCGAAGCGGAGGCCCGCGCGGCGGAGTTGCAGGCCGCCAACATCAATCCCCGCACCGGGCTTGCCACCGACTACCTCAATCATTTCAACGAAGCGATCATGCTGCTTGAGATGATTCCCGACATGCCGGAATGCGCGGAAGATTTCCTCACCTGGTGCCCGCTATCGTATTGCGAACACTTCATGGCCTCCAATTTCAAGGCGCGCGATCTCGCCATCGAAGCCTACGAGGCGGCGGACGCTCGGGTCCGCACCGAGTTCGATAATATTGCGAGCGCCATGACCTTGATCCTGAGCGCCGTCGGCGCGGCCATGCGAGAAGCCCATCAGGACGAGACCCGCGCCACGCTCGCCGGACAGGCGATCGGCTGGGTCAAGCCGCTGGTGGCGCTGGCCGGCGGCATCATCAACGGCGGCAAGGAAGCCGACATCGAAACCATCATGGCAAGCCGCTAGCTCCCGTGGTCACTGTCGTTCATCCGCAGCATCCCCAGCTCGCCGTCAGCGGCGCGATCTTCCGCGATGACAAGGTCCTGTTGGTGCGCCGCGCCCGCTCGCCGGCCAAAGGCTTCTATTCGCTGCCGGGCGGCCGGGTCGAATTCGGCGAATCCCTGCACGCGGCCCTGCACCGCGAGGTCGACGAAGAGACCGGGCTGAAGATCGAGATCGTCGGGCTCGCCGGCTGGCGCGAGGTACTGCCTCCGGCAAGCGGTGGCGGGCACTATCTGATCATGTCGTTCGCGGCGCGCTGGGCCGCCATGGAACCGGTCCTGAACGACGAGCATGATGATTTCAGATGGCTCTCACCCGATGGCCTGGGCGATCTCAAGCTCACGGGCGGCCTTGAAGATGTGATTGAGGCGGCCCGGCGCCTGATTCAGGATCGTTTCCAGGGCTAAGCGGCCAAGCGTTCCCACCTTGCTTCCAGCGCCTTTAAGGGTCTATCACGCAGGCGCACATGTCCAAATATTTGTACAAATATTTGCTGGCCGCGCTGATCGTTGTTTTCGTCGGCAACCCGGCCCCCGCCCGGGCGGAGGATGCGGCGGCGCCGTTCGACGGCGACCTGCAGCGGCTGGCCGAGATTCTCGGCACGCTGCACTACCTGCGCGGTATTTGCGGCACCAATGAAGGCGGCAAATGGCGCAACGAGATGCAGGCGCTGATCGACGCCGAAACCCCGTCCGGCGATCGCCGCGCGCGCATGATTGCGGGCTTCAACCGCGGTTACAACGGGTTCCAGCAGACCTATCGGAGCTGCACACCCGCAGCCACTGTCGCGATCCGCCGCTACATCGAGGAAGGCTCGAAAATCTCACGCGATCTGACCGCGCGCTACGCGAACTAATGCAGCAAAATCGGGAATTTAGGCCGATAGATTGATCTTTGTTCTGCGCCGTTAACCTTTCCTAAAGAACTGGTCTAGGCGGCCGCGCCCTGCATGCTACATCTCGCGCGCCCGATGCGATTCGGCCCGAATCGCGAACACCGCCTGTTGAGTGCATGAACCATCGAGCGTCCTTTTGCTTCGCCCGCGATCCGCTGCCCGATAACGAGCAGAAGCAGGCCGCGCTGAGCTACCTCAACGAGGCCTGGGCTGAGGCGCGTCACGATGGCGTCGACGGGGATTGCCTGGCGCAGGCAAGCCTGTTTGCAGCGTTCGCCGAACTGGTCGGCACTTACGGCGAGGACGCCGTCGCAAAGTTTGTGGAAGGCCTTCCCACCCGCGTCCGCAACGGCGAATTCTCCATCGCGCTGGCGAAGCAATAAGCTTCACGGTTGCAGCGTCTCCAGAAACCGCACCGGCTCGCCGCTCGACGCCGTCACGACTTCACCCTGCCACATCACCCGGGCGCCGCGCAGAAAGGTGCCGACCGGCCAGCCGGTGACGCGCATGCCGTCGTAGGGCGTCCAGCCCGCGCGCGAGGCAATCCATTGATTGGTGATGGTCTCGCTGCGCTTGAGATCGACCACCGTGAAATCGGCATCGTAGCCGGCGGCGATCCTGCCCTTGCAGGCGATGTTGTACAGCCGCGCCGGACCCGCGCTGGTGAGATCGACGAAGCGCTGCAGCGACAACCGCCCCGCATTGACGTGATCGAGCATCAAGGGCACCAGCGTCTGCACGCCGGTCATGCCCGAGGGTGAAGCCGGATAGCTCTTCGCCTTTTCCTCCAGCGTATGCGGCGCATGATCGGAACCGAGCACATCGATGATGCCCTGCTCGATGCCGCGCCAGATGCCGTCGCGGTGCTCGGCCGAGCGCACCGGCGGATTCATCTGCGCGCGGGTACCGAGCCGCAGATAGCATTCCGGCGCCACCAGCGTCAGATGATGTGGCGTCGCTTCACAGGACGCTACATCCTTGTGATCCCTCAAAAACTCGATCTCCTGCCGGGTCGAGATGTGCAGCACGTGAATGCGTTTTCCGCTCTCGCGGGCGAGCCTGACCAGCCGCTCCGTCGCCATCAGCGCCGCGGTCTCGTCCCGCCAGAGGGGATGCGAGCGTGCATCGCCCTCGACGCGCAAGGCCTTGCGGTCGTTGAGACGATATTCATCCTCGGCATGAAACGCGGCACGCCGGCGGATCACTGCGAAAATCCGCCTCAAGCTTTCGTCGTCCTCGACCAACAACGCGCCGGTGGAGGAGCCGATGAATACCTTGACGCCGGCGCAGCCGGGCGCGCTTTCCAGTTCCTGCAAATCGGCCACGTTCTCACGGGTGCCGCCGATGAAGAACGCGAAATCGCAATGCATGCGGTGGCGACCGCGCTTGACCTTGTCGGAAAACGCCTGCCCGGTAACGGTCAAGGGATCGGTGTTCGGCATTTCGAACACCGCGGTGACACCGCCCATCACGGCACTGCGCGAGCCGGTCTCCAGATCCTCCTTATGGGTGAGGCCGGGCTCGCGAAAATGCACTTGGGTATCGATCACGCCGGGCAGGATGTGGAGGCCCTTGCAGTCAATGATCTCGGCGGCGGAGGCATTCGCCAGTCCGCCGATCTCGGCGATACGGCCGCCTGCGATGCCGATGTCGCGGACGCCCTCGCCGTCCTGATTGACCACGGTGCCGGATTTTAGAATGGTATCAAATCGTTGATTCATTGCTCCTCGGCACCCGCTTTAGGGAAACTGGCTGTCGCGCGGGCCTTGTTCGCGGCATCTTAGCGCCTTACGTTCTCCTGTGATATCCGCTACTTCCGTTTCAACAAGAACTTCAAGAGCGATCACTGATGAAAGCAGCGTTTCTTCCCGACCGTGGCGTGGTCAAGGTCTCTGGCGAGGATGCGCGGAATTTTCTCAACGGCCTCGTCACCACCGACGTGACGCAGCTCGCGCCCGGCCTCGGCCGGTTCGGCGCATTGCTGACGCCGCAGGGCAAGATCATTGCGGACTTCCTGATCACCGAGGCCCCGTCCGGCCATGGCGGCGGCTTCCTGCTCGACTGCCCGCGCGCGCTAGCGAAGGGCCTCGCCGACAAGCTCGGCTTCTACAAGTTGCGGGCCAAGGTCACGGTCGAGAATTTGTCCGACAGCCTCGGCGTGCTTGCTGCCTGGGACGGCGATTTCACCGTCAGGCCAGACCTGTCGTTTGCCGATCCGCGCAATGATGCGCTCGGCTGGCGAATTCTCATCCCAGAGGAACTCAGGCAGAAGGTCGCCGACCTCGTTGGCACCGAGCTCGTCGACAGCGGCCCCTACGAGGCACACCGCATCGCAGCCGGCGCGCCGCGCGGCGGTCTGGACTTCATGTATGGCGATGCGTTCCCGCACGAGACCAACATGGATCGCCTGCACGGTATCGATTTCGAGAAGGGCTGTTATGTCGGACAGGAGGTGATATCGCGGATGCAGCATCGCGGCACCGCGCGCACCCGCACCGTGAAGATCGTTCTCGACGGTTTTGCACCGGAACCCGGCACAGCCATCCTCGCCGGCGACAAGCCGGTCGGCACCATCGGCTCGACTTCTGGGCAACTTGGTCTGGCGCTGATCCGAACCGACCGCGTCACAGATGCGCTCGATGCCGGGGTGGCGCTGACGGCCGGCGGCCTCGGGCTTCGCCTGGCCGACCCTGACTCCGTTCGATCCGCAACGAAGCAGACCGTCGCATGAGCCGCTCGGCGCGCCTGCATGCCGATGGCAAGATGCGGTGCCCGTGGCCCGGCGAAGACCCGTTCTACATGGCCTATCACGACACCGAGTGGGGTGTGCCGGAATATGACGACCGCGCGCTTTATGAGAAACTCATCCTCGACGGGTTCCAGGCCGGCTTGTCCTGGATCACGATCCTGCGCAAGCGCGACAATTTCCGAAGGGCGTTCGACGATTTCGAGCCAGCAAAGATCGCGCGCTACAACGCCAGGAAAATCCATGCGCTGATGAACGACGTCGGCATCGTGCGCAACCGCGCCAAGATCGAGGGCACGGTCGCAAGCGCAAAGTCTTACCTGGAGATCATGGAGGAAGGCCCCGGCTTCTCAACATTCCTGTGGGATTTCGTCGACGGCAAACCGAGGGTCAATCAATTCAAGACCACCGCAAGCGTGCCGGCATCGACGCCGCTTTCGGCCAAAGTCTCAAAGGAATTGGCCGCACGCGGATTCAAATTCGTCGGCCCGACCATCGTCTACGCCTTCATGCAGGCGACCGGCATGGTCAACGATCATCTGGTCGGTTGCTTCTGCCATGAATCATGTGGCGGGACGCGCCGCGCGACACGCCTGAAGGCCAGATGACGGCGGGAGGATCCTCTTCCGCGCGCGCCTGGCAGCGGATGCTATCGGGCCGCCGGCTCGATCTTCTGAACCCCTCGCCGCTCGACATCGAGATCGCCGATATCGCCCATGGGCTGGCACGCGTCGCGCGCTGGAACGGCCAGACCAACGGCGCGCATATCTTCTCGGTCGCGCAACACACGTTGCTGGTCGAAGCCGTGATGCGCGAACAGACGCCGCGGCTCGATGCAAGGGTGCGGCTCGCGGCCTTGCTGCATGACGCGCCGGAATATGTCATTGGCGACATGATCTCGCCGTTCAAAGCGGTGCTCGGCGGCGACTACAAGGCGGTGGAAAAACGGCTGCTGGCGGCGATCCACATCCGCTTCGGCCTGTCGCCGGTACTGGCAGAAGAGATCACGCGGCAGATCAAGGAAGCCGACCGGGGCGCCGCCTATCTCGAGGCGACGCGGCTTGCGGGATTTGCGGAAAGCGAAGCAAAGCGGCTGTTCGGCCGCGATCCCGGCCTGCCCGAGGCGACCCAACGGGACTACCTCACGCCCTGGACCGCCGCCAAGGCCGAAAAGCGCTTCCTGGCGCGGTTCAGGACACTGCAAGTGTGAGGCAACCCCTGCTTTCGCCGCCCGGCGCGTGAGCCTATAATCGCTACCAAAAGGACCACTATGATTCACGTCTGTTCGCTCGCAGCACTCCCCGAAACCGTTCGCGCCACCGGCGCCAGTCATATCCTCACCGTGATGGCCAATGTCGATCAGGTGCAGCGGCCGGAATCGGTGCACCCTGCCAATCACCTGAAAGTTCAGGTGGACGACATCACCGAGCAGATGGACGGCTTTGTGGTGCCGTCGGATTCGCATATCGAGCAGGTGTTGAACTTCGTGCGGGGCTGGGACCGCAATGCGCCGCTGGTCGTGCATTGTTACGCCGGCATTAGCCGTTCGACCGCCAGCGCCTTTGCGGCTGTCTGTGCGCTCAACCCGCATCGCGATGAAATCGCAATCGCGCGCCAAATCCGCGCCGCCTCCCCGATCGCTTCGCCGAACCGGTTGATCGTAAGCCTCGCGGACAAGGCGCTCGGGCGTGAGGGGCGCATGCTGCGCGCCCTCGATGAGATGGGACCGGGCAGCATGCTGGTCGAGGGCCGGCCGTTTCGCGTCGATCTCGACTGATGCCCATAGCCACCAACCCTAGATGAGCGACAAGCTGCTGACGCCGATCGAGATCGGCCTGACCGCCGCCATCGTCGCGATCGAGGACAACGAGCCGCTGATCCTCACGGCCTCAGGCGGCGAGGGCGACAAGCTCGCAGGCCTCCCGTTCGGTCCGTTCGATGCGGTCTCGCACCGCACCTTCGAGATCGGCCTGCGCGCGTGGGTCGAAGAACAGGCGGGTCTGCGGCTTGGCTATGTTGAGCAGCTCTATACGTTCGGCGACCGCGGCCGGCACACGCAAGCCGGCGATACCCATGTCGCATCGATCGGCTATCTCGCGCTGACGCGCCCCGCCGACAACACCACGCGCGCCCCCGGCGCCACGTTCGAGCCCTGGTATCGTTTCTTTCCCTGGGAAGACTGGCGCGAGGCAAAGCCCGCCATCATCGAGCGCGATATCTTTCCCGAACTGAGCCAATGGGCTGAGCAAGGCGAGGCGCCGGAAACCACGCGGGCGCTCGGTCGCAAGGATCGGGTGCGGCTTTATTTCGGCACCGAAGGCGCGCATTGGGACGAAGAGCGCGTGCTCGACCGCTATGAACTGCTTTACGAAGCAGGCCTGGTCGAAGAGGCACGGCGCGATGGCCGCCCGGCGGCACTGGCGCGCAAATCCACACCGGTCCTCGGGATGTCGATGCGCTTCGACCACCGGCGGATTCTCGCGACCGCGATGGGACGGTTGCGTGCGAAACTGAAATATCGCCCCGTCGTATTTGAACTTTTGCCGGGCGAATTCACACTTACCGAATTGCAGCGGACCGTGGAGGCGATCTCGGGGCGGCACCTGCACAAGCAGAACTTCCGCCGCCTGGTAGAATCGGGCGCGCTGGTCGAACCGACCGGCGTAATGTCGACACAGACCGGAGGCCGGCCCGCCGCGCAGTTTCGTTTCCGCCGCGAGGTGCTGCAGGAGCGGCCGGCGCCAGGCCTGCGCGTTCGCGGGCGGCGCTAAGTATTGACATGGTGAGCCCCTAGCTTCGGGCCGACGCCTGGAGAATCTATGTTCGACTCACCGCTCGACTTCTTCTCGCTGCTCATTGCGATCATTGCATTAATTGTCGCGCGCAAGGCATTCAATCAGGTGGCCGGCTTGCGCGCCCGGCTGGATTCGATCGAGGCCGCGTCGGCCGCCACACCACCGACGGCGCCGCCGCCGACACCTCTTCAAAAACTTGAACAAACGCTCGCAACGAGGTCGCCGGGCATCGCCGCCGAACAGTCCGCGACGTCGTCCGAATCGATCACGCCCGGCGCGGACGGCACGACGGCGACGCCACCGCCGCTTCCGGCGCCTCCCCCTGCCGATCCCGGTTTCGAGGAGCGCATCGGCACCCGCTGGGTGGTCTGGATCGGCGGGCTGACGCTCGCGCTCGGCGGTTTCTTCCTGGTCCGCTATTCGATCGAAGCGGGCCTGCTCGGACCCGGCGTCCGCACCATCCTCGGCGGCCTGTTCGCGCTGGCGTTGCTCGCGAGCGGCGAGTGGACCCGGCGCACCGAAAACACATCCCACATCGAGGTGCTGCCAATCGCGAGCATCCCCGCCATCCTCACCGCCGGCGGCACCGCTGTCGCGTTTGCAACCGTGTACGCCGCCTACGCGCTCTATGATTTTCTCGCGCCCGCGACCGCATTCGTCCTGCTCGGGCTGGTGGCGCTCGGCACACTTGCCGCCGCGCTATTGCATGGACCGGCGCTGGCCGGCCTCGGCATTGCGGCCGCATTCGCAACGCCCGTGCTGGTTTCTTCCGAGAAGCCGGACTTCTGGACGCTTTATCTATACCTCGCGATCGTCACCGCGGCGGCCTTTGGGCTGGCACGTATCCGGCTATGGCGCTGGCTTGCCGTCACCACTATCGTCTTCGCACTGCTCTGGACCGTGCCGTGCCTGCAATGCGGGCCGTCGATGGTCGCCCCGCACCTCTTCCATGTCATCGCGGGATTTGCGCTTGCGGCGCTCTTGGTGGTGTCCGGCTTCGCGTTCGGCCCATCCATGGGCGAGGAGCAAGTCGAACTGATTTCGTCCGGCTCGCTCGCCGCCTATCTGTTCGGCGCCACCATGATCGTGCTGTATAGCCACCACGCCGACAGCGCCATGATCGCGTTCGCGATCCTGGTGGCGGCTTCATTGTTCGTGGCCTGGCGGGCGCCGGCGGCTACAGGCGCGATCGGTGCGGCCTCGATATTTATCTTCGGGGTGTTCGCCGAATGGGTGGTCCGCGGCAATCCGGACATGCTGGTGCTGCCGGGCGGGCCTTTGCCGGGCATCGGGCCTACCGCCACCGAAGGCTCCGTTTCGCTGCATCTCTTCACCGCCGCGATCTTCGCCGCCGGATTTGGCGTCGCCGGCTTTTTGGCACAGGCACGCTTCCACGCCGCCAAGATTTCGGTGCGCTGGGCGGCGTCCGCTACCTTCACGCCGCTGGCGCTGTTGGTCGCGCTTTACGCGCGGATCGCTCATCTCGACCGTTCGATCCCGTTCGCGATCCTGGCGGTGATCCTCGCGGCAGCCTATGGCGCCGCGACCGAGATGCTGACCCGGCGCGACGAGCGGCCGGGCACGCCAATCGCGATCGCGCTATTTGCGACCGCCACGCTGGGCGCGCTGGCGCTGGCGCTGACTTTCGTGCTCGAAAAGGGCTGGCTCAGCATCGCGCTGGCGTTGATGTCGATGGGCACGGCGTGGATTTCGGTGCAGCGGCCGATCCCGTTCATGCGATCGCTCGCGGCCATCCTCGCCGGGATCGTGACACTGCGGATCGCCTACGAACCCCGCATCGCAGGCGAGGCCATCGGCACCACGGTGATCTTCAACTGGCTGTTGTGGGGATATGGCGTGCCGGCGTTGTCGTTCTGGGCCGGGAGCTATTTCCTGCGTCGCCGCGGCGACGATGCACCGCTGCGCGCCGTGGAATCGGCGGCAATCCTGTTCACGGTGCTGCTGGCATTCTTGGAGATCCGCCATGCCGTCAACGGCGGCGACATCTATCGCAACAACACCGGCCTCACCGAGGTGGCGCTGGAAGTCTGTGTGGCGCTGGCGATGGCGATCGGCCTGGAACGCCTGAGGGTCCGCACGCTCAGCCTCGTTCACAATATCGGGGCGGTACTGCTTACGGCCTTTGCAGGGCTTGCCGCCATCTTCGGGCTGATGCTGCTGGAGACGCCGATCCTCTGGCCTATCGATGTGGGCGGCAGCGTCCTCAACGGGCTCCTGCTCGGCTATGCCCTGCCCGCGGTGCTGGCGCTGCTCTTGTCCTACGCGGTCGCGGGCCGGCGCCACGCGGCCTACGCCAACAGCATCGCCGCCGGCGCGCTCATCCTTGCGCTCGCCTATGTCTCGTTTGAAATCCGCCGGCTGTATCACGGTCCGGTCCTGGCGAGCGGACCGACCACCGGCGCCGAGCAGTACACTTACTCGATCGCATGGCTGGCGTTCGGCGTGGTCTTGCTCGGCATCGGCATCGCCTTCAACTCGGAGCGGGCGCGGCTGGCGTCGGCTGCCGTCATCGCGCTGACGATCGTGAAAGCGTTCCTGATCGACATGTCGACGCTATCGGGGATCTACCGCGCGCTGTCGTTCATCTGCTTAGGCCTGGTGCTGGTGGCGATCGGCTGGCTCTATCAGCGCATCCTGTTCCGCCGTCAGGCGCCGCCGCCCGTGCCCGCCGCGCAGCCGGGAGCATAGACGCATTGTCTTTCTGATTTCGGACCGCAAAGCCGATCCGCCTCGGGCTCTACGCAACGCGGGCCGGCGTGAATACCGTTGTGGAACCACCGGCTTAGCACTGGATAGGCGCAGACATTTTCTGAACACAGTTTGAAATTCAAAACGGACGTTGCCGCGATGATAACCTTCCCGAGCCATCGTTCTATTTATCTGAATTCGACCGCACCTGCGGCGGTTGGCGCCTGAAATATCGCGCATGCACGGAGACATCACCATGAGGACGCTTGCTCGGATAACGTGCGTGGCTATCACCTGCGGATTTCTTGGCGTCAGTGCTGCGCCGGCCCAGCAGGCTGCAATGGGGTGCTCTTCGGAGCATCCGCCGAACGCGGCGCAAACCGTGCGCTGCCGCGACAGCGTAACCATCGTTGCCGAGGACGGTGCCACGTTCACCCTGAAAGATCGCGACAACAACGGCAAAGTCGACGCCGTCGATCTGCAAAGCAAGGCCTTGCTGCTCGACGCTCCCAAGCAGCAGGGCAAAAATCGCTTTGAGGTCACAACGCCGCAAGCCATTGCGGCCGTGCGCGGCACGAAATGGGCGGTAGATGTCCAGGAAACAAGGACGTCCGTTCTGGTCTTGCGTGGCCAGGTGGCGGTGCGGCGACCGGCCGGCGCCGGCCCGGTCGTTCTTGGGCCGGGCCAGGGCGTCGACGTCGATCAGGGGACTGCTCCCCTCGTCGTCAAGCGCTGGCAGCCGGCACGCGTCGCTGCATTGCTGGCACGTCTTGGGCAATGATCTTGGGCAATGATCTTGAGCAATGATCCTCAGTGAGCGCGCGGACCTTCCAGACGCTGGTTGCGCTCGTCCTGTCGACGCTCTGGGCATTGGCTTTGGGCTTTGCTCACTGGCGCGGCGACGTTCAATTTCTTGATCGTCCCGAGGGTGCGTTGACGGATTTGCGCTCGAGCGTGCGCGGGGAAAGAGCCGCGCCGGACCTCGTTACAATCGTGGCGATTGACGATCACACCATAGCGGAAAGAGCCGGCTACCCACTACCGCGCGCCGATCTCGCCGCAATCGTCGACACGGTTGCACGGTTCGGACCCCGCGCCATCGCAATCGATCTGCTGCTGATCGACCGCGGCAGCGACGATGGCGACGCCATCTTGGCGCAGGCATTCGACAAACGCCCGACCGCAATCGCCGCGGCCGCGGTGTTCGCCGAAGCAAAGCAATTGATCGCCGCGCAAGAAAGCGACCCCCTCGCCGGCCTGCCACGGGCCGAGAAATTCCTGCTTCCCTTGAAGTTATTCGCCGACCATGCCGCGGTTGGCGTCGTCAATCTGACCACGGACAAATCCGGAACCCCGCGCGGCGTTCCAATGCTGTTTCGATCCGACGACAAGATCGAATTGTCATTCCCGCTGCGCGTCGTCGCACTGGCGACCGATACCGAGCCAACCATCGAAGCTGACAGCCTAACGCTGGCGATGCGACATATCCCGCTGGACGTCGGCCATGTTCTGCCGCTGGCATTCTATGGCCGCCATGGCACAATTCGGACCATCAGCGCGGCTTCCATATTGAAGGGCGAAGTCGCAAGCGAGGCCTTTCGCGACCGGATTGTCGTGATCGGAGCGACAGTCACAGGCGGTGGCGACCTTTTTCCCACGTCGTTCGATCCGGTGATGCCGGGGGTCGAGATCGTTGGCACGGCGATTACGCATTTGATGGCCGGCGACGGGATGTTGCGCAACCGATCCACGCGCGCAGCCGACGCAATACTTGCGATCGCGTTGACGCTGTTGCTCGTGGGGTTGCTCGCATGGCGGCGCAGCGCCATCGGTCTTTTCTCGATCGTCGCCGTGCTTGTTATCTGGGCGGCAGCGAATTTAGCGGCATTCTCAAACGGCATCTGGCTGAGCGCCGCGCTTCCGATCGCAGCCGCCGCTCCGCCGATGATCCTGTTCGGGGCCGGCCAGCTTTGGCTGAACCGGCGGCAGGCACAGTATTTCGCCAGGAAGAGCGATTTGCTGCAGCAATTTCAAGCGCCGGCGCTTCGCCAATGGTTGACCAAGAATCCGGATTTTCTGCTCAAGCCGGTCCATCAGGATGCGGCGATCATCTTCATCGATCTATCCGGGTTCACTTCGCTTAGCGAAACCCTTGGGATGGATGCGGTACTGGATGTCCTGAAGGACTTCCATACCCTGGTTGACCGGGAGGTCGTGGCCCGAGGCGGGGTCATCACCAGCTTTTTGGGCGACGGCGCCATGATTCTGTTCGGCCTGCCGAAGAGCACCGTCGACGACGCCCGCAATGCTGCGCTTTGTTGCGTCGATCTCTGCAACCGCGTCGAGCGATGGATCGAATCCCTGCCGCCATCGATCGCATCGCAAATCGGCTTCAAGGTGGGCGCTCACTTCGGTGCCATCATTGCGTCCCGTCTCGGCGGCGGCAGCTATCAACACATCACCGCGACGGGGGACAGTGTCAACGTGGCGAGCCGCCTGATGGAAATCGCGGCGAAGCAAAGTGCGGCGCTGGCCCTCAGCGATGATCTGCTTCGTCAAGCCGGCCCGGAATGCGCGCTGCTCCAGGTCGGAGTTCTAACTGGACCCCGGGAAACGCTGATCCGGGGACGCTCGCGCGCGCTTTCAGTCTGGCTCTGGCGGAACGATTCAAGCGGCTTCGATGAATCGGGCCTGATGCGCTAGATAGGTGCAGCGGCGAGACCGTGCAGTTTCGATTCCGACAAGGCTCTGGACGCGGCGAGCGACGTGTCCAAGGCACATCGCTCGACGACCTGATGCAACAGCGATCAGGCTGCCCTCACCGAATTGAGGAACTTACCTACCTCGAGCTTGAGGCGGTTGCTATCGGACGACAGCGACTGAGCAGCCGAGAGCACCTGCGAGGAGGCCGATCCGGTCTCGCCGGCGCCGCGCTGCACGTCGGTGATATTGGATGTGACCTGCTGCGTGCCCTGCGCGGCCTGCTGCACGTTGCGGGAGATCTCCTGGGTCGCCGCGCCCTGCTCTTCCACCGCTGCAGCGACAGTAGCCGAGATTTCCGACAGCTTCTCGATGGTGCCGCTGATTTCCCTGATCGCATTCACCGAGTCCTGCGTTGCCGCCTGGATGCCGGTGATCTGTTGACCGATCTCGCCGGTCGCCTTCGCAGTCTGCTCGGCCAGCGCCTTTACTTCAGATGCCACGACCGCGAAGCCACGGCCGGCCTCGCCGGCACGGGCGGCCTCTATGGTGGCATTGAGCGCCAGCAGATTGGTCTGGCCGGCGATGGTGTTGATCAGTTCGACCACATCGCCGATCCGGCTTGCCGCCTTGGACAGTTCGCTGACGCGATCGGTGGTGGTGCGTGCCTGGCCGACGGCATCGCTCGCCATCCGCGCCGAATCCTGAACCTGACGGCTGATCTCGTTGACCGAAGACGACAGTTCTTCGGTGGCTGAAGCCACCGACTGCACATTGGTGGAGGCCTCCTCGGACGCGGCCGCTACCATGCCGGTGAGTTCTTGCGCGCGTTCGGCGGTCGCGGTGAGTGTGGTGGCCGAGGCTTCGAGTTCGGTCGAGGCCGAGGACACCGTCTCGACGATCTCGCCGACGGCGGCCTCGAAGCTGTCGGCGAGCTTGATCATTGCCGCCTTGCGCTCTTTCGCGGCAATCTGATCCTGCTTGCTCTTGGCCTCGGCTTCCGCGCGGGCCTTTTCCTCGGCCTTGACCTTGAAGGTCTCGACTGCCTGCGCCATGTCGCCGACCTCGTCCTTGCGCTCGAGCCCGGGAAGCACCACGCCGAAATTGCCGCCGGCGAGTTCCTTCATGCCCGAGGTTAATCCGGACAGCGGCCCGATGATGCCACGCGCGATCAGGAAAGCGATCAACAGGCCGAGCAGGGTCGCGCCGCCGGCCACGACTTCCTGCATGATGACCGTGCTGCTGATGATCTCTTCGGTCGCCGCGGTCGTCTTCTGGAAGGCCTGTCCGATCGATTCCTGGATCGTGTCGATTTTCCCGACCGCGTTGACGGTCAGGGGGGTAATGGCCTTGTAGTAAAGCTCATCGCCGAGCAGGAGGTTAGTGGACGCCTTGTCGAACGCGTCGGAATATTTGGCGACGCCTGCTTTGACCGGCCCAAGCAGCGCGGCTAGATTTTGCGGCAACTCGGACTTTTCCAGCTCTGCGATCTGCTGCTGAGCTTTTCCGATATTGGCCTTGAAGGTGGCGATACCCTTTTGGTCGCGCGTCGCCAACATCCGCCAATTGGCAACCCGGACCAGAAGGACTTTGGCCTCGAGCGCGGCAGCTCTCTCGGCGAAATTGGTTTTGTCCGCGGCATCGACGAATTTCTGGACGTCGGCCGCCATCTGGTCGCCGTCGGTAAACAACAGGTCCCGGCCCGCGATCATCTGCTTGACGGCCTCTCCGAGCGCCGTGCGCTTGACCTTCAAATCTTCGACGTCTTTGGCGATCTCCTTGTAGGCGGCACGGCGCTCATCGGATCTCGTCGCTTTGATAGTAACTTCTACAAGGTCGCTCGCCTTTGCGAGCCGCTTCTCGGCCTCCACGAAAGACGCCTCATCGTGATCGAACGCGTAGCGCAGGATGGCGCGGCGGATCGCCTGCAGCTCCGTCGCGATTCCACCGGCCCGGATCGCATTGCCGGACTGCACGGTCATCGCTGCGACTTGTGTGCGAATCTCTCCCAACTGCCACACCGCGAAGCCGGCCAGTGCCACGCAAAACAACAGCAGCGCACCAAAGCCGCCATAGAGCCGGCCGCGAATTCGGAGATTGAGAAACGACATGAGGGAGTTCCTGCAATGATTGCGGTTGAGAGAAAAGGAGATGAAACGAGCCGCGGTTCACTTGCGACCCAAAGAGCGCAGCTCAATCAATGACTTCGAAACTACAAATTAAGGTTAAATATCATGCACCGTAGGATTACGGAAAACCGCGCGATCTTGCGGGGCGCAGCGCCTTGGGCATTGTCAGGCAGCCCGCACCGAGTCGAGGAACCTGCCGACCTCGAGCTTGAGGCGGTTGCTTTCGACGGACAGCGATTGCGCCGCAGAGAGAACCTGCGCCGAGGCTGATCCAGTCTCGCTGGCGCCGCGCTGCACGTCGGTGATGTTCGAACTGACCTGTGAGGTACCCTGGGCGGCGTGCTGGATGTTGCGGGAAATCTCCCTTGTGGACGCTCCCTGTTCCTCCACCGCTGCCGCAATGGTGGAAGAGATCTCCGACATCCGGCCGATGGTGTCGCCGATCTCCTTGATCGCACCGACCGATTCCTGCGTCGCCTCCTGAATGCCCGCGATCTGCTGGCCAATCTCGCCGGTCGCCTTCGCGGTCTGTTCGGCGAGGGCCTTGACTTCCGCCGCCACTACCGCAAAGCCGCGACCGGCTTCGCCAGCGCGCGCCGCCTCGATGGTGGCGTTCAGCGCCAGCAAATTGGTTTGTTCGGCGATCGTATTGATCAGTTGGACCACGTCACCGATGCGGCCTGCTGCTTTCGACAATTGGCCGACGCGATCATTGGTTTTTCGCGCCTGGTTCACCGCTGCATTGGCGACCTGCGAGGACTGCTGAACCTGACGGCCGATCTCCGTCACCGACGTCGTCAGTTCCTCGCTGGCGGACGCCACGGATTGCACGTTGGTGGAGGCTTCTTCCGACGCGGCCGCGACTACGGTTGCGAGTTGCTGCGAGCGTTCTGCCGCCGTCGTCAGCGTATTTGCGGACGCCTCCAGTTCGGTTGCCGCGGATGACACCATCTCGACGATTTCACCGACCGCGCCTTCGAACGCATTGGCGATCTTATGCATCTCGGCCTTGCGTTGGTGCGACTGGCGCTGCTCGAGCGCCGATTGTTCGGCGCGCAGCCGCTCAGTTTCCATCATATTGGTCTTGAACACCTGCACCGCCTCGGCCATCTCGCCAATCTCGTCCGCACGGCCAAGACCCGGGACGGCGACGGTGGAGTCACCTTTGGCAAGCTTTGACATGGAAAGGACCATCGCCAACAGCGCCTTCGAGATCGACCTGCCAATCAGCAGGGACGCGCCACTTACAATGACGATCGCCATCCCAAGCGCGATCAGCATCCAGATCCTGACCGAACCGCGCGTCGCCGCCTCGGCCAGGCCGGCCAGGTCGTAGCGGCGTTCGATGTCCTCTTGTATATCGACCATGACCGGTTCGACCTCATGGAATTCTTTCGACATCGCAGCGCCATGACGCGCGACTTCCTGGGCACCATCCGCCCAGGCGTAAAAATCCGTCTGGTACTTTTCCAGCTTTTGAACGATTTCGGCCTTCCATGGCGCCGCCATCTCCGTCTCTGCCAACAATTTTGAGAATTCCGCCGCCGCCTTTTTCAACTCGCCGACATATTTCGTGTCACGCCGAAGCATGAAATCCTTTTCATGCCGCCGCATCATCAGCATCCAGACGGTCAGCCTTGGATTGTCGCCTTCCTTGAGCTTTGCCTCGATCTCGTGAACGGCCGTGCGAAGCGAACCGGACAGTCCTAACGTCTCGTTGAGGCCGAGCTTGACCTCGGCCTGTGCCAGTGCACCGAATTGCTCCACGTATTTCTTGAATCCGCTATGGGCGACGGCAAGCTTCGCGGCGATGTCGTTGAAGCCGCCGGATCGCACCAAGCTCTCCAAGCGCTCGAAATCACGCTCGATGTCGGCGGTCCACTCGGCATGGCGTCTCGCATACGATTGGTCCCGGCGCAGTTGAAAGTCCTTCTCCGCCCGGCGCGCCTCCAGCATTTCGTTGGAAAGCTGCCTGTTGAGGTCGGAGATGGTGCGGGCACTACCCGCAATGGTCCGCGACGCGTCGGCCGACCAACTGCCCATCTGATAGATCGCGCCGACCGCAACAAGACCAACAAGACCGACCACGCCAATCGCCAGGATCCGATGGGTCAGCCGAAGATGAAATGATCCGCGCATGGTGGGCCCAAATATTTTGAAATCCAATGTGCCGCTCGAGCAAATCGATGCCCGCACCGAGTCCACGGTATTTGTTAATCATTAACGTCTGTCTAAAATTTGTGCAGTTGCAGATTGAGCGACTTGCGTGCGCACAACCTGAACACAGCTGACGTACGCGAAGGGCGCGCAGCCGCGCCAGCAGCGAGGGCGCGGCTTAAGTTATCGATTCCGCCACCAGGCGAATTCGAAATACCGGATTCTTCGCTTCGTCCAAAAGCTCCATCCGCCACTCGGCATTTTGTTTGAGGCTGCGCGAAATGCCGCCGAGAAGGTTGCCGCAGACCGCAGTCATCTCGCTCCAGGCAGCGTCGCGGCTTGCGAACTCATAGGGCTCGTCTGACGCGCCGGAATAGCGACCCTGGCTGATCCGGAAATAGTAGAGCGACATATCCAGGTCCACGGGCTCGGTCCCCTGTACGAGTGTCGAAGATTTCACAAACTGAGTGGTTAGTCGCTACCAAGACGTAAAAACGGCTATCCGTATGAATACGGCGTAGCGGCCTGCGAGCGGCCTGCGGCCGACAAGTAAAGGTGGCTCGCTGGGGTTGTGGCAGCGGGCCGAGGCCCGCGCTGCAATCACTCGGTCGAACGGCGTAATTCCGGCGCGCGCTCGCCTTTCGCCGGCTCGGATTTGACCGGCTCGATCTTGGTGATCTCGACCCGCGGCGTCTCGACGCGCGCCGCAACCTCGGCCCGCGGCGTATCGGTCGATCCGGTCCGATCCATATGATGCAGCGAACGTGGCCGGGCGACGGCCCGCGCCATCAGCATCTGAGCGGCGCCCTGATGATGGAAATCGCAATAGGCGAAGCCCATGCCCGAAACCGAGCCGCGGAAGCTGCGCTCGTCTTGTTTGTCGAGATTGAAGCAGGGCTCGAACGGGATGCCCTTGATCGAGGCGCACACCGCCTGGCCACGAATCTGAAGCGTGTTGCCGGGCAGACGGATGTGGCGTACCGGTCCTGCGCCGGAAAACTGCACGGCGCCGGCAGCACCCATGTCGTCCAACACGCGGCCTGCGCCGCGAGTGCCGTCGAAACAGGTAAATGCGAAGACCTTGCCGGCGACGAACCTGCGCGCCTCATCGGCGGTCATCATGCCAGCCAACGCTGGAGCAATCATCGCACCGGCCGTGACGGTACCCAACACAAGACGCGCAAGCATGCTAGCTACTCCAACTTACCCCAGCGCTGGCAAAGGCTGATGCCTTTACCCGCTGCTTACCATACCAACAGTGGCAACATTGGAGCAGCTTGGTTGGTAAAGTCTGAACAGCGTTAGGGAATTTTTACCACGATTCGACCGCGGACCTGGCCGGCGAGGATTTTGCCGGCTTCGCCGACGACCTGGTCGAGGTTAAT
This sequence comes from Alphaproteobacteria bacterium, assembly GCA_005884765.1. Classification (GTDB taxonomy): domain Bacteria; phylum Pseudomonadota; class Alphaproteobacteria; order Rhizobiales; family Xanthobacteraceae; genus Bradyrhizobium. The sequence goes on from VAZV01000235.1 coordinate 54,332, forward strand.
TTCATGAGTAATTTCAGACAGTTTCGTCGGGTCCAAATCGGTCGCCAGCCGGCTCCAAGCGGTCTTGCGCAGCGGAATCGGACACATCACGGAATCGATGCCGAGAAGGCACACCCCGCGCAAAATAAAGGGCGCCACCGAGGACGGCAGATCCATGCCGCCAGCAAGACCGCAGGCGGCGATGGCTCCGCCATATTGGGCCATGGACAGAAGGTTGGCGAGCGTGATCGAACCGACGCTGTCGATCCCCCCTGCCCAGCGGTCCTTCGCCAGCGGCTTGACCGGCCCTGAAAGCTCGGCGCGATCGATCACCTCGGCGGCGCCAAGGCCCTTCAGATAGCTCGCCTCGGACATGCGGCCGGTCGATGCGATGACGTGATAGCCGAGTTTTGACAGCACCGCGGTCGCGACGGAACCGACGCCACCGGCGGCGCCGGTGACCGCGATCGGGCCGCTAGCCGGCGAAACTCCGTGCTTCTCGAGCGCGAGCACCGCCAGCATCGCGGTGTAGCCGGCGGTGCCGATCGCCATCGCATCGCGTGTCGATATGCGCTGCGGCAAGCGCACGAGCCATTCGCCCTTGACCCGCGCCCTCTCCGCGTAGCTGCCCAGATGAGTTTCGCCCATGCCCCAGCCGTTGCAGACGACCTTGTCGCCCGCCTTCCACTGCGGATGCGATGACTGTTCGACGGTACCCGCAAAGTCGATGCCGGCAATCATCGGAAAACGCCGCACCACCGGCGCCTTGCCGGTGACGGCAAGCCCGTCCTTGTAGTTCAGCGTCGACCACTCGACACGAACGGTGACGTCGCCATCCATCAGGTCGGCTTCGTCGAATTGCGTCAGCGCAGCCGCGGTGCCCTTTTCCGTCCTGTCGATCCTGATCGCCCTGAATGTTCCCAAGGTGAAACTCCCCTGAACTTGAGCGTTCAAGGGGTTTTATCGCATCAAGCAGGTTGTGCAACCGCTCGCACGACGGGCTTCTCGACGATCGGCAGATTGATCAGCGCCGACAAGACGCCGAACAGCACCGAAAGCCACCAGATCGGTGTGTAGGAACCGGATTTCTCGAACACGATGCCGCCGAG
>VAZV01000236.1 GCA_005884765.1 Alphaproteobacteria bacterium
TGCTGCAGGGCGATGTCGGATCGGGCAAGACGGTGGTGGCGCTGCTGGCGGCGGCCGCGGTGACCGAAGTCGGCAAGCAGGCGGCGTTGATGGCGCCGACCGAAATTCTGGCGCGCCAGCACATCAAGACCATCGCGCCGCTCGCCGAGCGCGCCGGCCTTCGCGTGGCGATCCTCACCGGACGTGAAAAGGGCAAGGAGCGGCGCGAAATATTGGAGTGGCTTGACGCCGGTGAAATCGATTTGCTGGTCGGCACCCATGCGCTGATCCAGGACGATGTGGCGTTCAAGGCGCTGGCGCTGGCGGTCGTCGACGAGCAGCACCGTTTCGGGGTGCGCGAGCGGCTGGCGCTGACAGCCAAAGGCGAAGCGGTCGATGTGCTGGTGCTCAGCGCAACGCCGATCCCGCGCACGCTGGTCTTGACCTATTTCGGCGACATGGATGTCTCCGAACTGCGCGAAAAGCCCGCGGGCCGCCAGCCGATCGATACCCGTGCAGTACCCGCAAGTCGTATCAACGAAGTCATGGAGGCGGTCGGCCGCGCGCTTTCCGCGGGCAAGCTGGTCTACTGGATCTGTCCGTTGGTTGAGGAATCCGAGGCGGAGGGTACCGATCATCTCACCGACGCCACCAAGCGTTTCGAGAGCCTGCAAAAGCGTTTCGGTGACAAGGTCGGTCTCGTGCACGGCCAGATGAAGGGCACGGAAAAGGATCGCGTGATGGCCCAGTTCGCCTCGGGCGAGATCGGGCTCCTGGTCGCAACGACCGTGGTCGAGGTCGGCGTCGATGTGCCCGCCGCGACCATCATGGTGATCGAAAACGCCGAACGTTTTGGACTTGCGCAACTGCATCAATTGCGCGGCCGGATTGGCCGCGGTTCCGAGAGCTCGACCTGCCTTCTGCTCTACCGCGAGCCGCTCAATGAAATGTCCAAGGCGCGGCTTGCGGTGATCAGGGAAACGACCGACGGGTTCCGAATCGCCGAAGAAGATCTAAAACTGCGCGGCGAAGGCGATGTGCTCGGCATCAGGCAAAGCGGCCTGCCCGGCTATCGCATCGCGCGCCCCGACGTGCATGGCCAGCTCATCACGCAGGCGCGCGACGAGGCGCTGCGGATCATGAAGGACAATCCGAAACTGAAAGGCGAGCGCGGCGAGGCGCTGCGCTGCCTGCTCTATTTGTTCGAGCGCGACGAGGCGATACCGCTGATCGGGGCGGGATAGGGCTCCATCAACCGTCATTGCGAGCCAACGGGTCGCGCGAATGCGCGCCCGATGACAGCCTCCGCGAAGCAATCCATTGCGGCAACGAAACAAGTGTGGATTGCTTCGTCGCGGAGCCTGTCATCGGGCTCGCCGAAGGCGAGACCCGGTGGCTCCTCGCAATGACGGAGGGGGCCGCAATGACGCTGACGCCGTCACTCCGCCTTCGCCGGCGCCGGTTGCAGCGGCGACGCTTTCGCGATCCGCGCGGCGTTGGCCACGCCGGCTAACGCGGCGATCTTCTTTTGCTGGTCGGAGCCCGGCTGCACCACGCCGGCCGACATGATCAGGGTCGCGGCGTCTTCTGCGCTCAACTCGACTTCGATGATCTTGCTCTTCGGCACATAGAAGAAGAAGCCGGTGGTCGGGTTCGGCGAGCAAGGCAAAAACACCGAGATGTGCTCCTCCTGTCCCGGAAGACTGTTCGCGATCTCGGTGCTCGGCGACTGCGAGATCAGCACGATCGACCACATGCCGGGCGAGGGAAATTCAACCAGGCCGACCCGGCGGAGGCTAGAACCCTGCCCTGAGAATAGCGTCTCGAAGATCTGCTTGAGGCCGCGATAGATCGCACGCACGGCCGGAATGCGCCCCAGCAGCCTTTCGCCGAGATCGACCAGCGAGCGCCCGATCAGGTTTGCGGTGAGGAATCCGAGCAGCGTCAGCGCGATCACGGCGACGATCAGCCCGGAACCCGGCAGGCCGAACGGCAGATAGGTTTCCGGCCGGTAGGCGATCGGCACGAACGGCCGAACCAGTCCGTCGACCCACGTGACGAACCACCAGGTCAGGTAAAACGTGATGGCGATCGGGCCGGCGACGACGAGGCCGGTCAGAAAATAGTTCCGGAACCGGCCCATCAGGCCGGTAGGCGCGGCCGGCGGCGGCGTAATCGGGGGCAAATCGTTGCGGGAGGTCATTCGGGTTCCAGGTGGGTCCAGAACGTATAGTTATGACCTTGTAGCAGGTTTTTGAAGACCGGCGCGAGACACAGGCGACCCGCGACTTATTCGACGGTGACCGATTTGGCGAGATTGCGTGGCTGGTCGACGTCAGTGCCCATGATCACGGCAGTATGGTAGGCCAGTAGCTGCACCGGAACGGCGTAAACCATCGGCGTGAAGGTCGCGGCCATGTCGGGCAGCACGATCGTCACCAGGGAATCCACCGTCGCTTCGGCCGCGCCTTTGGCGTCGGTCATCAGGATGATATTGCCGCCGCGAGCCGCCACCTCCTGCATGTTCGAAACGGTTTTCTCGAACACCCGGTCGAACGGCGCGATCACCACCACCGGCATGTTCTCGTCGATCAGCGCGATCGGGCCATGTTTGAGTTCGCCGGCGGCATAGCCTTCGGCATGGATATAGGAGATCTCCTTCAGCTTCAGCGCGCCCTCAAGCGCCAGCGGATAGCTTGTGCCGCGGCCGAGATAGAGCACGTCCTTTGATTTGGCGATGTCGCGCGCCAGTTTCTCGATCTGCGGCTCGATCGCCAGCGCCGCCGCCATCAGGCGCGGGATTTCGACCAATCCGTGCACGAGCTTGGCCTCATCGGCATCAGACAATTCGCCGCGCGCCTTGCCGGCGGCAATCGCAATCGCAGCCAGCACCATCAACTGGCAGGTGAAGGCCTTGGTCGAGGCGACGCCCACCTCGGGACCGGCCAGCGTCGGCAGCACCGTCGCGCTCTCGCGCGCGATCGTTGAGGACGGCACGTTGACGACGGAGAGCGTATGCACCCCTAGCGCCTTGGCGTAGCGCAGCGCCGCCAGCGTATCGGCGGTCTCGCCGGATTGCGAAATGAAGATCGCGAGATCGCCCTTGCGCAAGGGAGCCTCGCGGTAGCGGAATTCGGAGGCGACGTCGAGTTCGACCGGCAGGCGCGCGAGCCGCTCGAACCAGTATTTGGCGACGTAGCCCGCGTAGCTCGCGGTGCCGCAAGCCGTGATCGAGATCCGCTGAATATCCCGAAAGTCGAACGGCATCTTGACGGGCAACGCGACGCGTTCGGTCGCCATATCGACGTAACGCGCCAGCGTGTGGCCGACCACCTCCGGCTGCTCGTGGATTTCCTTGGCCATGAAATGGCGGTAGTTGGCCTTGTCGACCAGCGAGGCCGCGGCGGTGTGCTTGATGGCGTCCCGATGCACGATCGCATTGTTCTTATCGTAAAAGGTCGCGCTGCTTCGCGTCAAAACAACCCAGTCGCCGTCCTCGAGGTAACTGATGCTATCGGTGAACGGGCCAAGCGCGATCGAATCCGAGCCGAGATACATTTCGCCGTCACCATATCCAATGGCGAGTGGCGGCCCATTGCGCGCGCCGATCATCAGATCGTGGTCGCCCGCGAAGATGAACCCAAGCGCGAACGCGCCGCGCAGTTGCGACAATGCCGCCTTGACCGCGTCGACCGGCTTCAATCCCTGACCGAGCAAATCATCGACCAGATGCAAGACGATCTCGGTATCGGTTTGGGTCGTGAACACCGTGCCCTTTTTCTGCAGGGATTCGCGCAATTCGCGGAAATTCTCGATGATGCCGTTGTGAACCACGGCGACCCGCGCGGTCGCGTGCGGGTGCGCGTTGTTTTCGGTCGGCTTGCCGTGGGTGGCCCAGCGGGTATGTCCGATGCCGGTGTGGCCGGCGAGCGGCTCGGCGTGCAATCGCGCCTCGAGGTTTTTCAATTTGCCCTCGGCCCGGCGGCGCTCGAGGCGATCGCCTTCCAGCGTGGCGACCCCTGCGGAATCGTAGCCGCGATATTCAAGGCGCTTGAGCGAATCCACGATCTGATCGGCGATCGGACCGCGCCCCAAAATGCCAACAATGCCGCACATGCGGATCAATATCCCCAAATCGACGAATACGCCGAAACCCGATCACTTCTTAACGAAAACCAGGGATCGACAGGTACTCAATAATTATTGCGGATTGAGACAGCATTAAGCGGAAAGCTTAACGGGGGCAAGAATGGAGCTGAGGACAATATAGGCGAAGCGGCGCGCGGGATGAACATTCCGTCCGTGCGGCGGGGATTTGTCGGTGCGAACCAGGTCATGAGGCGAGATGCCGTTGCCTTCTTCGTTTTACGTAATAGTGCCGGGATGCAGTCGGAGCACTTCCGCGATGGCACCATGTCGGCATGGATAATTCCGTTCAGATCAAATGCACCAAGTGCAAGAGCCCGTTTCGCGATCGCTCCAGGCGGCTTCAGAACGGCTTTTCGGGCCAGTGTCTGTGCTGTGAGGTCGTGCTCTTCTTCGAGGAGGATTCCCACGACAGCATCAAGCTTGCGATGCGGACGGCACGGCGGGTGCGGAGGGAACTGCGAGACATCGACGGCCCTCGTTAGGGTCCGTTTCTGCGCTACCATTCGATGATCAGGCGGCCTCAGGGACGTAGTGCAGGACCAGCAGGTCCGCCTGCGGGCAGGGCGCGACCGCGTAGGCGCGACCTTGCTCATCGCTGAACTCCACAAGCAAGGTCTTTTCGTCAAGCTGCTCGACGATCGTACCGACCTGCCCGCGCGCAAGCCGCTGCGCGGGAAGGTCCGTCAGTAATGCCACCACGTCCAAAACGGATGGCCTGTCGCTCTTTGCGCCCTTTTTTGCATTCATCATAACACCCAGCATGTGACAAACCTCGGCGCTCTCTCGCCGGTTCGCACGATCCAGATCGTTCTTACCACAGCACTCCTTCCTTGTCGCCTGACAGTCGTATCGATGCGCCAATGGGTTCCCCATGCGTCCACCGCAACTTGGGAGGCGTCGCTGGAGCGTGCGGCTTCAAGCAGTGCATCTCGTAGCCAGGCTGCGTCGCCGCGCCGAAGGTCAAGGGCTTCGCGGAATACCCGAGCCTTGTGCCGGCCACGCGGGTGTGACGGGTTCAGGCAATAGTCCTCGATCTTACGGATATCGAAGATGGCCTCATCGCTATGCGGCAGACTGGTCATGCTGGCAGATTGGCTGCTCACCCGGTCTGGCGCAAGCGCATCAGCAGTAGTGGCGCCGAGCAGAGGGGCGAGTACCTGGATGTCCAATCGCGATTCCGGCCAAGCAATCATAGCTCCACGGCGAAGCAATAGTGCCCATCTTCATCGGCCGCGGCGCGCCATTTCGCGATACGCTATTGACGCCGAAACTCGCCCTTCTCCCGATGCAAGCCGTCGCGCTGCCATCCGCCGGCCGCGTGGCTCGCAATCTCGATAGATCGCGCTGACGAGTTAAGTGCACTGTTAGTGTCGATAGCGGACGAGAAGGCGGACTCGGCAATATCGGCGCGAATGACCTTGAGCGGACTTGTTCAATCCGCAATCATCACTTTGATTGAATGAACCGCATTGCGCGCGCGTTTGATCGGTTGCGCTTTCCCGCTCGCGTCGGTCGCGCACAAGGGTAGATTAGCGAAGCGTAAGTAATCCGCCCTACGCGCTACTTAACATGCAGCATCCGTTCCCAGCCCGTTCCGAAAAAATCGCCTTGGTGAATCAGGAACGCGACAGGTCTTTCGTGGGGTGGGCGCATCGATCCGGCTGGCTCCCTTTCGAGAGTCTCGTTGCGATCGATGGTCTCCAGCCATGGCAGCCGCTTTGTCAGCACCCGGGTCAAGGGTGCGTCGGTCACCTCGATTTCAAAATTCAACAGACGAACCCCGGGGAAATGTCGCTCCATGTTTTCTGGGTCCACCTCTTCGATGGTGCGAGGATCTCTCTCATCCTTGAATGTAACCATCGCCGGGCCCTTACTAACAAGGCTTTTTGGATATTCCGGTCGTCTCATTTCCGGTCGCAGAAGTTGAAGAGGCATGCGCCCTTTTGCGCTGCTGATTTGTCTCATATCCTCCGTGGTCAAACTGTTTAGTTTGTTTTCAATTCCGAGGGTTAAGAGAAGGCAGACCTCGTGGAAGTGCGAAAATCCCATGCTGCCATGAACGCTCGGCAGGATGAATACCGTCCCGCGACCTTTCAAATCCAAAATCAACGCTTCGGCCGCGTGATCGCTGGCCGTGGTTCGCGGGTTGATGCGGGCGATGAGCCAAATGACGTAGTCCCAGAAGTGGGGATCCCTATGAAAGTTTTTGTAGTGCATCTGCATCACGGTCGATTCCTCGACCTTTTGTCCATCGATTTCCACCGTGGCAATCAGGCGATAACGCAATGTCGCTTCCCGCGTATCATCGCAGCCTACAAGCGCGACGCAGATGAGCACGGCGAGAATGAAGAAGCGGCCCATTGCCAACCTTCCATTTCAGGCGACACCAGAAGTTATCGAGCACCAGTGAAAATTGAGTTAGCGAGTAGCCCTGCGCTTGCTCAGCGGCGCTGCGGCAGGCCTTCAAACGCGGGAATGCCGTCCGCAATGAGATGCCCGCGATGTCCGCTTTCCCCGGATAGGCCGAAAATGACGCTAATGGCCCATCGCGCCGTTCCCGCGATTGATCGAAATGCCAGCGGCCGAAGGGTAACCGGACCACCGGCGAAATCGGGCGGACAGCCGCCATGAGGCGTAGCGCAAGATCGCGGTCCTCCGCAGGTTATCCGGCCGGATCGTGTGAGCGGCGGCTACGTCACAGTGCCACGGCGAAACAATAGTGCCCATCTTCATCGGCCGTGGCGCGCCACTTCGACCCGGATTTTCCGATTTCGTGAAACCTGACTCCGGTTCCACGAACTTGACTCATCTGCCGAGGAACGTGCGTTGAAACCGACGATGCCACGTTTATCATCATTCGGTGTCGACGTCGGCGCGTGCCCGACCGCGCTACAGGCGCGGGATCTCGTGCGCAGGACTCGCACGGAGACGTGTTGAATCTTGCCGGAAGGAGGATAGCGAGATGACAGAACGAATTTCGTTGGAGGGAAAGGTCGCGGTTGTGACTGGCGCAGGTCGCGGGTTGGGGCGGGCATACGTCGAACTTCTTGCCGAACGCGGTGCCCGGGTCGTCGTGAACGACCTGGGGACCGACGTATCGGGGTTCGGGGAGGATTCCACGATAGCGGAACAGGTGGCCGATTTCGTTCGATCACGTGGAGGCGAGGCAATCGCGAATGACAGCGATGTTTCCACCCCCGAAGGTGGCAGTGACCTGATCGCGACGACCATCGAGCGTTTCGGGAGAATAGACCTCCTCGTGAACAACGCTGGTATCTGCGGAAGCCAGCTATTCCAGGACGCCACCCTTGACGATTTCGATCACTATTGGCGCGTGCACCTCGGCGGGCCGGTTAACACGGTGAAGGCTGCCTGGCCGTATATGGTCGCGCAGCGCTACGGCAAGATCATCCTCACGACATCAGTCAGCGGCCTGTTTGGAATACGTGGCCAAGCCACCTACGCGGCGGCCAAGTGCGCAGTAGTAGGATTGATGCGCATTCTTGCAATTGAAGGTGCTGAGCACGGGATTCTTGTGAACACCATTTCGCCAGCCGGGTACACGAGGATGCACCCAGCGGCGATTGCGGATCCCGCCTGGCTGAAGCAGAGCGAAGCCACAATGCCGGTTGAGGCAGTTGCGCCAGCGATCGTCTGGCTGGCAAGCGATAGTTGTTCGGAGACGAACAGGATCTACAACGTGGAAGCCGGAGCAATCCAACGTGTCGCCATCGTCATGGGACCTGGCTTCTACGATCCACATCTGACACCCGAGAGCATCGCCGAGAACTACGCAAAGGTCGAATCGATCGAGGGCTTCTTCGAGCCGGGTCCGTTCGAGCCCGGTCAGATACCCGCAACGGCGAAGTCTTGAGGAACGAGGTTACGTCATGGCGACGTTTCGACGCGAATGACCCCGAGCGGACATTGATCTTCATCGGTTGAAGTCACGCATTGAACAATCTTCGCTGGCCACCTATCCGCTGCGGATTAAGCTAGGATGTGCGAGCCCCTTATTCGAGGCTGGATATGTCTTCCAACTTTATTTCAAAAGGCGCTGATGGGTACGATCAATACATGGGCAGATGGAGCAGGCGTTTAGCTCCCTTGTTTTTGGATTTCGCGGGAACTGCGGATGGAGAACGCATCATAGATGTTGGATGTGGGACTGGCAGCTTGACGTTCCTGATCCCAGCTCGAGCAAATATCTCGACCATCGATGCCATAGATTACGAAGAACAATTTGTCGAGGCGTTGCGGCAACGAAACACTGACCCTAGGATAACTGCAGGCCAAGGCGATGCCTCTGCGTTGCCATTCGGTGAAAATCAATTCGACCGCGCTCTGTCTATGCTCGTTCTGCATTTTGTGCCGGACCCCCTTCAGGCGGTACGAGAGATGCTTCGCGTAGTGCGGCCTGGTGGCATCGTTGCTGCGACTGTCTGGGACACCTTTGGGGGAATGCCCAGCCAACGCATTTTCTGGGATACCATCGCTGCAATCGAGCCTAGTGCGCTCGGTCGGCGTAGCCTTTCCTTAGTGAGACCAATGACATTCCCGGGCGAGATGACGCGCGCATTCGTTGGTGCCGGCCTTCAGCAAATCGCTGAAGCGACGCTAACCATTCGAATGGAATTTGCGAAATTTGATGACTACTGGCTTCCACTTATTAACGGCCAGGCACGTTGGCGGCATTCCTATCGACGTTGCCCGAAGGCATTGCAGAACAAGTTCAAGCCAGTGTTCGTCAAGCGTATCTATGCGATCAACCAGACGGCCCACGCAGCTTTGCGAGCGTAGCTTGGGCCGTCAAAGGAACCGTGCCAAGTCGATAAAGTAAAGGATCTGGCAAGGCTCCCCCTGTCATCAGGAACGTTTCCTGCTGGCCCAGCGCGTCGATCTTCGGATTACTCAAAAGGGGCCGCTATCGACGGGTAACCGGACCACCCAGCGAAATTGGGAGACAGCCGCCTACGACGCGCAGCGCAAGATCGCAGGTCGTCGCAGATTGGCCGGTTGGAGCGCGTAATTGGCGATAGCATCATAGCGCCACAGCGAAGCAATAAGTGCCCATCTTCGTCGGCCGCGGCGCCACTTCGGTACACGCCATTGGCGCCAAGAGCCGCCGATCTACCAACCGGCCCATCCGGTTGTATCCGCAGGCCTGCCCTCACGAACTCGATGAATCGCAATGACAGTTAAGTGCACTGTCACCGTAATCCCGGTTGGACGTGGTAATGTCCGGTGTTGTGGATAGCGGACGAGAGAGCGGACATGGCAATATCGACGCGAATGACCCGGAGCGGACATCCCACGCATTCCGCGTCAATCCGGGCCCAATGCACTAGCGAGACCATTGAGCTTGGAGTTAATAGTTATGTTGACCTGCTCGACTGTCTGCAGATGACGGACAGTACAGGGCCCAACGCTGCGACCAAAACGTCTCGATGACGCCTGATCGGAAAAAGGTAGGTTTAGCCTCGTCGAGAGGTTAGGATTTAGAGTGGCCCGCTCGCCTTTCTCAGGAGGTTCGATCATGGCACGGCACCTTTTCTTCGCGATCACCCTCATAGGCACCGGAGTGCTTCTCAACTCACCGGCGGAAGCAGTGACAGCCGCGCGATGTGAGGATCAAGCCGCGAATTGCATTGGCAGATGTGCCAACCCCGGTGGTGGGACGAATAATAACAAATGCATGAGCTACTGCGCCCGGCAGGTGACCAGATGTTTGATACGCGCGCATGACGCGGAACGGCGGTGGTGGCCGGATCGAACCGCCGACATCCACTGAGCTAGGGGAACATGACCCAAGCCGTTCAAGACTTCTGGTTTTGGCGCCTTTGAGACATGCCGAGTGTATCGAGCAATGTCCGCGTTCGGGGGTAACCCGGAAGACATTTGCTCAGGCTGAGTTCTTATCAGTTTGACCCCGAGCCGACATCGAATGGATCACACCTTGGCCGCCGTCCAGCCCGTCGGCTCGATCCCAGATTACCGCCGTAGTGGGTCGCATCTGTGCTCGGGATGGTCATGACACTATCATCGCGGTTTCACATCGGCGTCGTGTTCGCTGCGTTATGGGAGGAGCCCTGTCTTTAATGGAGGGTTCAACAATGAATAGCTTTGGGAAGCTCGCGATTGCAGCTTTGCTTGGCTCGACCGCGCTCAACACGGCCGTGCGCGCCGACGATGACGGTCACCGCGCTATCAAGCAGGTGCTTCTGATCAGCGTAGATGGCATGCATGAGGTCGACCTGCAACGTTACCTCAAGGGCCACCCGACATCGACTTTTGCCAAGCTGCTGAGGCACGGTCTGCATTACACCAACGCGCACACCTCGCGCCCATCGGATTCCTTTCCCGGACTGCTGGCGTTCATGACCGGTGCCTCGCCGAAGACGCATGGCGTCTTTTATGACGACACCTATGACCACACCCTGTATCCGCCCGGCAGCAACTGCCTGGGCAAGCCGGGCACCGAAGCCACTTACTTCGAGGCGCTTGATTATGATCTGACTAAGCTTGACGGCGGCGGCCCGGCCGGTTCCAACCACATCGATCCCGCGCACTTGCCGATGCGCCTGGTCGACGGCAAGTGCGACGTGGTGTATCCGCACCAGTACCTGAAGAACGATACCACGACTATCATGGAAGTCATCCACGCCGCCGGCAAGCGCACGGCCTGGTCGGACAAACACCCGGCCTATGAGATCATCAGCGGTCCCTCCGGCAAAGGTCTCGATGAGCTGTATGCGCCCGAGATCAATTCGACGACCGTGCTCGCCACCGCCCCCCAGCTGATCCCGACACCTCAGGCGAGTGACGATTGGACCGTGAACCCGGTTTACACCCGCTACTATGACAATCTGAAGGTCACTGCAGTCCTGAACTGGATCAAGGGCCTTGATCACACCGGGACGACGACGGTTGGCGTGCCGGCGATCTTCGGCATGAACTTCCAGGCCGTCAGCGTCGGACAGAAGGTCACGGCTGATGGCTACACCGACGCGACCGGCACACCGAGCGGGCAGCTCGAGCTGTCGCTCGACTTCGTCGACAGCTCGCTCGGCCAGATGCTCGCGCAGCTGGACAAGCAGCATCTCACGCGGAGTACCCTGGTGATCGTCGGTGCGAAGCACGGCCAGTCGCCGATTGACGTGAGCCAGCTTCACATGCTCAAAGGCAGCACCAATCCAAGGCTGCTGCCCGGCCATGCCGACGTTGTCGACCCGGTCGACCTCTTGACCGCCGGCGGCATCACGGTGGCGCAGGAGACTGCCGATGACGTCTCGCTGATCTGGCTGGCCGATCAGACCCAGGCCAAGAAGGCCGTTGCCATCCTCGAGAACGACCGAGTTCTCCTGAACCAGGCTCGGATCGAGAAGATCTATGCCGGCGACGAGCTGGAAGATAAGTTCGGCGACCCAGCCTTGGGCCGCACGCCCGACATCATCATCCAGCCACTCCATGGCACGATCTACAGCGGTAGCTCGAAGAAGGTCGCCGAGCATGGCGGCTTCACCAACGACGATAGCCACGTCCTGCTGGTTGTCGCTAACCCGAGCTTCGAAGGAGCTGTGGTTGATGACAAGGTTGAGAATAAGCAGGTCGCACCGACGATCCTGCGTGCGCTCGGCCTCGACGCCGACAAGCTGAAGGGCGCGCGCGCGGAGCACACCTTGACCCTGCCCCTTTTCGACCGCTGAGTCAGATGACCGCGATCAAGACCTTAAATCGACGGCGCCCGGATCCATTCGGGCGCCGTTTTCTTACGCCATTCCGTAAAGTCGGTTTTTGGCCCCGAGCCGAATAACTCGTAAACTGTTGCTACGTTGGCTGTCAGGGGCGGAACGGACGCGACACACGTTGGCCTCGACCGCCGCTTTTGACCTTCAACGGACGTTCGGTCGCATCAGCCCGAAAAGTTGGTAGTGTCTCAGTTTAAAATTTCGACCGCTTCGCGCTTGTTGTAGGGGCCGCGCGGTGTTTAGCGGTAAGCTGCGCAAAGTTCACAGAGCATCATATGCTAGATATTTGGATCAACTGTCCTGTCAGGGGTCAGGCTGTACCGACCGGTTTGGGCATGGAGACCATAATTTTTGAAACTTTGCCCGACATTGCAATTCCTCTCAAATGCCCGCGTTGTAGACAGACCCATTTTTGGAAACCAAGGATGCGTGGGTCGGTCGCCCAAGTGAATCGACGCGCCATTAAACTGAGACACCAGGGGCGCGTCATTCGAGGGTGATGCCGTCATTAATCCGTAATTCTACGGCACCGAACCTTTCTGCGGTTCCAGTTTTGCCAATAGGCTGGGGCATTAGTAGACGAGGTAACTCATGACGGACACACTCAACAAACGCTAGAGCGGCGTGACCGTCTCCTCGAAGCGGCTCGGAAGGAACTTGCTGAAATGCGAGCGGCGAGAAAACGAGTTCCGAGAAATGGATCGCGAGGAACGGGCGGCGGACGGAAGTAAACGACCCGACGTCTATTCAGGAGCAGAAATCGGCAAAGCAGCCGCCCATCAAGCGTAGCGCAAGATACGCCAGGTCCACTCCTTCTTTGCATGGGGTTGTTTTCGCAATTTTGGGTCCCGGCCGAGCGAAGCAGAATCGACACTGTTGCCCCCCGTCATTGGGAGCAGCCCTTATCACGAAGCAATTCATACTTTCTTTGCCCGGTTACGAGGATTGCTTCGCGGAGCCTGTCATCGGGCGCGCATTCGCGCGACCCGTTGGCTCGCAATGACGATCTCCCTCGCGCCGTCAGCTCTTCTTCGGCTTCTTGCCGCGCATCTTCATCTCGCGGAAGCGCTTGGCCCCGCCCTCGCGATTGTTTTGCGGGCTGCGCTCCACGGCAAGCGCATCGTCGGGCACGTCTTTCGTGATCACCGAGCCCGAGCCGATATAAGCGCCATTGCCGATTCTGACCGGCGCTACCAGCGACGAGTTGGTGCCGACGAAGGCGCCGGTTCCGATCGTGGTTTTGTGCTTGGAAAAGCCGTCATAGTTGCAGGTGATGGTGCCGGCGCCGATGTTTGTGTTGGCGCCGATATGGGTGTCGCCGATGTAGGAGAGATGGTTGACCTTGACGCCCGCCTCTAGCGTCGCGGCTTTGGTCTCGACGAAGTTTCCAATTTTTGCGCCGTCGCCGAGCGAGGTTCCTGGCCGCAACCGCGCATAGGGCCCGACGGACGTGTTCTTGCCGATCGTCGATTGCACGATGTAGGAGAACGAATGGATCACCGCACCGTCGGCGATGGTGACGCCGGGGCCGATCACCACGAACGGCTCGATCGTCACGTCATTGCCAAATTTGGTATCGGCGGCGAGAAAGACTGTGTCCGGGGCGATCAAGGTCACGCCGGCATCAAGCGCCGCCTTGCGCAAGCGCGCCTGCATGACGCTTTCGGCTTCCGCAAGCTGCGCCTTGGTGTTGATGCCGCGCACTTCATCCTCGCCGGTTTCGATCACGACCGCCTCCAATCCCATGTCCCTGGCAATGGCGACGGCATCGACGAGATAGTACTCGCCCTTGCTGTTGGCATTGCCGATCTTCTCAAGAATTTCGAGCGCCTTGCGCCCGTCAATTGCCATTACGCCGGCATTGCACAGCGTGATCTTGCGCTCCACCGGGCTCGCGTCGGCATGCTCGCGGATCGCTATCAGACGGTCGCCCTCGACCAGGAGGCGGCCATAGCCGGTCGGGTCGGCGGCGTGGAAACCGAGCACCGCGAGCGCTGCGCCTTGTTTCAGGGGCGCCCGCAGTCGCTCGAAGGTCGCGGGCGAAATCAGGGGCGTATCGCCGAACACGACGAGAAGATCGTCCGCGCCGCGCGCGATCGCCTCGCGGGCAGCGAGCACGGCATGCGCGGTGCCGAGGCGCTCGCGCTGAACGAAGGTCGCAGCACCGGGGCGGATGCGCGCGATCTCCACCGCGACGGAGCTGTGATCGGGCCCGATCACCACCGCAAGCGCCGCGCCGTTTCCCTTTGGGCTTGCATCCAGCACGTGCGCCAGCAGCGGCAGGCCGGCCACGGGATGCAGCACCTTCGGCAGGCTTGAGCGCATTCGCGTGCCCTCGCCGGCCGCGAGCACCACTGTCAGGCTGGATCGAGCGGTCATCACCGTCCTTGTTCACCGTGGGGCAAATGTCTCGCTCGTCATAAGCCGTTTTCGGCGCCTCGCAAACGCCCGGGATTCAGGTCGGGGTCGTATTTCCTGTTAATGTTCCCCGGTGATTCGGGAGGGCTCGGCGGGGCCGAATGGATTGATGGCAAAGGATTCCGACCATTTGGCCGGCGCCTTCGAGACTGAAAATACCGGCGGCGTGCTGTCCGGGCTTTTGGCCGAGGAGAACGAGTTCGACCGCAGCACGCTGTGGCGGATCGGATCGTGGGGCGTTGCGGCCGTCGCTGCCGTGGTCGTCGCTGTCATGGCCAGCCAGACTTCGCTGGGATGGCGCCGCGACCAGCACGCAGTGGCCGATCTGACGCGCCAAGCCCGGCAACTTCAGACCCTGACCCGAGAAAGCCAGAACGAGGCCCGGCGGCTGTCGTCCGCCATTGATACGCTCAATAGCGACCGCGACCGGCTGTATTCGCGCGTCACCGTGCTGGAACAGGGATTGGATTCCGCGACCGGTGCGATTGCGCGGCAGAATTCCGCGACCGCGCAGCCGCCCGCGGCGCCTTCCAAGCCGGCGGCCACGACGGAAGCGCAACCGCTCGCGCAAAATCAGGCCACCGCGCCAACGGTTGAACCGGTGGCAACAACAATTGCACCGGCGACAACAAGCGTTGCACCGGCGGCGACGACCGTGCTGGCGAAAACGGATCCCGCACCGAAGCCGGACAAACCACGCGCCGAGTCCGCGGCGAAAGAGCAACGCCCAACAGCCGGATCGCCGGCCCCGGCCGCTCTGCCGGCGGCTTCTACCACGACGGCGGAGCGGCCGGGGCTAGCAACGCCGCTGATCGCGGCCAAATCCATCATGGCGCCGCCCGATCCCGGCGCCCCCAAACTGCTCGAACCGGAGAAGCCGGTCGCTGCGAAAGCTGACGAGCCGCCCGCGCCTGACGTGACGGCATCCGCGGCATCGAAAGAGCCTGACGCGTCCGACGGCGCCTCGCCCAATGTCGCCGTGCAGCGAACTGAATTTGCGGTCGATGTTGGCGGTGCCAATTCGATCGGCGGCTTACGTGCGCTGTGGCGCGGGCTGACCAAATCGAATTCGGAGCTCGCCGCCCTGCGTCCGATCATCATGGTGAAAGAGAGCGCGACCGGGCTCGGCATGCAGCTTCGCTTGGCTGCCGGTCCCCTCGCTGACGCTGCGGCAGCCGCGAAAATCTGCGCTGCACTGATCGAAAACCAGCGGACTTGCGAGATGACGGTGTTCGATGGCCAACGCCTTGCCATGAACGCCGACGAGCAGCCTCCGGCCGCAAAGCCAGCGCCGCCGCCGCAACAGCATCGGCGCGGCTACTACCCCAAACGATCGAAGAGGGACGATCCGCCGCCCACGCCCCAGACGTCCACTTCCACGTCCACTTCCACCCCCACCCTGTCGCGGCTGTTCAGCCGCTAGGCGCCGCTAGTCAAGCGCCTAAGTCATAAAGCAAGCAATGTCAGGGGATTGAGGTGAATTCTCAGGCAGTTTCTTGGAGCAGGTTCTTGGAACTAACGCAAAGCGGGTTGTCCGATCCGGCATTGGCGACCATATTCGCCGCATGAAGAAAAAACCGTTCCGCCTGACGCCCTATCAGGTGCAGTTTCTGCTGATCGTCGGCTTTGTTACCGTCGGCTATGCGCTTTACCTGCGCTATCTCGCCGTCGAGTTTTCCCAGGTTGCGCTTGCCTGTGATGCCGGCTTGCAGACCTTGCTGTGCAAGAGCCGCTCGGTTGCAACCTATCTCTTCAAGAACTCGGTATTCGGCAGCGTCGCAGTTGTCGTCGCGACGCTGCATGTGATCCGGCCATCGATCGTCCTGCTGACGCTTGGCCTGATCGCCGCGGGGCTCGGGATTGTGCTCTACAATATTGCCCTATCAGGAATTGCGATCGGACTGCTTATTTTGGGATTTGCGCGGCCCGCGCCCGCCACAGCGTGACGGCAAACACCAAATAGATCGCGCAGGTCCACAGCGACTGCCAGTTGTCGCGGCCTTCGTTGAGGCCGGTATAGATCGCAGCCAGCGCCAACAGCCCTGCGAATGTAGCTTCCGCGATCGGGCGCACGCCTTGTTGCGGACGATTGAGCACAAGCGTCGCGAACGGCACCACCGCCATGGTCAGCGCGGCATAGGGAAAATCCTTGTAGCGCGGATCGAACACGAAACCGAGCGCGGTCTCGGCGCCGATCAAAGTGGTGACAATAAGGGCTGTCCCCAGCAGCCAGGTGAGGAGCGATTGGCTGCGGCCTTCACGCGGCCCTAGCAGCTCCAAAAACGTCGGCAGCGCGCGGCCTGACATCAGCGCGTGGGCGCAAAGCAGGGGCGAAGCGATGGCCGCGGCCAGCAGCGCGCCCCATTGCAGCCAGCCGCCAAAACCGTAGCTCTCATAAACCACCTTGTCGGCGGCGATGCCGAGCAGCACGCCGCCCGTCGCCGCGCCGATAGCGACCGCGACCCAAGAGGTGAGCCGCGGTGTCCATGGTCTGCGGCGCAAGGTAGCCGCGGCCGCGCCGAACACCAGGACGCACAGCGCCATGCCGCTTCCCATCTGCCATTTCCAGAGCGGAAAATTGCTGATCGCCTCGCCCGGCGGGTATTTCAGCGCGCGATGCACCGCATCGAGCAAGCCCCAGTAACCGCCGACCGTGCCCTCAAGCTGGCGCTTCCAGGGCTGGTCATAGGCCTCGATCAGGTTGACCCTGAAATTCTCCTGCTTGGCCAGCAACAGGATTTCCGAGACCACGCGCGCCTGATTGGTCCGCGACGGCAACGCGCCCTCTCGCATCCGCCCCTGGCTTGGCCAGCCGGTCTCGCCAATCAGGATTTCCTTGCCCGGAAATGCCACCGCCATACGCCGCCGGATCGAATCGACGTGGCTGGCGGCGAATTTGGCGCGGATCGGAAAATCTTCCCAGTACGGCAGGATATGGATGGTGACGAAGTCAACGACGTCGTAAATTTCTCGATTGCGCAGCCAGAATTCCCAGACGTCGGCATAGGTGACGGGAACAGTGACCTGCGCTTTCACCGAGCGGATGACGGCCGCGAGATCGTTGGTCGTCATCTCCCCGCGCAACAACACCTCGTTGCCGACGACGAGCGAGGTGATGACGCCGGGATATTGCTTGGCCAGGCTAACCGCGGTCGAAATCTGCGCGAGATTCTTCAGCCGGTCGCTGCCGAGCCAGATGCCCTGGATCACTTTCAGGCCTACTTTTGCGGCCTGCGCCGGGACCTGATCGAGGCCGTTCTCGATCGAGTAGGTGCGCACGCAGTCGGATATTTTGGCGAGCTGCGCGAGATCCTCGGCGATCTGCTCGGGCGCGATATGGGTGGTCCGCAACAGCGGTGTCTGCGCGTCGCGGAATGGCGCGTAGGAGACGCATAGCAGTTTTGCGTTGGGATCGATCGGTGCGCGCGCAAGCGTGATGGGCGTGGCCAGCCACCACCACACGGCAGCAATCGCCCCAAGGCATATGAGCAGCAGCGCCAGTGGCGTACGAAAAGAAATCGGTTTCCCTCCTCCAGGCGGGGAAGCGTCGATTAACCGGTCATCGGCCGTCTGCCAAGAGCACAAAAAAGAGCACAACGCTTGAGGAGGTCACCGCCGTCCAGCGCCGCCGTTTTACCACGACGCGATAAAGTTGTGACTTTGCTGGACAAAATCCGAAATACCCGTCATCAGATTTGAGCTAGTGGAGTGGGCGATTGCTGTAATCGGACCACTCACCGTCTCCGCCGCATTGGAGACCCATTTGAACGGCATCAAACCGGCGCGTCCGCAGGGCTCTCACTGTGGACAGCCAACCAACCGGGGAATTTATGCGTCGACGGGTGCTTCAGCTTAAAAATCCGGTATTGCGTCACCTTGCGGTCCCCGTGTTCGCCCTTCTGTTTGGTATCGGCGGCGCCCTTGCCCAGAGCGGTGATATCCGCGCCCAGGACCAGTCCGGCAAGCCGGCCAATTCCAATCCGGCGGATACGTCCAAGGACAACCAGCGCAAGACCGACGAGTTTGCCGAGGCCCAGCAGGCGATCAACGGCCCGGCCGGCAACCCCGAATGCGTCTGGCTCGGTCGCCGCGTCGTGGTGCTGATGTGGCGCGACGACCTCGACACCGCCTTCCGCCACCTCGACCTCTATGACCGGTTCGGTTGCCCGGGCGGCCACGTCCAGGCGACGTTCCGCTGCCTAGTGCGGTTCTTCAACCAGATCGACCCCAAGGTGCCCGATAGCCTTTCCGGGCGCGTCCACGCCTGCTGGATCAACCCGGCGGCCCAGCCGCAGGCGGCGGCCGCGACCCAGCCGCCGGCGCCCACCACCGGGACCTCCGCGGCCCCTCCTGCGGCAGCGCCAGCCCCCGCCGCGGCTTCGCCCGCCCCGGCGCCCGCGAAATAGGCTTCCCGCGGTTTACTGGCCCGTTTCTCCTGCCCCGTTTCTCCTGCCGCGGCTCTTAGGAACGATCCGGAATTATCGGGGTTGGCGCATCGCGCGCCCTGAAAACGCCATGGCGTCATACCAGTTGTTAAAACGCGTGGCAGAGCTATGTTCAATTTGCCGCTGACTCGGTCGGATCTCGGGGACAGGTCCGCTTCCCTGCCATCTTGGCCCCACATGGTTTAGTTGCGATGCGCGCCGTGGTCGCCGTTCTCCTTTTCGTGTCTGCAATCCATGCAGGCATCTGGGGACTATTGCGGGACAGGGAACAGGCTCCCGATTTCAAGGGCATCTTGCCGAGCGTGTCCTATGCGCCGTTCGAGGGAACCGCCCACCCCGACGTCGACAACATCCCGAACGCGGAAAAAATCCGTGCCGACATGAAGACGCTGGCGCCGCTGACGCGCGCGATCCGCCTGTATTCCTCGACCGGTGGCGTCGAGCTGGTGCCGCCGATCGCGAACGAAGCCGGCTTGAAGGTCACGGTCGGCGCCTGGATCGACAAGAATGCCGACCGCAACGAACGCGAAATGCAATCGGCGATCGAGCTTGCCAAGCGCAACAGCAACGTCAACGGCATCGTGGTCGGCAACGAAACCATCTACCGCGGCGAGCAGAAGATCGAGGACCTGATCAAGCTGATCCAGCGCGTCAAAGGTGCGGTCAACGTTCCCGTCACAACCGGTGAAATCTGGAACATCTGGCTCGAGCATCCCGAGCTCGCCTCATCGGTCGATTTCATCGCCGCCCACATCCTTCCCTACTGGGAAGGCTTTTCCGACAAGCAGGCGGTCGATCAGGCGCTGATCATCTATCAAAAGCTTCGCGACGCCTTCCCGGGCAAACGCATCGTGATCGCCGAATTCGGCTGGCCGAGCGCCGGCTACAATCTGAAGGGCGCGATGCCGGGGCCTTTCGAACAGGCGGTGACGCTGCGCAATTTCGTCAGCCGCGCCGAAGCGATCGGCATGGAATACAATATCGTCGAGGCGATCGACCAGCCCTGGAAGTTCTTTGAAGGCGGCGTCGGACCCTACTGGGGAATCCTCAACGCCGCGCGCGAGCCGAAATTCGCCTGGACCGGGCCCGTCGTCGATGAGGCCTATTGGAAGCTTGCGACCATAGCACTTCTGGTCGGCGTCCTGATGTCGCTGCCGATCCTTAGGCTGGCCGAGCCGACCGTGCTGCAGGCGTTGCTATTGTCCGCGGCGGCAAACGGCGTCGGCGCCTGGATCGCGACCGTGTTCGCCTACTGGAACGGGCATTATTTCGTGTTCGGATCGGCCTTCGCGCTGACGCTGGGCTTGATCCTGCTGTTTCCACTGGTGCTGATCGCAATGGCGCGGATCGAGGAGATCGCGGCCATCGCCTTCGGCCGCAATCCGCGCCGGCTTATCGTCAAAAGCGCGTCCGTGGCGCCGGCCACGATCGGCAATAGCGTCAGCTTCCCAAAAGTCTCGATCCACGTGCCGGCCTATTTCGAGCCGCCGGAGATGCTTAAAGCAACGCTAGATGCGCTCTCGCGGCTCGACTATCCGAATTTCGAATGCGTCGTGATCATCAACAACACCCCCGATCCCGAATTCTGGCAGCCGATCCAGGATCACTGCCGGGCGCTCGGTGAACGTTTCAAGTTCATCAACGCCGAGAAGGTGAAGGGCTTCAAGGCCGGCGCATTGCGCATCGCCATGGACCGCACCGCCGCTGACGCCGAGATCATCGGCATCATTGACGCCGATTATGTCGTGCAGCCGGATTGGCTGAAGGATCTGGTGCCGGCTT
>VAZV01000037.1 GCA_005884765.1 Alphaproteobacteria bacterium
TCATTTCTGCTGCGCGCCGACGAGGTGATCGAATGAGCTTTTGCACTTCCGTTCTTGGGCACCTTTGAGACATGCCGACGGGCGCCAAGAATGTCCGCAGTTGGGGCCAGACCTGAAGTGATCGGCCGACGCTCAAATATGCTCTCACTGAGTTCTTCTCATTTTGTGAAGGTTTTCGGATGCCGGCCCCATGGCGGTGGTGCCGCGCGCACGGGGACCGGCGTCCGCAAACCTCCAAGGGAGGAAAGCGCGGGAAGGGTACGTGGGTGGCGCGGCGTGGGCTATGGGGATTTGAGTGCCGCGAATGACGTGTGTGATTGGAGTTGAGACGGTTCAGCGAATTGGCCGAGGGCAGAGCGGCTCACGAATGAGCGGCGGGTTGCGTTGAACGCGGTGAATTGGCGGACGATTTGAGACGACGGCTGGATATCTGAGCGCGCTCTGCCGTGGCCGATAGAGAGGCAGCGAGCGCGACAATCAGATTTGCGGGATTGTGACGCGGTCATGAGGTGTCGACCCTGATTGCGATCGTTGAACTTGTTGGCCGATACCGAGGTGTGGCACCGCGCTCGAATACCTCGATGATGATCATGCGACCGCCGCAGCATGGACAAGTAGGCTTGCTGTGATCGACGGCGGCACCGGTGGGCTGGTCTTCAGGTTTTGAAACGGCAAGCAACTCGCGCGCTTGGGCGATGTTGTCGGCGCGCGTGCCGCTGGCTAACAGGCCGTAGTGGCGGATGCGGTGGAAGCCGTGCGGCAGGACATGGATCAGGAATCTGCGAATGAACTCGCCGGTAGCGAGTGTCATGACCTTCTGGCGGTCGCGACCATCGGCGCGATAGTCCTTCCACCGGAAGGTGACGCCGGTGCGGTCGCAGGCGATCAGCCGGCTGTTGGCGATGGCGACGCGGTGGGTATAGCGCGACAGATAGGCCAGCACCGCCCGAGGCCCGCCGAAGGGGCGCTTGGCATAGACGACCCATTCGGCTCGCCGTAGCGGTGCCAAGTATGCCGCGAACGCCTGTGCGTCGGCGAGAGCGGCATGATCGCCGAAGAACTTCAAGCGGCCTGCCTGATGGATGGCGATCAGCTTCTCCAGGAACAGCCGCCGGAATAGGCGTGAGAGCACGAAATTGTCTGGGGGAAGGTGCTCACGAGCGGTACGGTCGCGGTCGACGGCGCGACGGCAATTGCCTTACACTAGACGCTTGACGGCATCGCTGCCGATGACCATTGGCGGAGCAGGCTTTTGTGTGGGCGCCCCCCTTTTTCCGGCCGTAGCTCAAACGGTGGGTTTTGGTCTAGGAAAGTCGAAAATAGTTTATCTTTCAATGGGGGTTGACTGACTCCCTCTCCGCCGCTGCACTGTTCTCCTTTGTATCTGATCGTTCGAACCGACAGCAAAACAGCGAGTAGTGCGACAAAGGCTGATGCGGGGTAGTTCCGCGATATTACCCCTAGTCACCGCGCAAACCGTAGCTTCTGAGCCGGGTCGGAGGACGGATTTCGCGATGAAGAACACGTGGCGCGCAAAGCTCAAGCCGCTGCCGTATTCGAGAGCGCGCAATCGCATCTAACGCGTGGGGTACCGGCGCCATCAGATGAATGAACTCGATCAAGACCGCAGGATGATCCCTTACGCGCGTTTTCCCATCGGCACCACGTTTCCATCACTCCGCGGCACCAGGGACACGACTGCCGCCCTCGCGAGGTCTTCCAAGGCGGTCGCAATGTATTTCGCGTAGTGCCGCTCGATCATTTTGACTGATATGTTGTGCAATTTGGCGACCTGTTGGATGGGCAAGCCCTTTCGGAGACCGCGCACGATGCTGGAGTGCCGCAAAGCATAGGGAATCACCTCCGGCATACCGGCGCGCTCGCGAATGGCCTTCCAGGGACGTGCAAGTTCGCCTCTTTTCCACGGACCGCGTTCAGACTTCTTCCACGCGATACCCCTCGGCTCCTGTTCATGGATCCATCGCTCGAAAAGGGGTGCATCGCTTGGCCGCCCGGCGATTGCGGGCAAAAGCACCTCAATCACATCGTCGCCCACTGGGACCGGATCTGAGCCGCTATGGCCGCCGCGCCCCTTGTAGGAGCCCGGCACCATCAGACGCCGTGCAGAAACCTGTACGTCGCCCACGCGCATTCGCCTGACCTGAGCATACCGCGCGCCGGTCGCGGCCAGACATACGACGATCCGATATAGATCGCCATCAAATCCTTGCTCCTGATCGACTTCACGCGCAGCTTGAAGGATGGCGCCAACCTCCTCATCCGTGAGAATCTGGTTATCCCGAGCAACCGACACATCATCATCATCATCAATCCGCTCGGCTTTGAAGCCGGCCTTCACAATGGCGAGGAACGTCGGATTTAGTTTCTTCCGATCTGCGGAAAGCCGGGGCCACGCGGCATTTAGTGCGGCCTTGAGGTCATTCACGAACCGCTGCTTGGTCGTGACCTTTAAGTTCTCCGGCAAACCCTCACGCCACGTTATCAAGTCGTCTTCTTTCAAGGCATGCAGATGCACTGATGCGAGAGGAGCAGCTTTCGCAGCTTCCTGATTGCCGCGCTTTTCTTGACCAAGAACGTAGCGCCGCAGCTTGGTACCGGCGTCGGATCGGACGTCGCGACCCGTTCGGCGCCTTTCTCGAGCGTCGCGTTCCTTGACGTAGGATTCAACGGCCGATCGCACGGTAGGAGCTGGGCCCGCCGCCTGCGACGCGGCTTCTGTTCTGGCTCGAGCTACGGCCTCCCGAGCCGTTCTCACGGCCTGTTCGAAGGTCAGAATCCCGTCGGCGGGCTTGTCATTGATGTCGTTGGTGATGCCCACTGGCGCCTGCTTGTAGTTGCCGCCTTCGTGGTGATTACGCCAGCGGACAAGCCAAACGCCGCCCCGTTTTCCTTTGCGATAGCCCAGATGCGCTTCCGCATCGAGGCGACGCCAATGCACGCCAAGCTCGAGCCTGGAGCGCGCTTTAGCCGTCGTGATTTGAGCCTCGGTGAGTGTCTTCGACATAGCGTTTGTCGCACTGTTAGACGTCGAATATCCGTCGAATATCCGACCATGTACGTGGGCGAACAATACAGTATTGTGGACATTCAAGCTATTGAAATCATTGAACGTTGGCGAATGGTGGCGGATGGAGACGGATCCATTATTTGGCCCTCTCAAGGCTGAAACAGGGGTTCGATTCCCCTAGGGAGCGCCAAAAGATCAATAGCTTATCCGTTGATCGACATACCGTCCAATATCCGTGAAATAGACATTGTGGAGGCGGCAATTTTTGCTGGTTCAGAATGCCAGCCTCCGCGATGCCGACAGCTTACGCAAATTCACGCGCTCCGCTCCAACTGTCCGCGACGACTGCTTTCTTGCCTACAGATGACCCTCTACCGCTTGTCTTTTTTTAGATGCGGGATGTGGGGCACAACAAAGGTTTCCCCGTTCCACCCTCGTACGTCGACGCGGGCACGGATGCGGAAGTGACTTTCGGCGAGGGTGGAGAGTGGCTCTACAAGCAAAGGGCGCAGCGCCCCGAAAACAGCACTACGTGCCACAGTTCTACTTGCGCAAATTCACGGGAGCCAAAGACATGCTCCTGGTGTTCGACCGTGAGAAAAAGGAGACGTACCGCTCCAAACCTTTCGGCGTCGCAGCACAGCGTGATTTCAACCGCATCGATGTCGATGGTATGGACGCTAACGCCGTAGAAAAGGTGTTGTCTGAATTTGAGGGTGAAACCGCCCCCCATCTGGAGCGGGTAATAGCGAATAAGTCGATTGCCGACCAAGGCGACCGATCAGCCATGGTGAACCTCATGGCAGCAATGACGTTGAGAAATCCAAAGCGTCGGCAAGTAATGGGTGAGGTCATCGGGAACTTTGCCAAAAATTTCTTCGGTAGAAAAGACAACTACGAAAAGTACGTTGCCGACATGAAAAAGGTCGGCAAGGAGCCCGAGTTCACGCTCGAAGAGGTGCGAAACGAACTAACAGAATCGACAATCACGGTCCCCAAAGAGTCGATTATTGCTGCGGAGATCGATCAACACGACCATGCGACCAAGCTCCTCTGGGACAAGAAGTGGCAGATCGTGGTCGCTCCCGATAACTCAGGCGGGTTTGTAACGACCGACGACCCGGTTTGTATTCGCTGGACTGATGGTCAGGAACACGCTGACCGACCAGGCCTCGCTGAGACAAATTCGGAGATACTGTTTCCACTCTCACCAAAGCTCGCCCTGCGAGGGCGTGCGGACGGCGACGAGACCGTGGTCAATGCTGATGCTGTCGCAGTGGCCGAGATAAACAGTCATATGATTAGCAGCGCGACCCGGCAGGTTTACGCCGACGACCACGTATTCAAGTACGCACGGGGTGAGCCACGAGAGCTTAAAAGTGGCGCTACGTTGCTCCAGGACGAAGATTTCATGTCGGCCGGCAAACCAGTGCGCGCTCCGGGGCATGGCGACCAGTGAATCCGATTGATGGCGACCACCATTTCCGATCGATGACGACCACCTGTTCCGGTCGATGGCGACCAGGGCAACAGGGCTGTGGACGGGCGTGATGAACGCCGTTGG
>VAZV01000237.1 GCA_005884765.1 Alphaproteobacteria bacterium
AAATAAAGGGCGCCACCGAGGACGGCAGATCCATGCCGCCGGCAAGGCCGCAGGCTGCGATGGCCCCGCCATATTGGGCCATGGACAGAAGGTTGGCGAGCGTGGTCGAACCGACGCTGTCGATCCCCCCTGCCCAGCGCTCCTTCGCCAGCGGCTTGACCGGCCCCGAAAGCTCGGCGCGATCGATCACCTCGGCGGCGCCAAGGCCCTTCAGATAGCTCGCCTCGGCCATGCGGCCGGTCGATGCGATGATGTGGTAGCCGAGTTTTGACAGCACCGCGGTCGCGACAGAACCGACGCCACCAGCGGCACCGGTGACCACGATCGGGCCGCTACCCGGCGAAACTCCGTGCTTCTCGAGCGCGAGCACCGCCAGCATCGCGGTGTAGCCGGCGGTGCCGATCGCCATCGCGTCGCGTGTCGATATGCGCTGCGGCAAGCGCACGAGCCATTCGCCCTTGACCCGCGCCCTCTCCGCGTAGCTGCCCAGATGAGTTTCGCCCATGCCCCAGCCGTTGCAGATGACCTTGTCGCCCGCCTTCCACTGCGGATGCGATGACTGTTCGACGGTACCCGCAAAGTCGATGCCGGCAATCATCGGGAAACGCCGCACCACGGGCGCCTTGCCGGTGACGGCAAGGCCGTCCTTGTAGTTCAGCGTCGACCACTCGACGCGAACGGTGACGTCGCCATCCATGAGGTCGGCTTCGTCGAATTGTGCGAGCGCGGCAGCGGTGCCCTTTTCCGCCCTGTCGATCCGGATCGCCCTGAATGTTCCCAAGGTAAACTCCCCTGAACTGAGCGTTTAGGGGGTTTTATCGCATCAAGCGGGTTGTGCAACCGCTCGCACGACGGGCTTCTCGACGATCGGCAGATTGATCAGCGCCGACAAGACGCCGAACAGCACCGAAAGCCACCAGATCGGTGTGTAGGAACCGGATTTCTCGAACACGATGCCGCCGAGCCAGACACCGAGGAAGCCGCCGACCTGATGGCTGACGAACGCAAAGCCGTACAGCGTCGCGAACCATCTTGTGCCAAACATCAGCGACACCAGTGCGGAGGTCGGCGGCACCGTCGACAGCCACAACAAGCCGCTCACCGCGCCAAACGCGATCGCCGAGAAGGCCGTGACCGGGAACGAGATAAAGGCAACCGTCGCCAGCGCGCGCGTAAAATAGATCACCGACAGGATGTAGCGCTTTGGCATGTAATTCTGCACCCAGCCGACGCTAAGCGAGCCGACGATGTTGAACAGCCCGATCGCAGCGATCACCCAGCCACCGGTCGAAGCGGGAATGCCGCGGTCAACGAGATAAGCGGGCAGATGCACCGTGATGAAGGCGAGCTGGAAGCCGCAGGTGAAGAAACCGAGCACCAGCAGCACGTAGGACCTGTGGCCGAAAGCTTCCGCCAACGCCGTCATGAACGATTGCTGATCCGCTGCCGGCACATCGGCCGATGTCGCCGGCGGGGTGCGAAGTGCAAGCGACAACGGCACGATCAACAGCATCAGGGTCGCGAACACTATCAACGCCGTCTGCCAGCCGAAATTGTCGATCAGCGCCACGCCGAACGGCGCGAACAGGAATTGCCCGAACGATCCGGCCGCGGTACCGGCGCCAAGCGCGACGCCGCGCCGCTCCGGTGGCAGCAGCTTTGCAAACGCCGATAGCACCAGGTTGAACGAACAGCCGGAGAGGCCAAACCCGATCAGAACGCCGGCGCCGAGGTCGAGCGACAGCGGCGTTGCGGCATAGCGCATCATCACGAGACCGCCGGCATAAAGCAGCGCGCCAACCGCGATCACGCGCAAACTGCCGAACCGGTCGGCGATCGCGCCGGCAAGTGGCTGGCCCAGTCCCCACAGCAGGTTTTGCAGGGCAAGCGCGAGGCCGAAGATGTCGCGGCCCCATGTGAATTCCCGGCTCATCGGTTGAATGAAAAAGCCGAAGGTCGATCTCGGACCGAAGCTCAACAGGGCGATGGCGCAGCCGCAGGCGATGATCACAAGGGGCGTGCGCCAAGTGGAAAGACCGGAAGCCGGAGCGAGGCCACCTGCTGACATGCAATTTCCCCTGCCGTTCTCAGCGGTGCCGGAATAGGCGTCCGCGATTTGTTACGGTGAGTTAATGCATATGCATGAAAAGCCAATCTCCGGCGCCCGAAAAAACCTCATCGCATTGCTGGGTTGCAAATCCGCGCGAACTTTCCTGACGGATTAGGGACGAGCACACCTAGCGGAGCTCATAGAGGCGTGCTATATTTGATTTGCTCGAAATGAGGATAAGTAAACCTCCCATCAAGCACCCAGGGCCTTTGCAGCTTTGCACGGTTGGTTCGGGTGATCTGAATCTGGCTTTGAAAATTACCGGCCCGTCGCGGCCGGATTTCTCAAGAGGCAAATATGCTCAACATGAGCATATAAATCAATGGAGGCCACCCATGCCGATCGCTGGGATTTTCGGTCCGCAAGATTTGGGAAACCCGGCTCGCGGACGTTCCGTCGCTTCGCGAGGCGGCATCAGTGCTGCCGAGCGCGCACGCGCGCTGCCGATGCCATCGCTGCAATGGACGCCAGAGGTGGAGCGCCTAACCGCGCATCTCTATGAGCGGGTCAGAGGCGTGATCCCGCCGGTCGAGTGGCCCTTCATGGCGCCCTACGTCAAGGCGATCAACGAACTGAAAGAGGCGCGCGGCGCCGTGATCCTGGCGCACAACTATCAGACGCCCGAGATTTTCCATTGTGTCGCCGATATCGGCGGCGATTCGCTGCAGCTGGCAATCGAAGCCGCCAAGGTGAAGGCCGACGTCATCGTCCAGTGCGGCGTCCACTTCATGGCCGAGACGTCGAAGATCCTGAACCCGAACAAGACGGTCCTGATCCCGGATTCCCGCGCCGGGTGCTCACTCGCCTCCAGTATTACGGGCGCAGATGTGCGGCTCTTGCGTGAGCGCTTCCCCGGCGTGCCCGTTGTCGCTTATGTCAACACCTCGGCGGACGTGAAGGCGGAAGTCGACATCTGCTGCACCTCGTCGAATGCGGTCGCGGTGGTCGAGAGCCTCAATGCGCCGGAAGTCATCTTCGTTCCGGATCAATATCTGGCGAAATACGTCGCTTCAAAAACCAGCGTGAAGATCATCGCCTGGAAGGGCGCGTGCGAGGTGCACGAGCGTTTTACCGGCGACGAATTGCGAAGCTTTCGCGAGGCCGATCCAACGGTGCAGATCATCGCCCATCCGGAATGTCCGCCCGATGTGCTGGCGGAGGCCGATTTCACGGGCTCGACCGCGCACATGATCAATTGGGTGCGCAGTAATCATCCAAAGCGCGTGGTGATGATCACGGAATGCTCGATGGCCGACAACGTGCAGGCCGAATTGCCCGACGTCGAGATGGTACGGCCGTGCAATCTCTGCCCGCACATGAAGCGGATCACGCTGCCCAAGATTCTCGACAGCCTGCTCTATTTGCGCGAGGAGGTGACGATCGATCCCTTGATTGCGGAAAAAGCACGGCGCTCGGTCGAACGGATGGTCAATCTGAAGAATTGACGCGCCGTCCCCCGCGGGTCGCGGGGACGACGAAAGGAGGAGCGATGCCAGATCACGAATGCAACCTTATCCGCGAGGGCGACGACGTCGTCATCGTCGGCGGCGGTCTCGCCGGCCTGTTCTGCGCGCTGAAGCTGGCTCCGCGTCCGGTCACTGTGGTCTCAGCGGCACCGCTCGGCCAGGGCGCCTCGACCGCATGGGCGCAAGGCGGTATCGCAGCCGCAGTTGCCGAAGGCGACAGCGCCGAGGCGCACGCCGCCGACACGGTCGCGGTCGGTGGCGGCCTCGTCGACGAGAGGGTAGCGCTTTCGCTTGCGCGCGAAGCGCCCGCCCGTATCCATGATCTCTTGACTTACGGCGTTCCCTTCGATCGCGACCTGGAAGGCCGGCTCGCGGTCGGCCGCGAGGCCGCGCATTCCGCACGACGCATCGTGCATGTCCGCGGCGACATGGCAGGCCAGGCGATCATTTCGGCGCTGACCGAGGCGGTGCGCAAAACGCCCTCGATCCGCCTGATCGAAGGTTTTGCCGCCGAAGCGCTGCTGACCGAAGACGGCGCGGTCACCGGACTGCAATTGCGTGAATTAAGTGATGCCACCGCAAAACCCGTGATCGCAGCCTCCCGTGCGGTAGTGCTCGCCACCGGCGGCATCGGTCATCTCTACGCGATGACGACCAATCCGGCTGAGGCGAGCGGCCTCGGACTAGCGATCGCCGCCCGTGCCGGTGCCGTGATCGCCGATCCCGAATTCGTGCAATTCCACCCGACCGCGATCATGGTCGGCCGCGATCCCGCGCCGCTTGCCACCGAGGCACTGCGCGGCGAAGGCGCTACCCTGATCAACGACAAGGGCGAGCGCTTCATGCTGGCGCGCCATCCGCTTGCCGAGCTCGCACCGCGCGACGTCGTCGCGCGCGGCGTGTTCGCCGAGATTGCCGCGGGCCATGGCGCGTTCCTCGACGCGACGTCGGCGCCGGGCGCGCGTTTCGCCGACAAATTCCCGACGGTCTATGCAAGCTGCGTGGCCGCCGGCCTTGATCCCACCAA
The DNA here is from genome assembly GCA_005884765.1 of Alphaproteobacteria bacterium. GTDB lineage: Bacteria > Pseudomonadota > Alphaproteobacteria > Rhizobiales > Xanthobacteraceae > Bradyrhizobium. The sequence goes on from VAZV01000237.1 coordinate 4,604, forward strand.
GCAGCCGATCCCGGTCGCGCCGGCCGCGCATTATCACATGGGCGGTATCGCCGTGGATGACCGCGGCCGCACCTCCTTGCAAGGACTGTGGGCGGGCGGCGAGGTATCGTCCACCGGCGCGCATGGCGCCAATCGGCTGGCGTCAAACTCGCTGCTTGAGGCGGTGGTCTACGCTGCGCGTATCGCCGAGGATATCGCTGGCAGCCGGATCGCTGCGCTCGCGAGCTTGCCGCGCGCGTTGGTCGTGCCTCGCAACTGCGCCATGCCGGCGCTCACTGAAAAGAACCTGCGGGCGATGATGACCTCGCATGTCGGCGTTATCAGAGATGGCGACGGCCTCGCTGAAGCGGTGCGAGCGTTTGCGGCGATCGAGCGCGACACCGGCAATATCGTGCTGCGCAACATGGCCACATCTGCGCTGTTGGTCGCAGCCTCCGCCTGGTCGCGGCGCGAGAGCCGTGGCGCGCATTACCGCATCGACTGCCCCGCCGAACAGCCGACGCTCGCCCATCGCACCATGACGACGCTCGCGGCAGCACGGGAGATCGCTAAACATCTCTCGATGCCGGCGCGGCCCGTTCAACCGATGATGGCTTGACCTGTAATGACGACACCAGCCTCATTGCTGCATCCTGAAAGCTTCCTGTCGCCACTCGCGATCGACGAGGCGGTTCGGCGCGCGCTCAATGAAGATCTCGGCCGCGCCGGAGATATCACATCGATTGCGACCATTCCGGAAACGACGCCGGCCCATGCGATTCTGATCGCGCGGCAGCCGGGCGTGATCGCCGGCCTGCCGCTGGCGGTCGCGACATTCCAAACGCTTTCGCCTGACATCAACATCCATGCCCATATACGCGACGGCGCAACGGTTGCCGCGGGCGTGCACGTGCTGACGATTTCGGGACCTGCTCGGGCAATGTTGGCCGGCGAACGCACGGCGCTGAATTTCGTCGGACGGCTTTCCGGCATCGCCACGCTGACATCAGACTATGTGCGCCACACCGCCGGCAGCAAGTTGCGGATCTGCTGCACCCGCAAGACCACGCCCGGCCTTCGCGCGCTCGAGAAATACGCCCTGCGCTGCGGCGGCGGCTTCAATCATCGCTTCGGCTTGGATGATGCGATCCTGATCAAGGACAACCACGTCGCCGTCGCCGGCGGCATCACAGCGGTACTGCAGCGCGCCCGCACCCATGCCGGCCATCTCGTCAAGATCGAGATCGAGGTCGATACGCTCGCGCAATTGCGCGAGGTGCTCGACACCGGATTGGCCGACGTGGTGTTGCTCGACAATATGGATATCGCAACGCTGACTGAGGCGGTGAGACTCGCCAACGGCCGCGTGGTGTTGGAGGCATCCGGCGGCGTCACCCAAAGCTCGATTGCCAACATTGCAGCCACCGGCGTGGACTATGCCTCATCCGGCGCACTCACCCATTCGGCGCCGAATTTCGACGTCGCGCTCGATATCGATGCGTGAGCAAACAGGTTTACTATTTCTGAAGTTTTGTGATGGTCTTGACCCCACCCGTTTCCGTGGTGGAAAAGGTGACCTTGTCGCCGGCGTGCACAGTGTCCAGCGACACGCCGTCTTGCACTTTGAACTCTTCGGCGCCGCCGCTATTCGCTCCGACGGTACCGCTTTGCGTTTGCTGGATAGCGATGGTGCCGTTGATCCGGTTAAGTTTGGTGATCGTTCCCGTGAGCGGTTGTTGGGCCAAAGCCGCCGAGCCGATGATGGTGAGGGCCGCAGTGCCAGCCAAAATGATCTTTGCGATTTTCATGGCAGTCTCCCGGTCTTGAAAGTTTAAGCGGCTATCGCCGGATTGGTTCGGCGGAACGCGGCAAGGTTGGCACACAGCTTCGTGATGGAGGCGCGTCCAAGGCGACACCCTTGTCCGCTATTCCTGCCAAAGCGGACCATCCGCCAGCTACGCTGCCAAGTCCGCCCCGCGGCCGACCCAACTTGATCGTCTCCGCTCGCCCTGTCGAGCGAATTTTTCCGATGAAAGAATGGCGCCGGGCGAAAGTTTTGAGGGAACCCGGCTTGGGAGTGCAGCAATGGCCAGTAGAGGGGTGCGAAAGGCCCAGAGTGGATCAGCCTTCAGATTTGTGCTCTAGCGCCGAACGGAATTCGGATTCAATTCGGCTTCGCTCTTCGCCTCCTCGGCAAGCTCTGCCGAAAGCGCCGCGGTTTGCGCCGGCGTGCCCCAGCTCGGCGCCTCACTGCCGTCGCCCCACGCCTTCGGCCGGTAGAAAGTGTGGACGCCGAACTTGTACATCCGCTTCATTTCGTTGACCCAGGACGGATGCACATAATAGGCGTGGTAGTGGGTCGACTTGCCGACTTCCGCCAGCCAGATCTGGCCGTCGAGCATCGCCTTGGCGATTTTCCGGGCCCGCTCCCACATGTCGGGTTCGCGAATGACATCGGGATTGTTGTCGCAGGCAAAGGTGAACTGGCAAGCGAAGTGCCGGTGCTTGTTCTGGTAGACGACACCGCACACCGTGTTCGGATAGAACCCGGAGAACGCGCGGTTCATCACGACCTGTGCGACCGCGATCTGGCCGCGCACAGCCTCGCCGCGGGCTTCGAAGTAGATCGCCTCGGCGAGGCATTTTTCTGACTTTGCGCGCAACTTCTCGTCGCTGAGGCCGAGCCGCTCGGCCGGCGTCTTGGCGCGCTGATTGTCGCTGTTGACCTCGCCCTTTGGCGCGACGCTCTCGCCGCCCTCGGTGGCCTTTGCCATCTCTCCCGAAACCGGCGGCAGCGACGCCGTCACCTTCATGTCCGGATCGGGCAATGCGGGCAGCACGATCAGCGGTTCCTCGCCGGGCTGCCAGCGTTCGATGCCTTCCACAGGTCCGCCGAGCGACGAGCTGCCGAAAAACAGGCTCGCGGTCTTGACGTTAAAGCCGTCGCGCGACGGCGCCGGCTCGATCGTCATCTCCGAGGCCTCGGGCGTGTCCCTCAGATCGTCAAGCGGCCGAGCTTCCAGCGACAACGAGATGTCATATTGCGCCAACGGCGGCGCGTTCAACGCGGCCTGAAGTTCCGGATCAAGCGAGGCGTGAGCGGCCGCAGACGGCGCTGCCCGCTCCTCGGCCGGCACGGTTGCAGTCTTCGCGCCAGCCACGGAAGCATTGGACGCCGAAGGATCTTCGAGCGCCGGGGAGTTGTCCGCGGGCGCGAGCGGAGCTACGACCAGCCGATCGCCTTTCAGCGTGCGATCGACTTTGGGAAAATCGGAGGCCTGATAGCGCGGCGGCGTCTGCAGGATCGGATTGCGCGTCACCGAGCCCGTGATGTCGATGTCCTGATTGTCGAGGCTTGCGAGCCGATAGGTCGCCGACTGCGGTGTGGAAGTCCCGATCGGATGGCCGAAGCTGTAGGTCGCGAGCTGGATTGAACTCGCGGCAGAGAACACGCGCTTCTGCCAGCGCTCGGCGACGCCCGGCTGCCGGGCGAGCAGTGACGCGATGTCCTGATATCCGATCTCTGTCGGCATCAACGCGAAGACGCAGAGACCAATTCCGAAGGACGCAATGCGCGCGCCCTTCGGCTGGTGACGCAACACAAACATCGATACGCTCACGCAACGCTTACACACTCGAAGGTCGAATGCAGTACATCCGTGCAATTCGATCTATTTTGTTCGTATCGAATTTAGGTTGCCGCGGAGTTAATCGGCGTTGCGCGCGCGACACACTCAAGCAATCCGCGCGTTTTGTGCGGTCGCAACGAAAATGTTGGTAAACGGCGGCTCGATCAAAACGGTAAATATTCGGTCAACAAAAATGCTGAAGAAAGATTAATGCACCGCGTCAATACGGCACGGATGTCGTATTTCCCGTCATTGCGAGCCGACGGGTCGCGCGAATGCGCGCCCGATGACAGGCTCCGCGACGCAATCCAGAAATCTCTCCGCGGAGGCATTGCTGGATTGCTTCGTCGCTTACGCTCCTCGCAATGACGCTGATGACATCTCACGCCTGGCTGGCGACGGTCTTGCCGATCGCGGCCTGCGCCGCGGCGAGCCGCGCGATCGGCACGCGATAGGGCGAGCACGACACGTAATCGAGGCCGATCTCGTGGCAGAAGGCGACGGAAGCCGGATCCCCGCCATGTTCGCCGCAGATGCCGACCTTGAGATCTGGCCGCGTCTTGCGGCCGCGCGCAACACCGATCTTCACCAGCTCGCCGACACCGTCGCGATCGACCGAAATGAATGGATCGATCTCCAGAATTCCCTTGGCGATGTAAGTGCCGAGGAATCCGGCGGCGTCGTCGCGGCTGATGCCGTAGGTCGTCTGTGTCAGGTCGTTGGTGCCGAACGAGAAGAACTCCGCGGTCTTGGCGACATCGCCGGCCATCAGGCAGGCGCGTGGCAATTCGATCATGGTGCCGACCTGATAGGCGAGCTTGGTGCCGGTCTCGCGCATCACCGATTGCGCGGTCGCGTCGATCCGCGCCTTGACCAGGTCAAACTCGGCTTTGGTCGCAATCAAGGGCACCATCACCTCGAGACCGACCGCCTTGCCGGTGCGTTTGCCAGCCTCGACCGCCGCCTCGAAGATCGCGCGCGCCTGCATCTCGGCAATTTCGGGATAGGCGATGGCCAGCCGGCAACCGCGGAAGCCGAGCATCGGATTGAATTCGGCGAGATCGCGGGCGCGATCGGCGAGCCGCCGCGGATCGGTGTTCATCGCGCGCGCCACTTCCTCGATCTCGGCCTGGGTGTGCGGCAGAAATTCGTGCAGCGGCGGATCGAGCAGCCGGATGGTGACCGGCAAGCCCTGCATGATCTCGAACAGCTCGACGAAATCCGCGCGCTGCATCGGCAGCAGCTTTGAGAGCGCGGCGCGGCGCGCCTGTTCGTCCTCGGCGAGGATCATCTCGCGCACGGTTCGAATTCGCGTCTCCTCGAAGAACATGTGCTCGGTGCGGCACAGCCCGATGCCTTCGCCGCCGAACTTGATGGCGGTCCGCGCATCGTCGGGCGTATCGGCGTTGACGCGAACGCCGATCTTGCGGACGGAATCGGCCCATCCCATCAGCGTGCCGAATTCACCCGACATGGCGGGTTCGATCATCGGCATGCGGCCTGCCAGCACCTGGCCGAGCGAGCCGTCGATGGTAATGACGTCGCCGGTCTTGAAGGTGCGCGGGCCGATGCTCATGGTGCCGCGGCCGTAATCGACGCGGATGGTGCCGCAGCCGGAGACACAGGGCTTGCCCATGCCGCGCGCGACCACCGCGGCGTGCGAGGTCATGCCGCCGCGCGTCGTCAAGATGCCTTCGGCAGCGTGCATGCCGTGAATATCTTCGGGGCTGGTCTCGATCCGAACCAGAATGACCTTGCGCCCGTCGGCCTGCAGCTTGGCGGCCTCATCGGACGAGAACACGATTTCGCCGGACGCAGCACCCGGCGAAGCCGGCAAGCCGGTCGCGATCACATCGCGCTTGGCGGCAGGATCGATGGTCGGGTGCAGCAACTGATCGAGGGAGGCCGGATCGATCCGCGACACCGCTTCTTTCTTGGAGATCACCCCTTCGTTGGCGAGTTCGACCGCAATGCGTAGGCCCGCCTTTGCGGTACGCTTGCCGCCGCGGGTCTGCAGCATCCAGAGCTTGCCCTGCTCGACCGTGAATTCCATGTCCTGCATGTCGCGGTAGTGTTTCTCGAGCAGTGTATAGATCCGCGTCAGTTCCTTGAATGCCTCGGGCATCGCGGTTTCCATCGACGCCTTGTCGGAGCCGGATTCCTTGCGCGCGTCTTCGGTGATGTCCTGCGGCGTGCGGATACCCGCCACCACGTCTTCACCTTGCGCGTTGATCAGGAATTCGCCGTACAGCTTGCTCTCGCCGGTCGAGGGATTGCGCGTGAACGCAACGCCGGTCGCCGAGGTCTCGCCCATGTTGCCGAACACCATGGCCTGCACGTTGACCGCCGTGCCCCAGGATTCCGGAATGTCGTGCAGCCGCCGGTAGGTCACCGCGCGCGCGTTCATCCAGGATGAAAACACCGCGCCGATCGCGCCCCACAACTGGTCGTGCGGATCCTGCGGGAACTCGCGGCCGGTCTCGCGCGCCACCGCATCCTTGTAGCGGCCGACCAGATCAACCCAGTCCTCGGCGCTCAAGTCGGTGTCGAGCGAATAGCCCTGGCTGTCCTTGAAGGTGTCGAGGATGTCCTCGAAATGATGGTGCTCGAAGCCAAGCACGACGTCGGAATACATCGTGATGAAGCGGCGGTAGCTGTCATAAGCAAACCGGCGGTCGCCGGACAATTCGGCCAGCGCCTCGACCGTCTGATCGTTGAGGCCAAGATTGAGCACGGTATCCATCATGCCCGGCATCGAGGCGCGCGCACCGGAGCGCACCGAGACCAACAGCGGATTCTTGGCGTCGCCGAAGATCTTGCCAGTCAGCTTGCCGACATGGTCCAGCGCCTTTTCGACCTGGCCCTTCAATTCCTTCGGATAGGTTTTGCCGTGCGCATAGAAATAGGTGCAGACCGAAGTCGGAATCGTAAATCCGGGAGGCACCGGCAGACCGAGATTGGCCATCTCAGCCAAGTTGGCACCCTTGCCGCCGAGCAGATCGCGCAAGCTGGCTTTGCCCTCGGCCTTGCCATCGCCGAAGGTGAACACCCATTTGCCGGACTTCACGGCCTCCAGTGCTGGCTTGCTCGTGACTGGCTTGCCCGCAGGTTTCGCGGCCGGCTTAGCCGCGCCCTTCTTCAGCGCCGTACGGGCCGATGGCGGCGGCGCGACCTTTGCCCGCACCGGCACGGAAGATTTTGATTTCGCTGCGATTTTCTTGGGTCTAGCTGCGGCTTTGGCCATGGCTGACTGACAATCCGAAAGAGAGAGGGGACGCGCGCCTTACACCATTTTGGGCGGGCCTGCGCAAGCCACAGGGTTCCGCTTTTTGAGCGCTAGATGTGGAGCCATCGGAGCAATCCGAGGCCGATCAGGCCGTTGACGATCAGAAACAGCGCGACAATCAGGTTGAGTAGCCGCGGCATGATCAGGATCAGCGCGCCGGCGATGATCGATATGATTGGTGAGATATGAGCGACACTAAGGGTCATTGAAACGTCTCCGCGACAGCAATGTTGGGAAATGTCGATTCGAGGGTCTCGCATCTTAACGTCGCGCGCGGGTTTTTCGAATAGCAGACGCCCGCGGCCTCAATGAGTTCCACCGGTGCCGGATTGGCCGCGAAAATTGCCCAAAATTGCCGTCGATGAGATCGCCTTTGCCGGGAACGATGCGGCGCCCGATGCATTTGCATTCTTGGTGTGCCGGCGCGAGGACGCCTATGGTTTCACCATGGTGAAAGGCGAGCCCCTTCTGGTCGAGCCGGCCAGACGGCGCATCGTTCAGGTGATCGAGTAAATGAGATGTCCGGCTCGCCGCGCAGTCCAGCGCCAGGCTTGAGCCGGATGTGAAGGCCCTGCCCGGTCTCCCCCGCCCGGGCGGGGCTTTTCCTTGTTCTAATCCTGTATCTTGGAAAAATCGGCGACCGCGCGCGTAGCGGCGCGGATTTCGTTGAGCAGTTTCAGGCGATTTTCGCGAACCAGCGGATCGTCGTCGTTGACCTTGACCTTGTCGAAGAAGGCATCGACCGCCGGGCGAAGTTTCGCCATTGCGCTCATGGCGCTTTCAAAGTCCTCATTCATCACGGCAACGCTGGCTTCCACCTTTAGCAGGTCGATCGCGTCGGCGAGCGCCTTTTCCTCCGCGAGGCTATAGAGCGCGGGATTCGGTGCGCCCTCAAAAGTCCGCTTGTCCCGCTTTTCTTCGATGGCGAGGATGTTGCTGGCGCGCTTGGTACCGGCGAGCAGGTTCTTGCCGTCGTCGGTGTCGAGGAACGCTGCGAGCGCCTCGACCCGACGCGCGATCATCAACAGATCATCCTGGCCTTCCGGCGCGAACACGGCGTCAACGAGATCGTACCGCGCGCCCTGCTCGCGGAGTTGGACTTTTAAGCGGTCAGCGAAGAAAACGAGAAGATCGACACTACTGCTTTGAACTTGACGACCGGCCCATCCAACCATTGCCGGGCCGGTCGTATTAAATGCTTTGGCATGTGTTTCGAATATGTCTATCAAATTCATCCTGTGTCGATTTTCGATCAGCAACCTGATTGCCCCCAGCGCAGCTCTGCGTAAAGCATAGGGGTCTTTCGACCCCGTAGGTTTTTCGTCGCAAATCCAAAATCCAACCAGCGTGTCGATCTTGTCGGCGAGCGCCACCGCAATCGAAACAGGTTCGCTCGGCACCCGATCAGTGGGCCCCTGCGGCTTGTAATGTTCTTCGCTGGCAGCAGCGACAGCCGCATCCTCGCCCTGCGCCAGCGCGTAATATTTTCCCATCAAGCCCTGCAGCTCAGGGAATTCGCCGACCACCTCCGTGAGCAAATCCGCCTTCGCCAGATGGGCGGCGCGTTTGGCCCTCTCGACGTCGGCGCCGACCAGCGGTGCGATTTTCCCCACGAGGCGCTCGATTCGCTTGATGCGCTCGCCTTGGGTGCCCAGCTTCTCGTGAAACACGATGTTATCGAATTTCGGAAGGCGATCTTCCAGCCTCGTTTTCAGGTCGGTCTCGTAGAAGAACTTCGCGTCGGAAAGTCGCGCGCGGATCACGCGCTCGTTGCCCGCGACAATCGCCTTGCCGCCGTCGCTCGCTTCGATGTTGGCGGTCAGGATGAACTTGTTGGCGAGCTTGCCCGTTTTGGAATCACTGACCACAAAGCATTTCTGGTTGTTGCGGATGGTGGCGCGAATGACTTCGCCAGGGATCGACAGGAATTCCTTGTCGAACGATCCCATCAGCACGACGGGCCATTCCACAAGACCCGCGACCTCATCGAGCAGCACCTGATCCTCAACCAGCTCAAAGCCTTGCGCGAACGCCAACTGCTTGGCGTCCGCGAGAATGGTGTCTTTCCGCGCTTGCGGATCGAGCACGACCTTGGCGGCCTTCAGCTTCGCCTCGTAATCCTCAAAGCGGCGCACCGAGATCGCCGCTGGAGCCATGAAGCGGTGACCATAGGTGGTCTGGCCGGCTTCGATGCCGTCGACCGCAAACTTCACGATATCGGGCTCTTCGGTCTCCAGTCCGAAGGTCGCGGTGATCGCATGCAGCGGCCGCACCCAGGACAGTGCGCCGGGTTTTGCCGAGCGTTGGCCCCAGCGCATCGACTTTGGCCACGGAAAAGTCCGCACGATGACAGGCAGCATGTCGGCCAGCACATCAAGCGTGGCGCGGCCGGGCTTTTCGATAAGCGCGATATAGAAGTCACCTTTTTTCGAGTCGCGCTGGATTTTGGCCTCATCGATCGAGGCCAGACCGGTAGCCTTGAGGAAACCAGCGATCGCAGCGGCCGGCCCGCCCACGCGTGGCCCCCTGCGCTCTTCTTTCAAATCCGACTGGCGCACGGGAATGCCGTGCACCGTCAGCGCCAGCCGCCGCGGCGTCGCGAACGCTTTCGCGCCCTCATAGACCAGGCCCTCGGCGACAAGCTTGTCGGTCACCATGCGGCGCAGATCGTCCACCGCCCTCGCCTGCATGCGCGCCGGAATTTCTTCGGAGAAAAGTTCGAGCAGAAGGTCGGGCATCAAGCCGCCCCGCCCGCTTCGGTGTGTACCCAGGCTTCGCCGCAGGCTTTCGCCAGCTCGCGCACGCGCATGATGTAGCTCTGCCGCTCGGTCACCGAGATCACGCCGCGCGCATCCAAGAGATTGAAGACGTGGCTGGCCTTGATGCACTGATCGTAGGCCGGCAGCGCCATCAGATGCTCTGTACGGTTGCCCCCGTCACGCCAGCCGGCCGCCAGATATTTCTTGCAGGCCTCCTCGGCCATCTTGAACTGCTCGAACAGCATCGCGGTATCCGAGAATTCGAAATTGTGCCGCGAATATTCCTGTTCGGCCTGCAGGAACACGTCGCCATACGTGACGCGCTCGGCCCCGTCGCGGCCATTGAAATTGAGATCGTAGACGCGGTC
>VAZV01000038.1 GCA_005884765.1 Alphaproteobacteria bacterium
TGGGAGGCGTACCCAAGCGCTGCGGCAACGGTTACGATCGACGCATCGGTTTCGCGCAACATTTGCATCGCCTGCTCGAGCCGGTGCTGGCGCAGCCAGGCATGCGGCGAGAGCCCGGTGCTTTCCTTGAAGGACCGACAAAAGTGGAAGCGCGACAGGCCAGCCTCCGCAGCGAGCGCCGCAAGCGAGACATCCGCATCGCTCTCCGAGCGCAGGCGCTCGATGGCTCGCATCAGCACCGTCGGCGCCAGTCCGCCCACGACCGACTGCACCGCAGCCGGCGCGCCGGTGTGCGCAGCCAAAAGACGCGTCGCAAGCAAGTCCGTAAGTTGTTGCCTGAATAGCGTATCCAGGGTCGCATTGCTTTCCAGAACGTCCGCCACGCTCAGGAGCAATCGGGACGTGATGGGATCGGGATGCGCCGTTCTCTCCAGAAGATCGATCGGTTTGGCGGTGTCGGCTTCATCGGCCACGCGCGCGAGCGTTCTGTGCGGAAGATAAAGCTGAACGACATCGACGGGCTTCGGGATATCCCATCGGGAGCTCGATCCCTCGGGAATGATGGTCACAACGTCTGAGCGAAACGTTCCCCTCGCAACAAATCGTCCCGAGCGCCGCTCCATGCGCTGCACCGCGCCGTTGTAAGCCATGACGACGTGATGGGTCATGGGCTCGACGACGTCGTGCAACGGATCATGCTTCCAATGAGCGATCCCGCCGCCTGAGGCGTCCAAAGCCATGCGGAACGGTTCGGTCCCGAGCACGCGGGCCATTTCTGCATCGGCGAGACGCCGGTCGGCTGCGGGCGGAGGCGCCTGGTGCGGGTCGGATGCGGCCGCCCGCTGCTCCTGCGAAAGATTGTGCAAAGCAGGCTTGGTCATGGACATGAGCTCGCATGAGAGGCGTTATGATGATCGCGATGAAGGTCTGGCTGCGGCCGGCCGCGTTACTTGCGAAGGGTGGTTAGCCAATCGTCAAAACGGATGGCGCCGAGCCGCGGATGGTCGCCGGGCGTGAGCGACCGGTCGTCCAGCTCCGCCCCGAAATAGCGAGCGTGGATATCGGCAACGACCTTGCGCGGGTCCTTGGTCGCGGCTAGGTATTTTCGGCCGAATTCGTCGAGGCTCAGTCGCTCCGGACCGGCGAGTTCGATCATGCCGTTGACGGGATCGGCAAGCGTGACGTCGGCGAGGGTGGCTGCGACGTCGTCCGAGGCCACCGGCTGAAACAAGGCGGGCGACAGCCGGGCAATCTGTCTATCCGACGAGGTCTCGACGATGCCGCCGACGAACTCGAAAAATTGAGTGGCGCGCAGGATAGTATATGGAATTGCCGAGCGTCGGATCAGGTTCTCCTGCGCTAGCTTGGCGCGAAAATAGCCACATTGCGGCAGGCGGTCGGTCCCAACGACGGAAAGGGCGACATGGTGCCGCACTTTGGCGGCAATCTCGGCCGCGAGAAGATTGCGGCTCGACGTATCGAAGAATGCGAGGACTGCACGGTCTTCAAAGGATGGGGAATTCGCGACATCGACGACGATCTCCGCATCGGTAAGCGCCCTATCGAGGCCCTCGCCTGTGATCGCGTTGATGCCCGTGCTGGGAGAGGCCTGCAGCACGTCGTGGCCCTTCTCGCGGAGCCGGCTCGCGAGCTTCGTGCCGATCAGGCCGGTCCCACCGATGATGACAATCTTCATGGCTTTCCCTCACTTTACCGGCCGCCAATGGGCCCTGCGCTTGAATGCAGGGCGAGGATGCGCTCAGGCGGGTGGGAAAGCCTTGCAACCGGATTAAATTGGCCTTGAATTACCCTTGGATTCTTGTCCAAGCGGGGAATGGACGTGCGTTTCTTGTTTGAAAATTATTGTCTGGACGCCGACCGGCGCGAACTCGCATGCGGTTCGGAGCTCATCGCGATCGGCCCGAAAGTCTTCGATTTGCTGCTCTATCTGGTTCAGAACCGAGAACAGGTCGTCACGCGCGACGACTTGCTGCAGGCTGTTTGGCACGGCCGGATTGTCTCGGAATCGACATTGACGAGCCACGTCAATGCGGTGCGCAAGGCGATTGGAGACACCGGCAAGCAGCAACGCCTGATCCGGACCGTTGCGCGGAAAGGACATCGCTTTGTCGGCCCGGTCCGGGAGGAGCTCGCACCCGGGCGCACTGCGGCTGCGGAGCCAGACATCGCGGGCGAAAAGTCCGGGGCCATGCTGGCGCTGCCGGATTCTCCCTCCATTGCGGTGCTGCCGTTTCGAAACCTCAGCGGCGACGCAGGGCAGGACTATTTTGCCGACGGCGTCGTGGAAGACATCATCACGGCCCTGTCGCGCATCGGCTGGCTGTTCGTGATCGCCCGCAACTCGAGCTTCGCCTACAAGGGCAGGACGGTCGATGAGAAGCAGGTCGGGCGCGAGCTTGGCGTGCGCTATGTCGTCGAAGGCAGCGTGCGCCAGTACGAAAGCCGAGTCCGCATCACGGGACAGCTGGTAGACGCCACGACCGGCACCCATCTTTGGGCGGAGAGATTTGAAGGGACACTCGACGACATCTTCGAACTACAGGATCAGATCGCAACCAGCATCGTCGGCGCGATCGCCTCCCAGCTCGAGCGCGCGGAAATCCAGCGTGCCCGGCGGAAGCCGACCGGCAATCTCAGTGCGTACGACCACTATCTGCGCGCCATGCCGTACGTGCATCGTGGAACGCGGGAAGCGATCGATGAGGCATTGCCACTGTTTCACAAATCCATCGCGCTCGATCCGGAATTTGCCTCGGCCCATGCCATGGCGGCATGGTGTCATTGCTGGCGCAAAATCAACGGCTGGATGACCGATCAGCCGCGGGAGTTCGCCGACGGCATCCGCTTGGCCCGTCTCGCAGTGGAATTGGGCAAGGACGACGCCGTCGCGCTGACAAGAGCCGGGCACACGCTAGCCCATCTTGCCGGCGATGTGGATGGCGCCATCGCACTGCTCGACAAGGCGCTGGTGCTCAACCCGAACCTGGCGGCGGCCTGGTTCCTGGGCGGCTTCCTCAGGGCCGAGCGCGGCGACCCCGAGGCCGCAATCGTGTTCTTTGCCCGCGCAATGCGTTTCAGCCCGCTGGATCCTGAGATGTTCCGGATGCAGGCCGGCATGGCCATGGCGCATCTGTTTGCCGGGCGTTTCGACCTGGCCTTATCCTGGGCCGAACAATCCTTCCGGCAACTGCCGAGCTTCACGTTCGTGATGGTCGTCATCGCCGCATGCCTTGCGCTTGCCGGGCGAATGGAGCAGGCGCGAGATGCAGCGGACCATTTGCGCAAGCTCGATCCCGCGTTTCGTATTTCCAAGCTTGATGGCTGGATACCGATCCGGCGGCCAGAGCATCGCGCCAGTCTCGCAAACGGCTTGCGGCTGGCGGGCGTGCCCGAGTGAGGGGCGCGTCGGCGCGCCCCCGAGACACGCGTTGTCGTCCAAATCGCGCATGAAGGACTGCCAGAAGCTGGTATCAGCCGCCGCCGGTCGCAGGGAGATTCAAACTCAAGGAGGCTCCGCCGACTGGATTGCTGCGGGGAAGATGGGGACAGTGTCTCTCCGGCGCGCGCAGTGCCCTGATGGCTTCGGGTGCGGCTGATAGAAGCTTATCCGGCGTTCATGATCGTTCTCCTTCGCGAGGTCGGTTGATCTCTAATGTGCGCCGCCGGCATCGAGGCGATCGGGCTTCTTGAGCAGGAGGCTCGCCAGCATCGCGATGATCAGCGGCCGCGCCCAGCGCGTAGAAGGTGTCGCGGAAGGCAAGGATGTAGGCTGCTTCTGCACGATATGACCGATTGCGACATAGGCGCGGTGCGCTGCGTCAACCAGATCGATGACGCCACGCGCGTGAAAAATTCGGTGAGCTGATCGATTCGGCTTCGGTGGCCTGCCGAACACTGACACCGACTGCGATAGCACGTTGGAATGATGCTGTTGGCATCCGCTGGCCGACGTGTCACTGTGTCGAACAAATGTGCGGGGAGAAGACCGTTTTGTACCGCCATGTCCTTGTTCTATTCTCGGCCGGGTTCGCTGTATTGAGCGCCGCATCGGCGGCTGTGGGTGCCGATTCTGAGCGATGCCAAGAGCTCGGTCGCAGTTTTCAAGTCGCAAAACCACAGATCAGTGCCATCGAGGAGTCATTGACACTGTTCTCGGCCGCAGACGGAAATTGCATCGCGTTGGCGACTGAATTGCTGGACTCTGGAGCATCAGTCGACGCGCGTGACCGGTTTGGCGCCCGACCGCTCAGCCATGCCGCAAGGTTTGGCCATCTGGAAATGGTCGATCTCTTGCTGGCGCACGGCGCTCCGATCGATGCACGCAATCTGGCGGGCGCCACCGCGCTCTACACAGCCGCCGAACGCGGCCATGTGTCGGTCGCGCAGCGGCTTATCGAACGTGGTGCCGATGTCAAGCTTCCCGGACGCAGCGGCATTTCTCCAATTTCCGCTGCCGCGTATGCCGGCAGCGACGCGATTGTTGAAGCGTTGCTCGCACATGAGGCCGACGAGCGCGTGCCAGACGACACCGGCAAGCCGCCGATTGTCTATGCGGCAGCCCGCGCTCGGCTGGACATCGTAAGGCGCTTGCTGGCACGGAATATCGATATCAATGCGCGCTACCCACATGATCTCACCTTGCTGATGTGGGCTTCGGGGGCCGATGAAAAGGTCGGCGAAACTGACGCAATCGAGGTCGTCAAATATCTGCTGGACGCTGGCGCCCATATCGATGACCGCGATGCCCGCGGCCGCACCGCTCTCATGATAGCGGCGGAAGGCGGCCGCGCGGAGATCGCCGCCGCGTTGCTTGCGCGGGGAGCTGATCCCTCGCTCAAGGATAAGGCCGGCAAGCGCGCGGCGGACTTGACCGCTTTGTCGTCACTGCGTGAGCGGCTG
>VAZV01000238.1 GCA_005884765.1 Alphaproteobacteria bacterium
GAATCCGCCCGCCAGGCCGCCGGTCAAGAGCGTGCGGCGGGAAACGGCGTTTGACTTCTTTTCGGTGATGATCATGGCGCGCGCCCCTTACGACTGCCGTCCGGACGCGGCCTGCTTGATGGCCGCGCGAATCCGCACGTAGGTGCCGCAACGGCAGATATTCCCGGCCATCGCCGCGTCGATATCTGAATCATCCGGATTGGGCGTCGCGGCAAGCAGCGCCGCCGCCGACATGATCTGGCCCGATTGGCAATAGCCGCACTGGATCACTTCGACGTCGAGCCAGGCCTTTTGTACCTTCGCGCCGGCCGGCGAAGACCCGACGCCTTCGATCGTGGTGACGGCGCGGTCGCGCACCGCGCTCACAGGCAGAACACAGGATCGCACCGGCTTGCCGTCAATGTGGACGGTACAGGCGCCGCATTGTGCGATGCCGCAGCCGAATTTCGTCCCGGTCAGCCCAAGGATGTCGCGAAGCACCCACAGCAGCGGCATGTCGGGAGGAGCATCAAAGGATTTTGCTTCACCATTGATCGTCAGCGTCATTGCCATATGCGCCTCCCATTCAACGGCCGCGGGCGGCGGGCGCGTTGGCAACGTCAAGACCGACGATATCGCGCCGCTGTCAGCCAAGGGCGAACGTATTTTCCGCAATGCTGAACCAGCGCAGTCGCAGATATGACGGCCGTCATCCCAGTCAAGCGACAATATCTCAGTCAGTCCCGACATGGGCTACCGGCCAGACGGCCGGGCTAGCGACAATGATCCACGCCAATATTGTTGCGATTTAGGCGGAGTGGCTGGCGCCTCGGCAGGGCTGCTCAGGACTGCCGAAAGCCCATGCGGAAAGCGCCCCAATGCCGGCCGCGAATATGGATCGGCGAGGAGAGGTCTTTCATCAGCACGAAATTGCCGCCGCCCATGTCGCGCCGGTAGGTTTGCAGCAGGAACGGCCTCGTGTTCGCCGCCACCTTCTGGACCGCGCGGTCTTTGAACAGCCGCCGGTTGCGGCAGTTGGCGTTATTCCAGATCGGATCGGGGCCCTGTGGCAGGCGATAGTTCGGATTATGGGTCGGAAGATAGCCGCCTTTCGCCCACGCGACGCAAAACACGATGCGCGGATCGGACTTCTGGATCGGGTCCTGGATCGGCGGCAGGATGCGATCGGTGAACTCGACATAGTTGGTGAGGTATTGGCTCGGATCGGTACCTGGAATCTTACGGTAGTTCTCGTCCATCAATTGCTCGAGGCTGATCTCGCCGCGCGCGACGGCCGCTTCGAACATCTCTGAAATCCGTCTTGCCGTGTCGACGACGACGCGGATCAGCGGCGCGTCGGAGGTCTCGACGCCGCTGTCGGCGATCAGCGCGATCAGCCCCTCGGACACGTCGAGCAGCCGCGCCACTCGCTCGTCGGCATGCCTCAAATCAGTCGACGACAGGTCGACGCCCTTGGCGAGATGGCCGAGTTCGTCGATCACAATGTCACAATGGGCGAGATTGGAGGTGGCCGCCTTGGCTACGCCGTCGATCTCGCGGCCGACGGACGTGAAGCCTTCCTGCACGCGGACGATGATGCTTTGAATCTGCTCGGCGCCTTCGCCGGCGCTCTTGGCGCGCGCGGCGGCGTCGCTGCTCTCGCCGATCAAATTGCCGACCTGCCCGTCGAGGTCGCGAACGGTATCGCCAATCAAGTGCGTGGCCTTCCGCGTCGCTTCGGCAAGGGCTTTCACTTCACTGGCGACCACCGCAAAGCCCCTGCCGGCGTCGCCGGCGCGCGCTGCTTCGATGGTTGCATTGAGCGCGAGCAGATTGGTCTGCTTGGCGATCGCCTCGATCGAGCCGGACACATTCGCAACCTGCGCCAGCGCGCTGCCCACCGACGGCTGCGGAGCTGGCCGTCTGCACCGCCTGCGACGCGTTGGCGATATTGTGGTTGGCGGAGACCATCGTCTCCGCGGTCTTCTGCAGATGCCCGAAGCGCTCGGACTGGGCGGACACGCGCTGTGCTACTTCCTGCACATTGCCGGCGACGTCGGCGAGCTCGACGCCGAGGCCGCCGATCTTGTTGGCGAGTTGATCGACCAGCCGCTCGCTCGCGGAGGGGAGGCTCGCCATCGTCTGCAGATTTGCAGGCGCGAGGTTTGCAGGCTTAAGGTTGGCAGAGTTGGCGTTCATAGCTTGTACGCGGTACGGAAACCGCCCCAGTGCCGCCCGTTGACGCGGATCGGCACGTCGATCTCGCGCATCATGATGGTGTTGCCGTTGCCCATGTCGCGGGCGTAGCTCTGGATCAGGTAGGGGCGCAAATTGCGCCCGGCGGCGAGCCCTGCGGCATCGTTGAAGATGCGGCGGTTGCGGCTGTTGGCGGTGTTGAAGGCAATATCGCCGGGACGCTGCGGATGCGAATAGGTCTTGTTGTGCACCGGCAGGTAACCGTTGCGGTCGATCATCACGCAGAACACCATGCGTGGGTCCCTGGCGAGGAAGGCTTCCTGGAACGGCGGCAGCGCGCGATCGGCCCAGTCAAGAATCCGGGTGCGGTGCTGAAGCGGATTGGAGGCGGGTATCTCGACATAATCGGTGTCGAACATGTCCTCGATCGAGATCGCGCCGGTTGCGACGGCATT
>VAZV01000239.1 GCA_005884765.1 Alphaproteobacteria bacterium
AAGCGGCAGGCGCCGATATCCTGCAGGGTGGCGTTGAGGCTTTGGTTTGCCGGCAGCTTCTCGGCATCGGCTCCGGCGACCAGAATGCCGGCCATGGAAATTTCGTAGACCGGCGCCGTGACGGTCCCGCGCGCAGTCTGGATTTCGACTTTGAGGTTGCACGGCAGCCGTTCGTGCTTGCGACTGTCCTCGCTGTCTCCCTGACGCAGCAGCACGGCGCTGCGTGACTTCAGTTTCTGCGCGAAGGTTGTAACCGCCTTGCCGGCATTGGCGACGCTCTCGCCATGTGCCTCGGCCTCCTTGGTTGCAGTGTCGATTTCGCTGGCGCTGTCGCCGACCGAGACGATGAAATCGGCAGCGGAAGCCGCGTTCTCGGACATCTCGCCGGTGGTTGCGCTTTGGTCCGCCACCGCGCCATTGACGTTTTCGAATACCGGGCGAATCGCCTCGATCGCCTGCGAGATACGATGCACCGCATCCGCGGAACCTGCCGCGTCCTTTTGCAGCGCTTCGATCTTCTTGGTGATTTCCTCGGTCGCATTCTGGGTCTGCACCGCGAGCGCCTTGACCTCGGTAGCAACCACCGCAAAGCCGCGCCCGGCATCGCCGGCGCGTGCGGCCTCGATGGTGGAGTTGAGCGCGAGCAGCGTGGTTTGCCGCGCGATCTGCGCAATCAGATTGACCACATTGCCGATCGCGGCCGAGGATTCCCGCAACCGATCGACATTGGCGCGGGCCTCCCGCGCGGCGGCGCTGGCCTGATCGGCGAGCTCGCCGGCGTCACGCACCTGCGAGCCGATGCCTTGCGCGGATTGAGTGAATCGCTCGGCGGCCTGGGCGAAGGTGGTAGCGGTGCTCCGGGCAGCGCTGGTACGCCCGTTGAGCGCGCCGGTGCGCTGGCGGATGGTGGACAGCGTCGCAGCCGTTGCTTCGGCACCGCTGGCGACCGAACTTGCCGCCCGCTCGAGCTGGCGGATCATCGCGCCCAGTTCGAGGTCCAGGAGCTCGAGGATTTCCCTGGCGGAATCGCTCTCCGCGCCAGCGGCAATTTCGGAAGCCGCGACCGGCTTCGCAGGCTGCGGTTCGGCGGCGGGCGCAGCCGGCTCCTGCACTCGCTTTCCAAACAAACCGAACGCCATGGACCTCTCGGGGGAGATGCGAAATCGAATGGGGCATCCTCGCACCGCCGCGTGAAGTCATGGTTAACGATTGCCTCATATCCCGGCAGGCGGCACTACCGCCATACCGGAACTGGCGCCAAATCTTTGATTTCGATAAATCTACGGCCTATAAGGCCGCGCTTTCACCCCTCACCGTTGGACGATTCCAAGAGACTCCGCATGGCCGGCCATTCCCAATTCAAGAACATCATGCACCGCAAGGGGCGGCAGGATGCCCAGAAGTCGCAACTGTTCGGCAAGCTGGCCCGGGAAATTACGGTCGCCGCCAAGCTTGGAACCCCTGACCCCGCCATGAACCCGCGGTTGCGGGCTGCCATGGTCGCGGCGCGGCAGGAAAACATGCCGAAGGACAACATCGAGCGCGCGATCAAAAAGGCACTCGGCGGCGAGGGCGACAATTACGACGAGATCCGTTACGAAGGCTACGGCCCGGGCGGCGTCGCGATCATTGTCGAGGCGCTCACCGACAACCGCAATCGCGCGGCGTCCGATATCCGCTCCTACTTTACCAAGTCGGGCGGCAATCTCGGCGAAACCGGGTCGGTCGCCTTCATGTTCGATCGCACCGGCATCATCGAATATGATCATGGCGTTGCGTCCGACGATGCCATGCTGGACGCGGCCATTGAGGCCGGCGCGGACGATGTGATTTCAAGCGCGAGCGGGCACGAAATCTACGCCGCGCAGGAAAGCTTTCGGGATGTGGCGAAAGCGCTGGAGGCGAAATTCGGCGAAGCGCGCAAGGCGGCGCTGACCTGGAAGCCGCAGAACACGGTCGCGGTCGACGATGAGACCGGCGAGAAGCTGTTGAAGCTGATCGTTCTTCTGAACGAACACGACGACGTGCAGAACGTCTACGCCAATTTCGAGGTGTCGGACGCGCTGATGGCGAAGATGGGCGGGTAGAAGTGCGTCATTGCGAGGAGCGTCAGCGACGAAGCAATCCAGAGACGTTTTGTCCCGCTCTGGATTGTTTCGCTTGCGCTCGCAATGACGGGGTGGAAGCACCGTCCGGCCGGCTATTGCGGCGGTTGATAGTGAATCGCGCGCCCTAGGCTTGCGACTCCGGCATGGGGTATAAAATACCCCATGAACTCACAGCCGATTCGCCATCCGGTCCGCATCCTCGGCATCGATCCCGGCCTGCGCCGCACCGGCTGGGGCGTGGTCGAGATCGACGGCAATCGGCTGGTTTTCGTCGGCTGCGGCTCGGTGGAGCCGCCGGAGGGCCTGCCGCTGGCGAGCCGCCTGCTGGCGATCCATGAGGGGCTTGCCACAGTGCTCGGCGATTTCAAGCCCGCGGAGGCTGCGGTCGAGCAGACCTTCGTCAACAAGGACGGCGTCGCCACGCTGAAACTCGGCCAGGCGCGGGGCATTGCGATGTTGACGCCGGCGATGTTTGGCATTTCGGTTGCCGAATACGCGCCCAATCAGGTGAAGAAGACCGTGGTCGGCGCGGGGCACGCCGACAAGAACCAGATTCTGGTGATGCTGAAGATTCTGCTGCCCAAGGCCGAGCCGAAATCGCCGGACGCAGCGGATGCGCTTGCGATCGCAATTACACACGCGCATCACCGTCAGAGCGCCACGCTGCGGCTGAAGGTGGTAGGCATATGATGCTCCGCGAGCACACTACGCTCCCTCCCCCCTTGCGGGGGAGGGTTGGGGAGGGGGGTGGCCCCGAGTCGCTCTGCCCGTGGGGACCCCCTTCCCCAACCCCTCCCCGCAAGGGGGAGGGGAGCCCTGGCGCCGCCGGATCGCAACGATGATCGGCAAGCTGAAAGGCCTGATCGACGGCTATGGCGAGGATTTTGTCATCCTCGATGTCGGCGGCGTCGGCTATCAGGTGCATTGCTCGACCCGCACGCTGCAGATGCTGCCGTCGCCGGGCGAGACCGCGGTGCTGTCGATCGAGACTTACGTGCGCGAAGACCAGATCAAGCTGTTCGGCTTCAAAAGCGACATCGAGCGCGAATGGTTTCGGCTGTTGCAGACGGTGCAGGGCGTCGGCGCCAAGGTGGCGCTTGCAGTGCTCGGCACATTGCCGCCGGCCGAACTTGCCAACGCGATCGCGCTGCGCGACAAGGCCGCGGTAACGCGCACGCCGGGCGTCGGCCCGAAAGTCGCCGAACGCATCGTCACCGAACTCAAGGACAAGGCGCCGCACTTCGCCAATGTCGATCCCGCGCTGGTGCATCTCTCCGGTGCGCTCGACGATCATCGCGCGCCGCGCCCGGTCACCGACGCGATCTCGGCGCTGGTCAACCTCGGCTACGGCCAGCTGCAAGCGGCCGCCGCCATCGCATCGGCATCGCGCGGCGCTGGTGAGCATGCCGAGACCGCGCAATTGATCCGGCTGGGACTGAAGGAATTGGCGAAGTGAATCCGCCCGCGCGCATCGTCACGCCGGAACGCCGCACCGAGGATGCGCCCGACACCGTGCTGCGGCCGCAACTGCTGTCCGAATTCGTCGGCCAGCAGCAGGCGCGTGCCAATCTCGCCGTTTTCATCGAGGCGGCGCGCAAGCGGGGCGAGGCGCTCGACCATGTGTTGTTCGTTGGTCCTCCCGGGCTTGGCAAGACTACGCTAGCGCAGATCGTCGCGCGTGAGCTCGGCGTCGGCTTTCGCGCCACTTCCGGGCCTGTCATCGCCAAGGCCGGCGATCTCGCGGCACTGCTCACCAATCTCGAAGAGCGCGACGTTCTGTTCATCGACGAAATCCATCGCCTCAGCCCGGCGGTCGAAGAAGTGCTCTATCCCGCAATGGAGGATTTCCAGCTCGACCTCATCATCGGCGAGGGGCCGGCGGCGCGCTCGGTCAAGATCGAGCTTGCGAAATTCACTCTGGTCGGCGCCACCACCCGCGCGGGCCTCCTGACCAATCCGCTGCGCGACCGTTTTGGCATTCCGGTGCGGCTGAACTTTTATACCGAAGAGGAACTGGAAAAGATCGTGACCCGCGGCGCCCGCGTGCTCAAGATCGGCGTGACGCCCGACGGCGCCAACGAGATCGCGCGCCGCGCCCGTGGCACGCCGCGCATCGCCGGACGGCTGTTGCGGCGGGTGCGGGATTTTGCGTCCGCCGCGAATGCTGCCTCGATCGATCGCGCCATTGCCGACAATGCGCTGAGCGCGCTGGAGGTCGACGCTGCGGGCCTGGACGCCATGGACCGGCGCTACCTCACCACGATTGCAATGAACTATGGCGGCGGTCCGGTCGGCGTGGAGACCATGGCGGCCGCGCTGTCGGAGCCGCGGGATGCGATCGAGGACATCATCGAGCCGTTCCTGATCCAGTGCGGCTATCTGCAGCGCACCCCGCGCGGGCGGCTGTTGACCTCGCACGCCTTCCGTCATCTCGGCCTTGCCGAGCCCGCGCGCGACCCGGCGCAGTTCGGCTTGTTCAGCCGGGAAAGCGACGACTAAGGCAACGACGACTGACACCTCGTTCGAACCGAACGATCGCAATCGCACACTAACTAAAGCGTAATGACTTTTCCTCGAATCGTCATCCCGCGCTACGCTTTTATAAGAGCATGATCTTTTTCGGAAAACCGGTACCCACTTTTCCGGATCATGCTTTAACGCTACGTGGCCGCCTCATCGGCCACAATCGCCGGTAAGGATTGGGGCCAAGCCGGGGCGCGACATACCTAATTTCGCTTCATTCCATGAATAGCTGGGCCCTGCATCACGGTCGACCTTCATGATTTCACGCCGTCACTTCATCAGGTTTATGGCTGGGCTGGGCGCCTTCGGCGCTTCAACCACGGCATACGGGTTCGGCATCGAGCCCGTGCTGCGGCTTCGCGTCGCGCGCTACGATATCCAGCCGCCGCAATGGCCTGCCGATTTCCAGCTCAAGATCGCCGTTATCGCCGACCTGCATGCCTGCGACCCCTGGATGTCGCTCGAGCACATTGAGGCGATCGTTGAGCAAGCCAATGCGCTGGACGCGGATATCACTGTCATGCTCGGCGACTATGTGGCCGGGCACCGTCAAATCACGCGTCGTATCCCCGCCGCCGAATGGGCGGCGGTCTTGGCCGGATTGAAGGCGCCGCTCGGCGTGCATGCGATCCTCGGCAATCACGATTATTGGGACGACAAGATGGTGCAGCGGGACGGGCAGGGGACGACGATTGCCCGCCGCGCGCTCGAAGCCGCCGGCATTCCGGTTTACGAGAACGACGCTGCGCGCCTCACCAAAGCCGGCCGCCCGTTCTGGCTCGCCGGGCTCGGCGATCAATTGGCGTATCTTCCGGCACGCAGATTCAGGCCGGTGCGGCGGATCGGCGTCGATGACCTTGCCGCGACGCTTGGGAAAGTCGCCGATGACGCGCCGGTCATTCTGCTGGCGCATGAGCCCGACGTGGCGGTGCGCGTGCCGGCGCGGGTCGCGTTGCAACTCTCCGGCCATACCCATGGCGGCCAGGTGCGGCTGTTCGGTTGGTCGCCGGTGGTGCCGTCGCGTTACGGAAATCGGCTGGCTTATGGCCACGCGAGGGTGAACTGCGACGTGGTGGTCTCCGGCGGCCTCGGCTGCAGCATCATGCCATTCCGGCTCGGCGTCCCGCCGGAAATCGTGCTGGTGACTTTGGGCGGGCCGGGTTCGTTGATGTCGTAGCCGCGCTTGCACGGCGGGCCGATTTGCGCAAAACGATCGCTTTCGAGGCAATCGAGGGCCCAAGTGACCTTTCCCCATATCGACGGTGAGATTCGCGACGGCCGCCACCATATGCAGGTGCGCGTCTATTACGAGGATACAGATTTTAGCGGGATTGTGTATCACGCCAATTATCTGCGCTTCATGGAACGCGGACGGACCAATCATCTGCGGCTGCTGGGTGCCGAACAACACGTGCTGTTCGCGGAAGCGCAAGCCGAGACGCCGGGATTTGCGTTTGTCGTGCGCTCGATGCAGATCGATTTCTTAAAGCCGGCGCGCATGGATGACATTCTGGATGTCGTGACCTGGCCGGTCGCGGTGAAGGGCGCTTCTATCATGCTGGCCCAGGAAGTGCGCAAGGCCGAAGAGGTGCTGGTCAAGGCCGAGGTACGCGTCGCCTTCATCAGCGAAGGACGGGCGCAGCCGATACCGAAGACGTTGCGGGGTCTGTTGAGGGCCGATGTGACCTAACTATCGGTCGATAGGAGGTGGACCATCGACTCCGGAACATGCTGCGCTAAACTGGCTTCATTGAAATCCGAGGCCATCAATCCGAGGTCATCATGTCGCGTCCGCCGCTGCCGCCGTTCACGAAAGAAACCGCCGCCCAGAAGGCGCGCATGGCGGAGGATGCCTGGAATTCCAGGGATCCCGAGCGGGTGGCGCTGGCCTATACCGAGGATAGTCGCTGGCGCAACCGTTCGGAATTTTTCGAGGGCCGCGCCGCGATCGTCGCTTTTCTCACCCGCAAATGGGCGAAGGAACTGGATTACCGCCTGATCAAGGACCTCTGGGCGTTCGACGGCAACCGCATCGCCGTGCGCTTTCAATATGAGTGGCACGATGCGAGCGGACAGTGGCATCGTTCCTACGGCAATGAGCAGTGGGAATTCGACGAGCACGGCTTGATGCGCCGGCGCGAAGCCAGCATCAACGATGTTGCGATCGCGGAGAAGGACCGCCGTTTTCACTGGCCAGCCCCTGGTCCGCGGCCGGTCGATGTGCCGGGATTGGGCGAGCGCCCGTTTTAACAAGTAGATACCGGGGCCTGCGAAAATCCTCCTGTTCCTCGCGTCTGACGGAGGCGGGATATTCACAAGCGCCTGCTCATCCAGAACAACTTACTCGTGATCGGCGTGGGTCTTCCAACCCTGAAGATCCAAACCACGTATTGATAGAAGATTTTGTCGAGCTTGGAGCGCACGTCATGGGTGACGTCATACAGTTTATCCCGAAGGCGACACTCGAGCGGGCGCGCCTCATTCGAGAGGCGCGAGCGATCTACGAGAGCATATTCCCGACGGAGAGGAGCGCGGCCGGCCAGCAGCGGGACTCTCGCGAGAGTGCGTAGCTAGGCAAAGGCGCATTCGCGCGGTGCCCGCCATATTTTTTCAGAAAATGGCGGGCACGCTGTCGCTTATGCCGCCGCCTTGTGGCGCGCGATTTCGGCCTTGTAGAGTTCGAATTCCTCCGCGATCGCTTTCGCAATGCTGGGCCGCGCGCGCAGTCGCTCGTAATAGGCCTTCACGACAGGCCATTTTGCGAGCTCGATCGGCGGCGTTGCCATGGTCCAGTTAATGACGGTGACCAGATAGGCGTCGGCGACGCTGAAATGGTCGAGCAGGAATTCGCGGCCCTTGAGATAGTTTTCGAGATAATCGAGCCGAGAAAGACCCTTGCCGAGGATGTAGTTCTTCACCTCTTGCGAGGCCTTCTTGTCGAGCACCGGCACGAACAAGCCCTTGTGCAGTTCGGTGCCGATGAAGCAGAGCCATTGGTGCAATCGGCTGCGCTCCATGCCGGGACCGGTTGCAATGCCGGCCTGCGGGAAGCGATCCGCGACATATTGCAAAATCGCCGCGTTCTCGGTCAGCACCAGCCCGTCATCGGTGCGCAGCGTCGGCACCAGCCCCAGCGGGCTTACCTTGCGAAAGTCCGAGCCGTCGTTCCGCACTACCTTGGTCTTGGAATCGACCTCGAGATAGGTGGCCTCGGCGCCGGCCTCATACAGCGCGATCCGGGTCGCCAGCGAACAGGCGAGCGGCGAGAAATAAAGGTCCATGAATGCCTCCGTGGCGGTTTTGGCACCAAGATTCCTGAAGGTTCTTGAGCCGGATTGATTTCTATACCATTTCGCATAATATAGATCAGGTCAAGGATTTTGTTCGAAATGGTACAAAAAAAGACAGGGGCGCCGCTGCCGCCGAGATTGGATGCGCCGGTCGAGCCAAAACGCCGCGGGCGGCCGCGCGCCTATCAGCCGGACATCGCGCTCGGCAAGGCGCTCGACCTGTTCCGCAAGGATGGCTTCGCGGCGACCTCGCTGGATGATCTGAGCGCGGCAACCGGCATGAACCGGCCGAGCCTCTACGGCGCGTTCGGCGACAAGCGCGAGCTCTACATCAAGAGCTACCAGCGCTATCGCGACGACGCCCGTGCCGCCATGGTCGAGATTTTCCGCAACGAACTGCCGATCAAGAAACGATTGGAGCGCATCTATGCGGTGGCGCTCGACATTTATCTCTCAGGTGATGGCGGCCCGCGCGGCTGCTTCACGGTGATGACGGCGGCTTCCGAAGCGGTATTCGATTCCGAAATTCGCGCCATGGTGCTGGAAGGGTTTTCCGAACTCGACAAGGCGTTCACCGCCTGCTTCCGACGCGCCAGGGAAAACGGCGAACTGCCTGAAAGCGCCGATCCTGCCGTGCTCGCGCAACTTGCCTCCGCCACCATCCACACCATCGCGATCCGTGCCCGCGCCCGGGTGCCGCGCAGGGAGCTGGAGGCGATCGTCAAGGGCGCGATCGATGTGATGTGCCGCTAGTATCCCCGCGCGGGATCGACGACGTTTTCCAATGCACCGCCTGCCTCAAACCGTTCGATCTGGCGCGCGACATATTTCGAGATTTCGTCGGGATCGGTGTCGGCGGCATTGTGCGGCGTCAGCAGGACCTTCGGATGCGTCCAGAACCGGCTGTCGGCAGGCAGCGGCTCGGTGGCATAGACATCGAGCGAGGCCGCACCGAGGGTTCCGTCGTCGAGGCAGGCGAGGATGTCTTTCTCGTTCTGCAAGCCGCCGCGGCCGGCATTGATCAGCACTGGACCGCCGATCGGGCCGTTCTGGTTCAGCCTTGCGAAGAGACCGCGGTTGAGGATGCATCGGGTATCCGGCGTCAGCGGCAGCAGGCAGACCAGGATGTCGGTGCGCGCAAGAAACGCCTCAAGCTGCGCCTTGCCGTGGAAACATTCGATGCCGTCGATTTCCCTTTCGCTGCGGCTCCAGCCGGCGACGCGAAAGCCGATGCGCTTGAGCATGTCGGCCGCATTCGCGCCCAATGTGCCAAGGCCCATGATGCCGACCGAAATCGCGCTGGCCGGCCACTGAAATTTCGGCTGCCACCGCTTCGCGCGCTGGCAAGCTCGCAAGTATGGTTCCTGGCGGTGATGCATCAGGACGTGAAGCACGACATATTCCGTCATCCGGCTGGTGAGATCGGAAACCGCGACGCGGACCAGCGGGACCTTCGGTAACGACGCATCCGCCATCAGCGCATCGACGCCGGCGCCAAGGTTGAAGATCACTCGCAAGTTCGGAAATCCGGCCAATTCGCCGGGAGCCGGCTTCCAGACCGCGGCATATTGGATCTCGGCCGGATCGAAATCCGCAGCCGGCAACTGCAAGACGCGCCGGTCGCCGCACACCTCGTCAAACCGGGCCTTCCACCGCTCGGGCGACCAGTTCTCGGTCCCGCCATGCACCAATAGCGCCAGCGCGCCTTTACCCATTGCCGTTACCCATTTCTTGCCTGGCAAACCCAACGTGATCTGCACCACATACCAGATCGGGGGCCCGTCTTAGTCTCCATTTCATCAACAAGGAGACTTCACATGCGCAAATTGATCCTGATTTCCGCCCTGCTTCTGGCTTCCGCGTCGGCTCAGGCCGGCGGGAGCCGCGGCCTGGTGCTCGCGGCCAATGACACACCGGCGATCGCGGAAACCGCCAAGCCGGATGCTCCCAAAGCTGAGGCCGTCAAGCCCGAAACCGCCGCCGCGCCTGAGGCCGCGCAGCCCCAGGCTTCCAAACCGGCAAAAAAGGTCCACGCCAGGCGCCATGAAAGCGACGAGGCGAAAGCACGCCGGATCGCCGCGCGATACGGCATCTCCTGGTGATCCGCCGGTTCCTTCCTAAAATATCTTCCGCTGGCCTGTCGGCTCCGGGCATACTCGTTCGTCCCTTGAGATGTGAACGGAGATGCTTCCAGCATGCTTTACGCCATTCTTTGCTATCACGATGAAGACTTCGTCGGTTCCTGGTCCAAGGAACAGGACGCCGCGGTTATGAAGAAGCTTGCGGTGGTGCAGGACAAGCTCGCCAAGCAGGGCCGGCTCGGCCCGGTGGCGCGGCTCTTGCCGACGACGGCGGCAGCAACGCTGCGCAAGGACGACCCGCCGCTGGTGCTCGACGGCCCCTATGCCGAGACCAAGGAGCAACTGCTCGGCTTCTACCTCGTCGACTGCAACAATCTCGACGAGGCGCTCGATGTCGCGCGCGACCTTGGCGCTGCCAATCCCGGCGGCGCTTATGAGATTCGTCCCGTCGGCATGTTCGCACCGGGGAGAACCGCGACGTGACCGACACCGCCTGGATCGATGCCGCGCTGACGTCGGCGCGTCCCCAGGCGGTCGGCGCGCTGCTGCGTTATTTCCGCAATCTCGACACCGCCGAGGAGGCGTTTCAGAACGCGTGTCTGCGGGCGCTGAAGAGCTGGCCGCAAAACGGCCCGCCTCGGGATGCTGCGGCGTGGCTGATCATGGTCGGGCGCAACGTCGGAATCGACGACATCAGGCGCAACCGCAAGCAGGCGCCGTTGCCCGACGACGACCAGGCGATCTCCGATCTCGACGACGCCGAGGACGCGATCGCCGAACGGCTGGACGGTTCGCACTATCGCGACGATATCCTGCGGCTCTTGTTCATCTGCTGCCATCCGGATCTGCCGGCGACGCAGCAGATCGCGCTCGCGCTTCGCATCGTCTCCGGCCTCACCGTGAAGCAGATCGCGCGCGCGTTCCTGGTCTCGGAAGCCGCGATGGAGCAGCGCATCACCCGCGCCAAGGCGCGCGTCAGCGAAGCCAACGTGCCGTTCGAGACGCCGGGTGCGGTGGAGCGCGGCGAGCGGCTCGCCGCCGTCGCCGCGATGATCTACCTGATCTTCAACGAGGGTTATTCGGCAAGCGGCGACACCGCCGAGATTCGCGCGCCCTTGTGCGAGGAAGCGATCCGCCTGGCGCGGCTGTTGCTGCGCCTGTTCCCGAGCGAGCCCGAGATCATGGGCCTGACGGCGCTGCTGCTGCTGCAGCATGCGCGAACCGACGCGCGTTTCGATTCGGAAGGCGCGCTGATTCTGCTCGACGATCAGGACCGGTCGCGGTGGAACCAGAAGATGATCGCCGAAGGACTCGCGCTGATCGACAAGGCGATCCGCCATCGCAAGAGCGGGCCGTACCAGGTTCAGGCGGCTATCGCCGCGCTGCATGCGCGCGCCGAAAAACCCGAAGATACCGACTGGAAGCAGATCGATTTGCTCTACGGCGCGCTCGAGATCATGCAGCCGTCGCCGGTGGTGACGCTCAACCGCGCGGTTGCCGTATCCAAGGTGCGCGGGCCGCAGGCCGCGCTTGAAATGATCGAGCCGTTGGCGCCGCGGCTATCGAACTACTTCCATTTTTTTGGCGTGCGCGGCGCGTTCTTGATGCAGCTCGGCCGCAACGACGAGGCCCGTGTGGCATTCGACCGCGCCATTGCGCTCGCCAACACCTCGGCGGAAGCAGCCCACATAAGGATGCATCTCGACCGCCTGATGCGCGACAACCAGCCGCGCGATTCCAAAACTTCAAAAAAATAATCGCGTTCCTGTCGGATCGCGCATGGCCCGTTCGTCTATTGGTCAGACATCACCAATGGAGCAAGCCATGACGACGATCGCTGAGACCGCGCCGGTCTCCAAGACCGCGCTCTGGACGGGCCGTCTTCTCAGCGGTCTCGTCATCCTGTTCCTGCTGTTCGATGGTGCCATCAAGCTGGTGCCATGGCCGGTGGTCACGGAATCGATGGACAGGATCGGTTACGGTTCGAGCGAGACCTTGGCGCGAAGCCTTGGGATAATCACCATCGTGTGCACCGTGCTCTATTCCGTGCCGCCGACCTCGATACTCGGCGCGATCCTTTTGACCGGCTATCTCGGCGGTGCGATGGCCTCGCACCTGCGGATCGGCAGCCCGCTCTTTACCCACATCCTGTTCGGATTTTATCTTGGGCTGATGGTGTGGGGCGGATTGTGGTTGCGCGACCGGAATCTGCGTGCGCTGCTGCCGTTCCGGCGCTGAAAGCTCTGCTCCCTCCTCCTTCACGGAGGAGGGAGATTTCTGTCGAGATAACGGGAGTTCGTGATGTTCGAAGTCATTGCCATCATTGCCGTCGTGATCGCGATCGCTATCGCGGTGGTGCTGATCCTGGCGATCAGCAAGCCGGATATTTTCCGCATCCAGCGCGTGGCCACGATCAAGGCGCCGGCTGAATCGATCTTTGCACTGATCAACGATTTCCATCGCTGGGGAAGCTGGTCGCCGTGGGAGAGCAAGGATCCCGCGATGAAGCGCACCTTCAGCGGCGCCGAGAGCGGCAAGGGCGCGGTCTATGCGTGGGACGGCAACAAGAATGTCGGTTCCGGCCGCATGGAGATTTTGGACATTTCGGCGCCATCGAAGATCGTCATCAAGCTGGATTTCTTCACGCCGTTCGAAGGCCACAACACCGCCGAGTTCACAATGCTGCCGCAGGGTGATGCCACCAATATCACCTGGGTGATGTACGGCTCCGCGTCCCTGATGTCGAAGGTGATGCAGGTGTTCATCAACCTGGACAACATGATCGGCAAGGATTTCGAGACCGGTCTCGCCAATTTGAAACGGGTCACGGAGAAATAGCCGACCATTTGAAGTGCCAGCCCCAAGGAGAAAACGATGCAGGTCAATCCCTATCTCTCTTACAACGGCAATTGTGAAGCGGCGCTGAAGTTCTACGAAAAGGCGCTCGGCGCGAAGATTGACATGTTGCTTACGTATGAGGGCGCGCCGTCGGACATGCCGACGCCGCCGGATTGGAAGAAGAAGATCATGCACGCCCGCGCATCGATTGGTGGCGCGACGGTGATGGCGTCGGATTCGCCTCCCGGCCACTTCCAGAAGCCGCAGGGCTTTTCGGTCTCGCTGACGGTCGAGGATCTCGGCGATGCCGAGCGCAAGTTCAAGGCGCTGTCCCAGGGCGGCAGCGTCAACATGGCGTTTGACAAGACCTTCTTCGCCAAGGGTTTTGGGATGTGCGTGGATCAGTTCGGCATCCCGTGGATGGTGTTTTGCCCGGCGGAGCAATAACGCTCATCTGCACGAGGGATAGATCGCCGCGAGCTCGCGCCCGCGCAACAGCAAAAGGCGCGAGCTCAATCCGCCGCGGCGTCGGATCCAGTTCCGC
>VAZV01000240.1 GCA_005884765.1 Alphaproteobacteria bacterium
TCGATGATCGTCGCGGTGCCCATGCCGCCGCCGATGCATAGCGTGACCAGCGCGGTCTGCTTGTTGGTGCGCTCGAGCTCGTCGAGCACGGTGCCCAGGATCATCGCGCCGGTCGCCCCCAGCGGGTGGCCGAGCGCAATCGCGCCGCCATTGACGTTGATCCTGGCGTTGTCGATGTCGAAGGCTTGGATGTAGCGCAGCACCACCGAGGCAAACGCTTCGTTCAGTTCGAACAGGTCGATGTCAGACTTCTTCATGCCCGAGCGCTCGAACAGCTTTTCGGTCACATCCACCGGTCCGGTCAACATCATCGCGGGCTCGGAGCCGATATTGGCAAAGGCGCGGATTTTTGCGCGCGGCTTCAAGCCGTGTTTCGCCCCCGCCTCCTTGCTGCCGAGCAGCACCGCGCCGGCGCCGTCAACGATCCCGGACGAATTGCCGGCATGATGCACGTAGTTGATGCGCTCGATTTCCGGGTGCGACTGGATCGCCACCGCGTCGAAGCCGCCCATCTGCCCTACCGTCACGAATGACGGCTGCAACTGGCCGAGCGACTGCATCGTCGTGGTCGGGCGCATATGCTCGTCCCTGGCCAAAATAGTCAGCCCGTTGACATCCTTGACCGGCACCACCGACTTGTTGAAACGGCCCTCGTCCCAGGCCTTTGCGGCGCGCTGTTGGCTCTGCACCGCATAGGCATCGACGTCGTCGCGCGAGAAACCATATTTGGTGGCGATCAGGTCGGCCGAGATGCCCTGCGGCATGAAATAGGCCGGCACCGCCATCGACGGATCCATCGGCCAGGCGCCGCCGGAGGCGCCGATGCCGACGCGGCTCATAGATTCCGCGCCGCCGCCGATCGCGAGCTCATGCTGGCCGCTCATGATCTGGGCCGCGGCGAAATTCACCGCATCGAGGCCCGAGGCACAGAAGCGGCTGATCTGCACGCCCGGCACGGCCTCACCGAGGCCCGCATTCAGCGCCGCGAAGCGCGCGATGTCGGAGCCGGCCTCGCCGACCGGATCGACGACGCCGAGGATGACGTCGTCGACGACGTCTTCTTTAAGGTCGTTGCGCTCTTTCAGCGCCTTCAGCGGTACGGTCGCGAGCGCCAGCGCGGTCACCTCGTGCAGCGCGCCGTCGACTTTGCCGCGGCCGCGCGGGGTACGCACGTGATCGTAGATATATGCCTCAGGCATGACGCCCTCCCGATATGAGGATCATAATATAATAGCGGATTGAGCCCGGCGGTGGAAAAAAATGATCAGAACGCTTCCGCCGCCAATTCCATCGTGGTGGCGCAGCCGGTCTGGATGCGCGCGAGACGAACCGCTGTTTCCGGCAGCATCCGCTCCATGAAGAAGCGGCCGGTCACCAGTTTGGTCGTGAGATAGGGCGTCGCTGTGCCACCCGCAATCTTGTCGAGCGCGACTTTGGCGATTTTGGCCCACATGTAGCCGAGCGTGACGAAGCCGAACAGATGCAGGTAGTCGGTGGCGGCGGCGCCGGCATTGTCCGGCTTTGCCATCGCATTCTGCATCAGCCAGGTGGTGGCCTGCTGTAAATGGCCGAGCGCCGTGCTCAGAGGTGCGACATAGGGCTTCATGGCTTCTTCCGCGCCGTGATCCTTGGCAAACGCCATCACTTCCGAGAAGAACGACATTACGGCGCGGCCGCCGTCGCGCGGTAATTTGCGCCCGACGAGGTCGAGCGCCTGGATGCCGTTGGCGCCCTCGTAGATCATGGCGATGCGCGCGTCGCGCACGAACTGCTCCATGCCCTGCTCGGCGATATAGCCGTGTCCGCCATAGATCTGCTGCGCCTGCACCGCGTTGGCAAATCCGGTGTCGGTCAGGAAGCCCTTCATGACCGGCGTCATCAGCCCCATGTGATCGTCGGCCTCTTGGCGATCCTTTGGATCGCTGGAGCGATGCGCCACGTCACTCTTCAGCGCGGTCCAGATCACCATAGCACGGGCCGCCTCGTTGAAGGCCTTGATGGTGAGCAGCGTGCGACGGACATCGGGATGCACGATGATCGGATCGGCCGGCTTGTCGGGTGCCTTCGCACCCGTCAGCGAACGGCCCTGCAGGCGATCGCGGGCATAGGCTGCCGCGTTCTGATAGGCCACTTCGGATTGCGCGAGCCCCTGCACGGCGACCCCAAGCCGCGCCTCGTTCATCATCACGAACATGCCCTGCATGCCCTTGTTCTCTTCGCCGATCAGCCATCCCGTGGCGTTGTCGAAATTCATCACGCAGGTGGAATTGCCGTGGATGCCCATCTTGTGCTCGATCGAGCCGCAGGACACGCCGTTGCGCGCGCCGAGCGATCCGTCGGCATTGACCAGCACCTTCGGCACCACGAACAGCGACACGCCCTTGATGCCACTGGGCGCGCCCTCGATGCGGGCCAGCACCAAATGGATGATGTTGTCGGTCAGATCATGCTCGCCGGAGGAGATGAATATCTTGGTGCCGGTAATCTTGTAGCTGCCGTCGGCCTGTTTGACGGCTTTGGTGCGCAGCAGGCCCAAATCAGTGCCGCATTGCGGCTCGGTGAGATTCATGGTGCCGGTCCACTCGCCAGCCACCATCTTGGGCACGAACATCGCCTTCTGTTCCGGCTTGCCATGCACGATCAGCGCCGCGGTGGCGCCCATCGTCAGGCCGCCATACATCGAAAACGCCATGTTGGCCGCACACTGGAATTCGGTGACGGCCTGGCTCAGCGTGACCGGCAGTCCCTGCCCGCCATATTCGGTCGGCGCGGACAGGCCCAGCCAGCCGCCCTCGGCGACCTGCTTGAACGCTTGCTTGAAACCCTTTGGCGTCGTCACGCTGCCGTCGTCGTGGCGGGTGCAGCCTTCGAGGTCGCCTGTGCGATTGAGCGGCTGCAGCACTTCCTCGGCGAGTTTGGCCGCCTCGCCCAGGATCGCCTCGCGCACATCAGCGGAGGCGTCGGAAAATCCGGGAAGATTGTCGTAGCGATCGATTTGGAAGACGTCGTTGAGCAGGAAACTCACATCTTCCACGGGGGCTTTGTAGATCGGCATGAAATTCTCCGGCAGGCAGACGACAGGTAGATTCAGGCGGAATTGGACCTTTACCTGATTCCGCAGGTCCAAGGCATTTTTCGGGGCATCAAGGCGGCGCCCGAGGCCGAAATCGCTTCACGGCTGCGCCAGTTGCTCTCCCATCAGCCGGTGCAGCAGGTTGACCGCCTTGAGCGGGCGCACCATCACCTTGAAATTGGTGATGCGGCCGTCATCTCCGACGGTGATGATGTCGACGCCGTTGATCTTGATGCCCTCGATTTCGCCTTCAAACTCGACGACCGCGCCGGTGTCGCTCCGCCATTCACCGACAAAGGCGAAGCTGGGAGTGCCCAGGACCGTCACCGCACCGGAGAGATATTTGAACGTGATGTCGCGCCCGCGCTGCTGGGTGTTCACGACGGGACTTTCGAACACCGCATCGGGGTGAAGCGCGTCCCACAGCACGGCGCGGTCGCGGGACTTCACATAGTCGTACCAATTGTCGAGGGCGGTCATGGTCATCGGGCTTCTCCCTTACGCGATGACTGATATGCATATTGACGCATATGCACCTTTACGCATAAAGTCAATGCATCTGGAAGCGGAGGGTCGGGGCATTGGCGCTCGGTGACGCAATCCTTGCATGCCTGACGGAACGTCCCATGACGGGCTATGAGCTCGCCAAGACGTTCGACGCGTCGATCGGCTTCTTCTGGAAGGCTGACCACCAGCAAATCTATCGCGAGCTCACACGTCTGCGCGATCGCGGCCACGTCGTCGGCCGCGAGGTCGTGCAGTCGGGCAAGCCCAACAAACTGGTCTACACCATGACCTCCGAGGGCCGGGCCGCGCTGCGGCATTGGGGCGCCCAGCCGAGCAGTCCACCTTCGATCAAGGACGACATGCTGGTGCGGCTGTTCGCGCTCGACAACCTCGATATCGATCCGTTGCGCGCCGACCTGATGGCGCGGCTGGAACATCACCGCGACCGCCTCTCCCGCTTCGAACGGATTCTGAACAAGCGCTTCCCCCAAGGCACCGCATCGCCAGCCGAT
Source organism: Alphaproteobacteria bacterium (assembly GCA_005884765.1). Taxonomy (GTDB): domain Bacteria; phylum Pseudomonadota; class Alphaproteobacteria; order Rhizobiales; family Xanthobacteraceae; genus Bradyrhizobium. The sequence goes on from VAZV01000240.1 coordinate 4,093, forward strand.
ACCGGCAAGCTGCTCTGCCTGCGCATGGGACTTCGCCATGAACGTGCGGTCGCGGAGTGGTGCGAGGAAGCCCTTGAGACGCTATCGGCCGCAGCCGGGGTAACGGTCATGCCGATCGACGGCGGCCGACGCCAAGATGGCGAGCGCGAACTCAACGAGCGCGGAGACGACGAGCGCCACGAAAACGGCTGACCAAAACGACCGCGCGTTCTTCGCCCAACAGCTTCACCGCCCTATTTCGAACCCCGGAGGCAACTTTCGGGCCCGGCGCGTCGATTCCTTAACCCGTTCTTTACCGTAACACGGAAAAGTCAGGAGCTGAGGCAGACGACCCGCGCGAAATTCGATTGTCTCGTCAGTGGGACGCGCGGGGAGGCTGAAGGCGCAAGGTGGAGCGCCGGATCGGCGGAACCGGACGGAAGCATGAATTCGCGCGTATCGTGGAGTGTTGACGGTATCGATCCATCCGTACGCGAGCGCGCCGAGGCCGCGGCGCGTCGCGCCGGGATGTCGCTCAACGACTGGCTCACTTCGACCATCGGTGATTCCGCCCCTCCGAATTTCGGCAACCCGATGCAGTCGTCTGCGAGCCGGGAAGCGCGCGATGTCGCCGACATCCATCAGCGGCTTGACTCGATCACCCGCCAGATCGAACAGATTTCCCGTCCCGCCCCGCGCAGCGAAGCGCCCCGCGGCGAGCAGGGTGTCGCCCGGCAATTGAACGATGCCATCTCGCGCCTGGATGCGCGGCTGTCGCAAATTTCGAATCCGCAAAACGGACGCCAAGCCCAGCTTGCCGACAAGCAGCGCCAGACCGAGACGGTCGAGCGCGCCGCAGGCGAGGTCTATCGCGCCTCACCGCCGCCGAGCCCGATCTCGTTCGATTCCGCGATCGCGGAAATCACTGCGCGCCAAAACGAACTCGATGGTCCGCCGCGGTCGCTGCCGCCGATCAGCGCGCCGCCTATCGCACCTGCCATGCCGGCGCCGGCTACTCCGGCGGGTCCGGATTTTTCCGCGCTCGAGCGCCATCTGCTCAAGATCACGAGCCAGATCGAGGCGCTGCAGCGCCCCGACGGCATCGAGCAATCGATTGCCGCATTCCGCAGCGAACTGGCTGAAATCCGTCACGCCATCACCGAAGCGATGCCGCGCCGCGCGATCGAATCGATCGAGGGCGAAATCCGCTCGCTGTCGCGCCGCATCGACGATAACAGGCAGAGCGGCATCGACGAGAAGGCGCTGGCCGGCATCGAGCGCGCGCTCTCCGAAATCCGCGAAGTATTGCGTTCGCTGACGCCTGCCGAGCAACTCGCCGGCTATGACGACGCGATCCGCAATCTCGGTGCCAAGCTCGACCTGATCTTGCGCGCCAACGACGATCCCTCCACGGTGCGCCAGCTCGAAACCGCGATCGCTGCACTTCGCGCCATCGTCTCCAATATCGCCTCCAACGATGCGCTGGTGCGGCTTTCCGACGATATCCGCGTGCTGTCGTCCAAGGTCGACCAACTGGCGCATGCTGGCGACAACAGCAATTCCTTTGCGATCTTGGAACAGCGCATCGCAGCTCTGACCTCGTCGCTGGAGAATCGCGAACGGCCCGAGCCCAACGACAATTCGGAACAGATCGAAGGCACGCTACGGGCGTTGTCCGACCGCCTCGACCTGCTGCCGGTCGGCAACGACAAGGCATCCGCCTTGACCCATCTGGAACAGCGCGTGTCGTATCTGCTCGAACGCCTGGAGGCCTTCGGCGACCAGCGCGCCGGCAATCTCGGCCGGGTCGAGGATGGGTTGCAGGACATCCTGCGTCACCTCGAAGACCAGCATGCGGCCGTTGCCGCGCTGGCCGAAACCAGCCGGAATGCGAACGCGCCGCAGCCGATGGACTCAGGGCTGGTCGATGTCGTCAAACGCGAACTGTCCGACATCCGCTTCAGCCAGTCGGAAACCGACCGCCGCACCCAGGACTCGCTCGAGACAGTCCACAGCGCCCTCGGCCATGTGGTCGATCGTCTCGCCATGATCGAAGGCGATCTGCGCGTGGTTCGCTCCGCGCCGCCCCAGGCAGTGGTATCCCCTGCCCCGGCTCCCGACCCCGTCGAGCCACGGTCAGCCCCGCGCACGGCGATGCCGCCGCCGGCGCCACGGCCCGAATTGCCGAACCCCGCGGCCGATGAGGCGCATTTCGTCGCCGCGCCGCGCGAATTCCATACTGCGAAATCGCCCGCATCGCCGGTCGCCGCGCTGACGCCGCCGAAGGCGATCAGCGAGATTCTCGAGCCGCATGCCGCGCAGCCGCGTTCCGCGATCGCGCCCGATTTGCCCCCGGATCATCCGCTGGAGCCGGGCACACGGCCGAGCGGACGCATGCCTTCGCCTTCGGAGCGGATCGCCGCGTCCGAAAGCGCTATCAGCGATATCCCGGCTGCTCCGCGCGAGCCCGTCTCCTCGTCGAGCTTCATCGCGGCCGCGCGCCGTGCCGCCCAGGCCGCCGCGGCCGCGCCTGCCAACGAAAAGGCCGCGCGCACGGCGAAGGCCTCCGCCGGCGACAAGGCCAGCAACAATGCCGGCAAAGAGCCCTCGACTGTCGCCACAAAGATCCGTTCGGTGCTGATTGCCGCGAGCGTGGTCGCGATCGTGCTCGGCTCTTTCAAGTTGGCAATGGCGCTCCTCGAGAGCGGCCGGCCACCGCACGTGCCGCCGGCGATGGAGAGTTCGAGCGATCTGCCGCAGGCGCAACCGCCCGTCAATAATTCGTCCGTCCCGGCCACGCCCTTGCTGACCTCGCCGACACCGCTCGGCCGGCAGTCCAATAACAGCTCAGCACCGAACATGCTCGACAGCGCGCAGGTGGTGATTCCGCAGGCTCCCGAATTGGCTCCGGCCTCGACAATAACGCCAGCCGACATCACCGGGACCATTCCCCTTGCCCCGACAACGCCGGCCAACGGCAAACTGGCGCTGGTGGAGATACCGCCGACCGAGCGCTTGCCGGACGCGATCGGCGGACCGGTGCTGCGCGCCGCCGCGCTGAGGGGTGACCCGGGCGCGGCCTATGAGGTCGGCGTCCGTTTTGCCGAAGGCAAAGGCATCGCGCCGAATCTCGACGAGGCCGTCAAATGGTACGACCGTGCGGCGCAGGCCGGCGTGGTGCCTGCGACCTTCCGGCTCGGGACCCTCTACGAAAAGGGCCTGAGCGTGAAAAAGGACGTCGATATCGCGCGCCGTTACTACCTGCAGGCCGCCGAACGCGGTAACGCCAAGGCGATGCATAATCTCGCCGTGCTGGACGCCGATGGCGGCGGCAGTGGCGCCAACTACAAGGGCGCCTCGCAGTGGTTCCGCAAAGCCGCCGATCGCGGCGTCGCCGACAGCCAGTACAACCTCGGCATCCTCTATGCGCGCGGCATCGGCGTCGAACAGAATCTGGCCGAATCCTTCAAATGGTTCAGCCTGGCGGCGGAGCAGGGCGACGCGGACGCGGCCTCCAGACCTTTACCGCCGAACCCCAGCCCGACGATGCCATCAACGTGGCGACGCCGCCGGGCGGATGGGATAGCGCGCCCGCCACTGCCGCGAAGCCGGCGGCGAAACAAGCTCCGTCCAGGCGGACGGCGGCCGCGCGCTAAGCGGCTGGCAGTGCCGCCCTTCGCGTGACGTTCTTCGAATCGTCATGCCATTTCTTTTGAGCACAATCTCAGCGCAACCCACGTCGCGTTCGTGGCGAGGCAAGACCGGTATACGCTTTTCCGGAACATGATCCCGCCGCAGCCGACATTTACCTCGGTGACGAAGCTGTGTAGACAAGCGCCGATCAAGCGGGCGCCGCGATTTCTGCCGGGCGGTTCGATGTCGAGGATCATCGTGGCCGCCGAAAGGAAACGAATTGTCCGTCGATGACGACCAGGACGAAGGAGATCGTTCGCGAAGGTCGCCGACCGGCCCTTGGGTAACACCGACACGCAAGCCAACCGGGCAGCCGGCGGCTCCCCCGCTTCGCACCGCCGGCCACAAGCGACGTCTCGGATCGGTCGTCATCTTTATTCTCTTGATGTCCGGCTTGGGCATTCGCGCTTACCGGGACCTGTCGCGGCCGGAGGCCTGGGCCTATTGGAAGGACTTATATCTTTCACCGAGCATGACGTCGTCGCTGATTGCGGCTGCCGATCTGGACGGTTCGGGCCGTTCGCGCCCCGCATTGGTCATCAGCGGGACGATCGGCGCCGCCACTGCGAGTTGGTTCCGCGAGAGGCTTGACGAATCCCATCTCGCGGCGGGCGACGCCGTCGTGATATCCTCGCCCGGCGGGGATTTGAATCAGGCCATGATCATGGGCGAAATCATTCGATCGCGTGGATTGGCCACCGCGGTCGGCGTCGCTAGTGCCGCGGGTCGCATTACCCCCTCCTATTGCGCCAGCGCTTGCGTGCTAGCCTATGCCGGCGGCAAGCCGCGCATTGGCATTGAAGGCTCGATGTTGGGGGTCCATCGGTTTGTGACGTCCGCATCTGGGCGTGATCCCGACGCTGATCCCGTCGCCGACACCCAGCGCCGCGGGGATGGTCCTAAGCTATATGACGAAGATGGGTGTCTCCTCCGCCGTCGTGGAAGCCATGTCCGCAACCAAGGATGTCCGCTGGCTCGGCGCCAGGGAAGCTTCCGCGATGAACCTCATCACCGATCCCGTCCGTTAGGGCTTGCGCCCGCGCCGCGCGTTAATCTTTTTCACTCACATCGAAAATTCGCAAGCAGCCGGCGGCAAAAAAAGCCAATAGCCTGCGGATTCCTAGTCCCTCAGGCCTGCGATTTCGGTTATGCAGGGGCACGGCGATTGATCCGCGCTCGCGCGTCGTCCGCGCGGGGATCGGATTCTACTCCCGGCAGAATGCCCGATCGAAAAACCAAGCCAGAAGCAAACAGCCGTGCAGCTTTATCTCCCGATCGCCGACATGCCCGTCAACATTTTCCTCATCCTCGCGATGGGCGCGGCGGTCGGCTTCGTGTCGGGGATGTTCGGCATCGGCGGCGGCTTCTTGATGACGCCGCTTTTGATCTTCATCGGCATCACACCTGCGGTCGCGGTCGCCTCGGTTGCCAGCCACATTGCCGCGTCGTCATTTTCCGGCGCCATATCCTACTGGCGACGCCGCGCAATTGACCCGGCGCTGGCGGCCGTGCTGTTGACCGGCGGGACCCTCGGCACCGCGCTCGGCGTCTGGACCTTCACGCAACTTCGCGCACTCGGCCAACTCGACCTGATGATCGCGCTGTCCTATGTCGCGCTGCTCACCACCGTCGGCGCACTGATGTTCTGGGAAGGCTTGCGCGCGATGATGCGGACCCGGCGCGGCGTGGTCCCGCCGCGCCGCAGCCACGGCTGGATCCATGGATTTCCGCTAAAAATGCGGTTCAAGCGTTCCAAGATCTATCTGTCGGTGATTCCGGTCGTCATTGTCGGCATCATCATCGGCTTTATCGGCGCGGTGATGGGCATTGGCGGCGGCTTCATCCTGGTCCCGATCATGATCTATCTGTTGCGGGTCCCAACCTCCACGGTGATTGGCACCTCCATGGTGCTGACCCTGGTCACCATGACATTCGCCACCCTGTTGCACGCCGTTACCAACCACCTGGTCGACGTCGTGCTGGCGCTGATCCTGATGGTCGGCGGCGTGACCGGGGCGCAGTTCGGCGCGCGGGCGGGACAGAAGATCCGCGGCGAGCAATTGCGGCTCTTGCTTGGGCTCCTGGTCCTCGCCGTTGGAATCCGCTTTGCGATCGAACTCGTGATCCGGCCCGACGACCTCTTCACCATCCGGGAAACCGGAGTGACGGGATGAGCGCACGGCACCATGTCGCCATCCTCGCCGTGCTGGTGCTGGGCATGGCCTTCGCCATCCCACGGGCGCAGGCCGAGCGGCTGATCGTCTCGGTCTCCAACCATCGCGTCACCGTGACGCCGAACTATTCCGGCGAAGAGCTGGTGCTGTTCGGCTCGGTCGAAAAGGACGCCTCCACGCCGGCTCAACGCGGCAACTATGACCTCGTGGTTACCGTCTCTGGACCGCGCGCGGACATGGTGACCCGTCGCAAGGAGCGCAAATTCGGGATCTGGATCAACACCGACTACCGTCAGTTCCTGCAGGTGCCGAGCTATCTCGCGCTGTTTTCCAACCGCCCGTTCGCCGACATCGCCTCGCCTGAAGTCGAACGGCGCCAGCAACTCGGCCTCGACAATGTGCTTTTGACCCAGCGCGTCGGCCCCGACTACGCCGACGTCGTGCCGAATGACGTGTTCCGCCGCGCTTTCGTGCGGCTGCACTCGCAGCGCGGGCTTTATCGCGAGGATACGTCGGCCGTGACGTTCCTGACGCCGACGCTGTTTCGCACCGGCATTCCGCTGCCGGCCGAGGTGCCGATCGGCACCTATGACGTCGAGATCAAGCTGTTTTCGGCGGGCAGCCTGGTGACGCGCACCGAAACCGCGTTCGAAATCGTCAAGGTCGGCTTCGAACAGTTCGTCGCCAACACCGCGCGCCAGAACGGCCTGGTCTATGGGCTCGTCACCGCCGCCATGGCGCTGATGACCGGCTGGATGGCCTCGATCGTGTTCCGCAAGGATTAGCCCGGCATCTCGATCGCAGTGGCAACGCCCGGCTCCAGAATCTTCAAGCGCTTGCCAAAGCCGAGCGTATCAAACGACGCGCGCAAATCCTGCGCGTTTTGGCGGAAATGCGCCCATCCGTCGGTGTGAACAGGCACGATCACCGCATTGGGAAATGCGCGCGCGGTCTCGATGGTGTCGTTGGTGTCCATCGTCAAGTGGAAAGGACCGCGGGTCTGCGCCGCGCCCGCAAACGGCAACACTACGCCGGCATTGAAGCGCTTTGCCACTTCGGCTACGCCGTCAAACCAGGTGGTGTCGCCGCTGATGTAGATCGGGCGGCTGGCCGCTTTTTTCGAGGCGACCACAAAGCCGATGACGTCGCCCGATAATGGCTCGATGCCAGCCGGGCCGTGGCGCGCCGGCGTCGCGGTGACGGTGAGCGAACTGCCGTCGTTGCCGGAGAGCGTTGTGGTCGCCCACGGCGCAAAGCCCTCCGCGTGACCGCCGAGCCGTTTGGCGCCGGCCTGCGTGGTCAGCACGCGTTTTGCCACTTTAAGAAATTCCTTGCCGGAATCGTCGAGATTGTCGGCGTGCTGGTCGTGGCTGAGCAGCACCGCGTCGACGTTGCCGATCTTGTCGGGCGTCAGCGCGGGACCGGCCAGCTTTTCCAGTTTGACGTGCGGCAACTGATAGGCCCCCGGCGGATCAAAGGTCGGATCGGTCAGAAGCCGAAAGCCGTCGATTTCGATCAGCGCGGTGGGGCCGCCGATCAGTGTGATCGATAGGGTCATCGGTTACTCCTCAATACGGGTGGCGCGAGCGCGGCAGCGGGACGCGTGACCAGGTAAATGCCGAGCGCGACCGGAATGATCCCAAGCAGATCCCTGAATTCAACGTGTTCGCCGAGCACCAGAAAAGCGAACAGCATCCCAAGCGGCGGCATCAGAAAATGGTAAGAACTCGCCGCCGTCGCGCCACACACCTTCAACAGATGGAACCAGAGCAGGTAGGCCAGGATCGAGCCGCCAAGCACCAGGAAGGCGAAGGCGCCGAACAGGCGCGTGCTCGGCACGATGTCATTGACGTCGGCGAGGGTGAGCGCGAACGGCAGCAGCGCCAGCCCGCCGGCAAGATTCTGGATGCCATTGCCGATCCAGAGGCTGCCCTTTGGTGCCAACAATTTGAACAGGATGGTGCCGGCCACGATCGAGGCGAGGGAGGCGAGCGTGAACAGGATCCCGTGCAGGCTGTCAGATCCGACCGACATGCGATGCCAGACGATCAAGGCGACGCCTGCGATGCCGAGCAACAGGCCCGCAACCTTGCGCCAGGTCAACGCTTCCCCGAGAAACAGCGCGGCCAGCGCGGCCGTGAACACCGGATTGGCGGAAACGATCAGGCCGCCGAGGCCGGCGGAGACGGATTTCAGCCCGGTATAGCCGAGACCGAGATAAAGCGCGTTGTTGGCGAGGCCGAGGATGGCGAACACGGCCGCATCGCGCCAGGTGAGCTGCCAGCCCTCGCCGCGAACTGCCGAAATTCCGAGGATCAAGACGCCGGCCAGCGAGAACCGCGCGGTGAGCAGGATCAGCGGCGGGCAATCGGTGACGCCGATCTTGCCGGCCACAAAGGCAAAGCTCCAGAGCAGGCAGAACAGGCCGATGTAAAGCGACAGCGGATTGAAACGGGCACGCGGAACCGCGATTGGAGGGGCAAGCGACATGGGGTCTCCTTTGCCGCTTGATGTAGGAGCAGGCGTTGCTATTTGAAAATTAAATGATAGACTGATATGCAGTGGATTTATAAATGATGGCCCGCATGCTTGATCTTGAGCTGCTCCGCAGTTTCGTCTCGGTGATTGATTCCGGCGGCTTCACCCGCGCCGGCGAACGCGTCCACCGCACCCAGTCGACCGTCAGCCAGCAGATCAAGCGGTTGGAGGACGATATCGGCCAACCTTTGCTGAACCGGACGGCCAAGGACGTGACGCCGACAGAGGCCGGCGAACGGCTGTTGTCCTATGCACGGCGGTTGTTGTCGCTCGCGGAGGAGGCACGCGACGTCGTGACCCGGCCGGGCAATGAAGGCGCGGTGCGCCTCGGCATCCCCGAGGATTTCGCCGCCTATCGATTGGCGAAATTGCTGGCGGCATTTTCGCGCTCGCATCCCACCCTGCGGCTCGATGTGCGCGCCGACCAGAGCGTTTATCTGCGGCGCGGTCTTGAGCGCGGCGACCTCGACCTCGCGCTGCTCAAGCGCGATGCCAGCGAAAAGGGCGGCATCGCTGCATGGCCGGAACGGGTGCATTGGGTGACCAGCAAGAGCCATCCGCGCGATACCAAAGTCGGATCGGTGCCGCTGATCGGTTTTCCGTCAGGCTGCCTTTATCGCGCCCGCGCCATCCATGCGCTGGAAAGCGCCGGACGCACCTGGCACATGGCGTATACCTCATCAAGCCTCGCCGGCATCCAGGCCGCGGTCGCCGCCGGCATGGGCTTGAGCATCCTGTCCGAGATGGCGATCCAGGCCGATCACCGCGTCCTCACCGCCAAGGACGGCTTTGCGCCGATCGACAAGACCGAAGTGGCGCTGGTGGCCTCCCCCAACGCAAGCCCCGCGACGTTGCGGCTCGCCGATCGCCTGGCCGAATTCTGCGACGACGTGCAAGCGAAGGCGGCTTAACCGCAAGCGCGGTGCACTCACTCGCCCCGCTCTTCCGCGGGGAGAGGTGAAGAACAGCCGCGCGCCTCAATAACACCGCGAGGCGGTGATGGTGTGCACGCGGTTGTCGCCGAGCACATGCGCCATGAAGCCGAGCTGCTGGAATATCTTTGCGAAGGCCGCGTCGCGAATGCTCAAGCCGCCGGTATAGGCGCCGAACGCCGGCATCACCGCGCGCTCGTCGTCGCAGGCGAAACATCTCCGCTCCATCGAGCGGCCGCGGGTGGCGACGCGGGCTTTGGGATGCAGATGGCCGGCGATCTCGCCGACGGCTCCGGTCGGCTGGTGGCGAAAGGCGATCGGACCGATCGCGACCTCGCTCGCCACCACACCGCCGAGCTCGGACGGCAATGCCGGGTCGTGATTGCCTGAGATCCATATCCAGTCCCGCTGGGCCTGCAGCGCCGTGATGGCGCCGCGATCGATATCGGATAAGCGCTGATGCGCGTCGCGATCATGAAAACTATCGCCGAGCGCGATCACCATGCCTGGATCATGCCGCGCGATCACGATTGCCAGCCGGCTCAGCGTTGCGACCGTATCGTAAGGCGGCAGCAGAACGCCGCGCGCCGCGAAGCTGGAACCTTTTTCCAGATGCAGGTCGGAGACAATGAGCAGGCTCTGCTCTTCCCAAAACAGCGCGCCGGAAAGATCGGCCACCAAAGTCACGCCTGCGATCGAAACTGTCGAAGCGCGCATCGTCCGGCCATCTCTCGAAGATTGCGCGCTCGCCGTCACGTTCTATCCTATCGCCTCTTTGACAAGCTCATCGGCGGCTTCCGCCAATAGCTCGTCGGATGCTTCGCCATAAACCTGTTCGCGGCCGATTTCCAGCATCACAGGGACTGCGAGCGGCGAAACGCGATCGAGTTCCTTGTGGATGATTCGGCCATGGATTCGCGACAGCATATCACCGAGCCGGCGCAAATCGAGCAGCCCGCTCGCGGCGTCGGCGCGCGCCCCGCGCAACAGCACATGGTCCGCCTGATGCTTGCGCAGCACGTCATAGATCAAGTCGGTCGAGAACAGCACCTGGCGCCTGGTCTTGTCTTCGTCGGTGAAGCGACGCGCGATCAGACCTGAAATCAGCGCGCAATTGCGGAAGGTGCGTTTCATCAGCGCGGATTCCGCAAGCCACGCCTCGAGATCGTCGCCCAGCATGTCTGGATCGAACAGCGCGTTGAGATCAAGCCTGCCTTGCCGGACCATGAACGCTGTGTCGCCCAATCCCCAGATCGCAAGCGCATATTCATTGGCGACGAAGCCGAGCGGGCGAGCGCGGGCGCGCTCCAGCCGCCGCGTCAGCAGCATACCGAGCGCCTGGTGGGCAAGCCGTCCCTCGAACGGATAGCAGACGAGGTAGTGCTTGTTGCCGCGCGGAAAGGTCTCGACCAACAACTCGCGCACGCCGGGCACGCGCGAAAAGTGCTTTTGCAAGGACAGCCAGTCGCGCACCTGGTCCGGCAGCGCGTTCCAGGCGCTGTTATCGTCGAGCAATTTACGGACGCGCTCGGCGAGATAAGTCGAGAGCGGAAATTTGCCGCCCATGTAGGACGGCACTTTGGCGTCCTTGTCGTTGGCGCGGGACACGTAGACCTGATCTTCGACCAGCGCCTCGTAGCGCACCACCTCGCCACCGAACACAAAGGTGTCGCCGACCACGAGGCCCTCGATGAAATATTCCTCGATCTCGCCCAGCATGCGTCCGCCACGGCCCAGCACGCCGGTCGAGCCCTTATTATTTCCCCGGGCAACTCCGCGCGAGCGCACCAGCCTCACTTTGAGCATCGCCTCCTCGACGATGGTGCCGACATTGAGACGGTAGCTTTGCCGCACCCTGGGATTGGCGACGCGCCAGCGCCCCAGCTTGTCCTGCTTGATGCGCGCGAAACGTTCGTAGGTTTTCAGCGCATAGCCGCCGGTGGCGACGAACTCGACGACATCGTCGAAATCGGCCCGCGTCAGCTTCGAATAAGGTGCCGCCGTCAGCACCTCCGCATAGAGCGCATCCGATAGAAACGGTTCGCCGCAGGCACAGCCGAGCACGTGCTGTGCCAGCACATCCAGCGCCCCGGTGCGCAAGGGCGGGGTATCCTGCGCATTTTCCGCGATCGCATCGATCGCCACGGCGCATTCCAGCACTTCGAAACGGTTGGCCGGAACAAGAACGGCGCGCGAGGCTTCATCGATGCGGTGATTGGCGCGGCCGATGCGTTGCATCAGCCGCGACGCGCCTTTTGGCGCACCGATATTGATGACGAGATCGACGTCGCCCCAATCGACGCCCAAATCAAGCGAAGACGTGCAGACCACGCCGCGCAGCTTGCCGGCCGCCATCGCGTCCTCGACCTTGCGGCGCTGGGCGACATCGAGCGAGCCGTGATGCAGCGCGATCGCCAGGCCGTCGTCATTCATGCGCCAGAGATCCTGGAACAGCATCTCGGCCTGGCTGCGGGTGTTGACAAATACCAGCGTGGTGTTGTTGCGCTTGATCAGGTCGTAGACCTCGTTGAGCGCATGGCGCGCGGTATGGCCGGCCCATGGCAGGCGCTCTTCTGTGTCGAGCATTTCGACGATCGGCGCCGCCGCGCCGCCGGCGGTCACGACGTCGGCGGCAGCCTCCCTGCCGTCGCGTTGCGGCACCAGAAACCGCGCCAACTGCTCCGGCTCGGCGACCGTCGCCGACAGCCCGATCGCGCGTATCTCGGGTGCCAGCCGCCACAGCCGCGCCAGACCGAGGGAGAGCAGATCGCCGCGCTTCGACGTCACCAGCGCGTGCAACTCGTCGAGTACAATTCGTCGCAGGGATGAAAACAGAAACGGCGCATCGTCGGAGGACAGCAGCAGCGCCAGCTGCTCCGGCGTGGTGAGCAGGATGTCCGGCGGATAGCGCCGCTGCCGCTGGCGCCGCGACACCGGCGTGTCGCCGGTGCGGGTCTCGATCTTGATCGGCAGCCCCATCTCGCGAACGGGCGTTTCCAGATTGCGTGCGATGTCGACCGCGAGCGCCTTCAGCGGGGAAATGTAGAGCGTATGGAGCCCGCGGCTCTTCTGTACGCTGCGGCCGGTGGAAATGAAGCTCGCCGGAACTGGTGAGGATAGCTCCACCAAGGTCGGCAAAAATCCGGCCAGCGTCTTGCCGGCGCCGGTGGGCGCAATCAGCAGAGCCGAACGGTTGTCGCGAGCCTTGCCCAGCAGCGCGAGCTGATGCTCGCGCGGCGACCAGCCGCGCGAGGCGAACCAGCGGCGAAAGCGGTCCGGCAATAGCGCGGCCGTCTCGGCCGATGGTTCAGGCAGGCTAACGAGCGACACGGCTCAACAGGTAAGCCGTCAGCGCCGTTTCGTCGAGGGTCCCCGCCGACACCTCTCCCGCGCATTGCGGCGACAGGGAGAAGGCTCTCACTCCGTCACCGGCTTGTCGGAAATATCCCAGTCCTTGCCGTCGAAAATCGAGATGTAGAGCGTCTTCATCGGCGTGTAGTCATCCGGTGTGTAAGAGTAAGTGATGCCGTCGAGGAAATAGGGCGAATGGAAGCCGGCCAGCCCAGTCGCCTGCTTCAAGACGTTGGCGCGGGTCAAATCGTCGCCGCAACGCCGCAGGATCTCCGCCATGGTCGCGACCTGGCCGTAGCCAGCAAAGGCGATGGTGTTGTCCGGGTCGACATTGGGCAGATATTTCCGGCGCAGTTCCTCGAACGCCATCACGTCGGGATCCTTTTCCCAACGCGGCACGCCGACCTCCTTGGCGTAGCGGATCGCGACGATGCCGGCCGCATTCTCAAAGCCGGCAGCATTGAGGATCGAGCGGCCAGTCGATCCGGCCGACAGCAATTGCAGCGGCTTCCAGCCGAGCTCGGCGACTTTTCGAATGGACTGCGACGACGCCTTGCCGGTCGAGATATTATAGAAAACGTCGGCGCCCGATTTGGAGAGATTGATGAGCTGCGAGTCGACCGTTGGATCGGTCAGGTCGTAGGTTTGCTCCATGATCACTTTGGCCGTGCCACCGGCATCCGCCAGCACCTGCTTGAAGGGACTGAGGAAATCACGGCCGAAATCGTCGTTCTGGTAAAGGATCCCGACCTTCGCATTCGGCCTCACGCCCACGACGTGCTTGGCGAGAATTCGCGCTTCAGTAGGATAGAGTGGCAGGCCTGCCATGGTCCATTTGTTGTTCTTTGGATCGTTCCATTTTGACGCGCCGGTGTTTAGCAGAAGCTGCGGCACGCCTTTCGAGTTGAGATATTTGTGAACGGCGGTTTGCGGCGCGGTGCCGAGCGAGCCGAACAGCGCCAGCACTTCCTCCTGCTCCACCAGCCGCCGCGTCGCTTCAACGCATTTCGGCGCGCTGTAGGCATCGTCCAGCGTGAAGAACTTGACCTTGCGGCCATTGATGCCGCCCTGCTCGTTTCGCATCTGGAAATAGGCCTCGCCGACCCGCCCCAACACACCATAGAGCGAGCCGGGGCCAGAATGCGGCACGGTCTGTCCCAATTTGATTTCGGTGTCGCTCGCGCCGGGATCGTATTTCTTCTCAGCCGCCGAGACAAAAGGCGCCGGCATGGCCGATGCAGTGATGGTGGCAAGCGCGGTGGCGCAGAAATCGCGCCTGGTCCGTTTGTTGTCCATTGTTCGTTTCTCCCTAGGTTGCGCAATGATCTACATACCCAGGGGCTCGGCAATAGCGAACTGCGGGCTCCGCGGCGCAATGCCGCTCGTGAAGCCACCGCGATTTCCGTGGGGCGGAAATCGTAGCGCACAGATTCAAGTTTTCGTCGCGACCGCAACCAGACCGGGCACCGGCACATTGTCCTCGTTGCGCGCCGACCAATCCGCAAGATGCGCCAGCTTCAACCCCGCCGCGGCGATCCTCGCGCGCAGATAGTTGGCGCCATGGGCGTAGCGCAGTCCGTCGCCGATAACGACGCCGTCGCCCTCGTGGGGCTGAACCGTGAAAGCCAGCAAGCCGCTGGCAACGCGCACGCGTTCTACCTCGGCCAGAACGGCTGAGAGATCGCACAAATAGACCATCGCATCCGCCGCAAGAACGAGTTCGGCGCAGCCGTCCGGCCTTCCTCGCAGCCCGTGCACCATGTCGGCGGCCTCAAGCTCCGCATAGAGCCCGGTTGCACGGGCGCGCTCGATCATTTTCGGCGACAGATCGAAACCCGTGAACCGATCGACTTCCCTCGCGAACGCGCTCGCGGCGAGCCCGGTGCCGCAGCCGAGGTCGATGGCGCGCTTGAAGAAGGCGGGCTTCTTCGCCGCCGCTCGAACCGCGAGCACTGCCCGAAACAGCAGCGAAGGCCCGCGATAATCGAGATCGTCGACCAGCGCCGCCTCGAACCGCGGCGCATATTGATCGAACAGCGCCTGCACGTAGGCCCGCGGCATGTCAGCGATTTTCTCGGCGCCGAGCCGCATCAGCTTGAGGCTTGCGCCATGGCGGTCGCCGGGATCGGCGGCGCGGGCTTTGCGAAACGCTGCGATCGCCTCGTCGCGCCGGCCGAGTGCGGTGCGGATTTCGCCGAGCGTGAACCATGCGGAGGCAAAATTCGGCGCGAGCTCAATGGCCTGCATCAGCAGATCGGCGGCCGCCACAGAATCGCCTTTCAATTGCAGATCGCGCGCGAATTCAAACCCGCGGTCGGCGACGAGATCGCCGGAGGACAGAAACAGGCGCGCGGGCATTTTCGGAACCGGACAAAGGCGCGAAGGAACGACTCGAATGAAGCTGACGCGAACCTATATGACAAAAATGCGTCCGCAAGACATTCTGATGCCTGTCTCCGCCGGCCTGTGCTGCAAGATGGGCGGCTTTCATATCGATCCGGTACGGCCCGTGGAGCGTGCCGTGATCACCCACGGCCATTCCGACCACGCCAGGGCCGGTCACGGCGCGGTGCTGGCGACCCAGGAGACGCTCGACATGATGCGGCTGCGTTACGGCGACAATTTCGCTCGCAGCACCCAGGCGCTAGGCTACGGCGAGCAGGTCCGGCTCGGCGACGTCACCATCAAATTCCACCCCGCCGGCCATGTGCTGGGCTCGGCGCAGGTCGCGGTCACCTGCAACGACACGTGCATCGTCGCCTCCGGCGACTACAAGGACGCGCCCGATCCGACCTGCGCGGCGTTCGAGGTGGTGCCGTGCGATGTCTTCATCACCGAAGCCACGTTCGGCCTGCCGGTATTTCGCCACGGCAATGCGGCCGATGAGGTGAAGAAGCTGCTGGCATCGGTCGCGCTATTCCCCGAGCGTGCGCACCTGGTCGGCGCCTATTCGCTCGGCAAGGCGCAGCGCGTGATCGCATTGCTCCGCGAGGCCGGTCACGACGCGCCGATCTATTTGCATGGCGCGATGGAAAAGATCACGCATTACTATGAGAGCCGCGGGGTGGCGCTCGGCGAGCTGCGCCCGGTCCGGGGCGCGAGGAAGGGCGATCTCGCCGGCACCATCACGCTGGCGCCGCCGACCGCGACCTCCGACATCTGGACGCGGCGTTTCCCCGATCCGGTCACGGCGTTCGCCTCGGGCTGGATGCGCGTTCGCGCGCGGGCGCGCCAGCGCGGCGTCGAACTGCCGCTGGTGATCTCCGACCATGCCGACTGGGACGGCTTGACCGCAACCATCGAGGCCACCGGCGCGGGCGAAGTCTGGGTCACCCATGGCCAGGAAGATGCGCTGGTGCATTGGTGCCAAACAAAGGGCCTCGCCGCCCGGCCGCTCGATCTGGTCGGCTATGGCGACGAGGAGGAGAGCGAGACGCTGCTGCCGGGCGAAGAGGCCGAGGCATGAATCGCTTTGCCGAATTATTGGACCGCCTCGCCTATGAGCCCGGCCGCAATAACAAGCTGCGGCTGATATCAGCCTATTTCCGCGAGGTCGAAGACCCCGATCGCGGCTATGCGCTGGCGGCGCTGACCGGCGCGCTGTCGTTCAAGCACGCAAAGCCATCGCTGATCCGCGACCTGGTCGCGGAACGCACCGATCCGGTGCTGTTCGCGTTGTCTTATGATTACGTCGGCGACCTCTCCGAGACGGTGGCGCTGATGTGGCCGAAGGGAGCGATGGATCGCGAAGAATCTTTGCTGGGCTACCCCTCTCCCCGGCCCTCCCCCGCAAGGGGGGAGGGGGCCGAGCGGCGTGCTGGGCAATCAGCTCAAACAATCTCCAGAGCCGCGACCAGAGCTCGCTCCGTTCCCTCCCCCCTTGCGGGGGAGGGTCAGGGAGGG
Source organism: Alphaproteobacteria bacterium (assembly GCA_005884765.1). Taxonomy (GTDB): domain Bacteria; phylum Pseudomonadota; class Alphaproteobacteria; order Rhizobiales; family Xanthobacteraceae; genus Bradyrhizobium. The sequence continues at coordinate 20,663 of VAZV01000240.1, forward strand.
GGGTGCCCCGGGCGCGATGATAACCGTGACCAACGCGCCCACAACCTTCACAACAACCCGCCGCCGACCCTGACCGAGGTCGTCACCACGCTTCGCACCCTCGGCAAGAGCGAATTGCCAAGCCAGCTCGCGCGCTGGCTCGAGGAGCTCGACGAGACCGGCCGCTGGGCGCTGTTAAAGCTCCTCACCGGCGCGATGCGGATCGGCATCTCGGCGCGGCTTGCGAAGACCGCGGCCGCAGCGCTTGGCGACAAGGATCCCCACGACATCGAATTGATGTGGCCGGGCATGGCCCCGCCCTATCTCGATCTGTTCGCCTGGCTGGAAGGCCGCGGCGAGAAACCCGTCAATCTCGACCCCGCCCCGTTTCGTCCGGTGATGCTGGCCCACGCGATCGAGGATGCGGATTTTGCCGGTCTCGACCCGTCCGACTATATCGCGGAATGGAAATGGGACGGCATTCGCGTGCAGGCGGTCTGTGGCCGCGACGCGCATGGCGATAACGTGGTGCGGCTTTATTCGCGCAGCGGCGAGGACATCACCAAAAGCTTTCCCGATCTGTTGCCCTCGCTGCATCTGCCCGCTGCGCTCGACGGCGAATTGCTGGTGGTTCGCGACGGTCGCGTCCAGACCTTCAACGTCTTGCAGCAGCGGCTCAATCGCAAAGTGGTTTCGCCCAAGCTGACCAAGGACTATCCGATCCATCTGCGCGCCTATGATCTGCTCGCCGACGGCGACAACGATTTGCGGGAATTGCCCTTTGTCGAGCGCCGGGCAAAGCTGGAAGAGTTCGTCAGGAAGCTCGGCGATGTCAGTATTGACCTGTCGCCGACGATCGCCTTCGACGATTGGCAGGCGCTAGCCGCGGCGCGCGCCGATCCGGTTGACGCCGGCGCAGGCGAAGATGCGGAAGCCGTCGAGGGCGTGATGCTGAAGCGCCGCGACGCGCCCTATCTGCCCGGCCGGCCGAGAGGGCAGTGGTGGAAATGGAAGCGCGACCCGCACATCATCGACGCCGTCTTGATGTATGCGCAGCGCGGCCATGGCAAGCGCTCGTCGTACTATTCGGACTATACGTTCGGGGTGTGGACCTCGGGCGAGGACGGCGAGCAATTGGTGCCGGTCGGCAAGGCCTATTTCGGCTTCACCGACGAGGAGCTGTTG
>VAZV01000241.1 GCA_005884765.1 Alphaproteobacteria bacterium
TGATCGGCGCCTCGAACACATTGAGGGTCGGGACCTTGCCAAGGTAGGAATAGGAACGCGGGCGGAAGCGCAGCTTGTTGGTGTGGGCCGAGAGGCGGATGTCGACCGGGAGCACCCACAGCTTCTTCAGCATTTCGAGGATCCGCGTCTCCGCCGAGATCGGTAGCGCGAACAACACGAGGTCGATACGGGTACGGCGCGCAAACTCGACGATATCATCGACCTTGCCGAGCTTCGGGCTGCCGGCGCAGGTCTCGAGTGCGCGATTGTCGTTACGGTCGTCGAACACGCCGAGCACGTCGATATCCGAATCGTCCTGGGCCTTGAGCGCCGCGACGAGTTGCTCGCCGTTTTGGTCGGAGCCGACGATGATGGTCCGCCGGTCGAGCCGGCCCTGCCGCGCCCAACTGCGAACCATCGAGCGCAGGAATAGCCGTTCGGCAGTCAGTATGCCGAGGCCGGCAAAGAAGAACGCCGAAAGCCACAACCGTGAAATCTCGCCGCCGAGCTTGGCGAAGAACGACGCCCCGATGAACAGCAAGAACACGAAGGCCCAGGATGAGATCATCCGCGTCGTCTGCCCGAGTTGGCCGCGGAACACCTGCACCTGATAGATATCGCCAGCCTGGAAGCAGACTACGGCGGCCGCGGTCATGCCGAAGATCGCCGCGATATATTCCCAGCGGAAGCCGGAAAGCGGCACGACGTAGCCGATATAGAGCGCAATACCGACAAGGCTGAGCAGGACGAAGTCAGCGAGGCGAACGATTCCCGCCATCACGACCGGCGAATAAGCGCGGCGTACCTTCTGCTTGGTGACGGCGAGCGCGGCCTGCGACAGGCGGCGTCGGCGCTCGACGGGGGAGCGATCGGCTGAAGATGTAACGATAGCCGCGGCCGTTGCCGCGTCATCTAACGTCGAGCACGCGTTGATCGGTTCCACTTGTCCAGGTCCGTCTTCGCAAGGCACGCCCACCGAATGGAGGCAGCCGAGCGGAATTTCTCAGGGTCGAGGCTTAAAGGACAAATCGGAAGAAACGGTTACGCTGGTAAATAACGGTTAGCAGTCTATCGCGTTGGGTTTGCTTCAATCGCATCGCGGTAGCCGGCCAAGACCCCCTCGACCATCGCCTTCTGCGAGAAATGCAGGAAGATGCGTTCGCGAAGCGATTTTGCCCGCGCCGATGCGGCGTCCGGATCCTCTATCGCCATCTCGATCGCGTCCGCGATCGCGCCGACGACACCTGGAGCAAACAGCGCTTCGGAATGGGTCCCGAAAATCTCCGGGATACCGCCGACATTGGCGGCGACCATCGGGATTCCGGCAGCGCCCGCCTCGATCACGACGTAGGGCATGGAATCGCCGCGGGAGGGAACGACCAGGAGCCTGCCCTTGGAGAAGCCGTGGCGCGCCTTGACGTGGCCGATGAAACGCACCGACTCGCTCAGCCCGAGCTTCTCCACCTGCGTCGTGAGCGTCGACATTTCCTCGCCGTCGCCCGCGAGCGTCAACGTCACCGGTCGGCCGTCGGCGTGCAGCCGCGCCACCGCGTCGACCAAAAGATCGGCGCCCTTGATGTGCCTGAATTCGCCGACATAGACGACGTCGGTCGCGTCCTCGGCCAACGCAATCGGATCGAACTCATTCGCGGTCACGCCATTGAACACACAGCGTACCAGCCCCGTAGGTACACCGATCATGCGCTGATAGGTGTCGCGAGCGTAAGCGCTTTCGAACAGGAACAGATCGGTGCGATTCATCAGCGCGCGTTCGATGCGGCCGTAGAGCGCGCCCTTGAATGTGTTGGGCGGATAGTGCAGCGAGCCGCCATGTGGCGTGTAGACGCAAATGATACCGCGTCCGCGCGTCATGGCGCGGACGAAGACTCCAGCCTTGGCGCCATGTCCGTGCAGCACGTCGGGCTTCAGGCGCCGGATCAGGCGCGTGAAATGCACCCACGCCAGCATGTCGGCCGGCGAAGGCTCGCGGTGAATGGCAACGCGGTGAACGCCAAGCTTGAGCCGCGGCGAGAGTTCGGCCAATGCCTGGTCGGCGCGCTCGCCGCCGGTGAGGCTGTCGGCGAGAATGCCGACGTGGTGGCCGCGATCGGCCTGTCCATGGGCAAGATCGAGGACATGACGGAAAATCCCGCCGACCGGCGGGCGTATCGCATGCAGGATACGAAGCGGCTGGTTTGGTTGCGGGGCCATGTTCAAAACCAGCGTTCGCGGATGGGACACCTAAGGGAAAATCTTGATTCCGATTAGGAGCTTTCATGGTTAACAAAACATGACCGACGCCGCCAGTGGCCGCCTGTTCGCGCCCTCAAATCGGCCCGATTAACCCGGCGGCAACCTTAATGGAGTGTAATCGCCAGGCTGCCGTAGAGCAGTTGCGTCGGCGGGGGTGTGCGATGCGTTTAGCGTTCTGGCGTGCGGGCATGGCCAAAGCGTTGGTCGAAAAGACCTTGGCCGTGCCGGCGCCGGCAGTTACCGGGCCGGTCGCGGATCCCCCATCCGGCGATCTGGATCTGCGCGCGCTCGGCCAGGTCCTGATGCGCAAGCGAGCCTTGATCATCGCTCCGACGATGCTCGCCGCCGTGATCGCGATCATGGCGGTCAATCTGGTGACCCCGCGATATAAATCCGAGGCGCGCATCCTGATCGACGGGCGCGAAAACGTCTTCCTGCGGCCGAACGGCGAGCGCAACGAGGAGCGCACAGCGCTCGATGCCGAGGCCGTCACCAGTCAGGTCCAGCTCCTGCTTTCGCGCGATCTGGCGCGCGACATCATCAAGAGGAACAGGCTTGCCGAGAGGGCGGAATTCGATCCGGTACTGCAGGGGGCTGCGCCGCTGAAATCGCTGTTGGCGCTGTTCGGGATCGGCCGCGACCCGTTTTCGCTGACGCCGGAAGAGCGCGTGCTCGACGCCTACTTCGACCGCCTCACCGCGTACGCCGTCGACAAATCGCGTGTCATCGTGATTGAATTCCAGTCGCGTGATCCCGAGCTCGCCGCCCGTGTCGCCAACTCGATCGCCGACGGTTATCTGGTGCTACAGCAAAACGCCCGGCAGGAGCAGGCCAAATCCGCCAGCCAGTGGTTGTCGGGCGAGATCGAAAACTTGCGCAACAAGGTCTCGGAGGCCGAATCCCGTGCCGAGGATTTTCGCTCCAAGTCGAGCCTGTTCATCGGTACGAACAATACCTCCCTCTCCAACCAGCAGATGGGCGAGCTCAACACGCAATTGAACAACGCGCGCGCGCTGAAGTCTGATGCCGAAACCAAGGCGCGCCTGATCCGCGAAATGCTTCAGAGCGGCAAGCCGATCGAGGCGTCCGAAGTGCTCAACTCGGAACTAATGCGCAGGCTATCGGAGCAGCGCGTGACCCTGCGCGCGCAGTTGGCGGAACAGTCGTCGACCTTGCTCGACCATCATCCTCGCATCAAGGAATTGAAGGCGCAACTCGCCGATCTCGACCGCCAGATTCGCGACGAGGCCGGCAAGATCTCGCGCTCGCTCGACAACGATGCGCGGATTGCTAGCGGGCGGGTCGAAGGCCTGAGCGCGAGCCTGGAGCAGCTGAAGAAGCAGGCGTCTTCGAGCAACGGCCAGGACGTCCAGCTGCGGGCGCTGGAGCGCGAAGCCAAGGCGCAGCGCGACCTGCTCGAATCCTATCTTGCCAAATACCGCGAGGCCAATACCCGCGAGAATATCGATACGGCGCCAGCCGATGGCCGCATCATTTCCCGCGCCATCGTTTCGAATACCCCGGCCTATCCGAAGAAATTGCCGATCGTGCTGATCGCGACGCTGGCGACGTTGCTGCTCTCGGGCGGTGCGATCCTCACCGGCGAACTCCTGCGCCTGACCGCGCCGCGCGCAGCCGCCGGGTTCATATCCCCGTCCGCTTCGATCCACGCGTCACCAGCAATTGTATCCAGCGATAGCGAGCCGGTCGCAGGCGGAGCCCCGGAAATCGCGACCGAGTTGGACGAAATCGAACGGCTCGCCGAAGCATTGCGCGGCGCCGATGAGGGGACGTGCAAAGTGACCGTGCTCGGCACCGCGTCGACGGAAGGCATCACGTTGACCACGCTGACGCTTGCCCGGCTGATGGCGCGTGAGGCGCGCGTCGTCGTCGTCGATCTCGCGGCTTCGTCGCCGATCTCTGGGACATCGATCCCTCGTCAGCGCCGGACGCCCGGGTTCGGACCGCAGGCTGTTGCAATCGCCGCGCCTTGTGCTCGCGATCGATGCGCTGCTCAGGGCTTACGACCACGTGCTGCTCGACGCCGGAACCGCGTCCGATCTGCCCGCCGAACTGTTGACGGCGAACGCGCGCGCGGTGGTTGTGCCGGATCCGTCGATGGAGCAGGACAGCCGCATGCGGATGTGCGAACAGCTCAAGGCGGTCGGTTTCTCCGAAGTGGTCATGCTGAGCAAGGCAGTGCAGCCTCCTGACGCAGCAGAGACTGACCCGCGCGTGGTAGCGGCCTGAATTTTCAACGCAGGCCGCGGCGCAGCTTCTCCGCGAGATGCAACAGCATCTCGTTGCGCTTCACCAGCCGCTTGGTGCGACTAGTGCCTGACATCACGAATGCGGCCAGTTTTCCGCGCGCGCTCAACGCAACGAAACTGTCGAAGATCGGCTCGTCGCTCTTGCAGAACTGGCGCTTATAGTCATCCGACCCGATGCCGAGATCGAGAAGGCCATAGCCGCGCTCCGCATAGTGATCGATGATGTTGCGCATCAGGATCAGGCCGGGGCTGTAGCGCGAACGCTCCGACATCGTGTAGGTATTGAACATCGTCGAGAAACGATATCCGTCGCCGACACCGGCGAACAGCGCGATGACTTCCTCATCGCATTCAAGGGCATGGATATCGATGGCGCGACCGCCGCCGGTCAGTCGTGTCAGGCAGGTGTCACGGATGAAATTCTCGACGCCCGCTTCGGCAAACACGTTGGGCAGCTTTTGTTCCGCCATCCGCAACGGCTTGACGCGGAAGAACCAGTCGAGCAGCCGCGCGACTTCGGCGTCGGTATCGGCAACGTGATAACGATAACCCGGCGCGTCGAGCTTGCGTTCCTTGCTTTTCAGCCGGCGGCGGAACGAATTGCTCATCCTGTCCGTGGGCGGTGCGCCCGGCACCATCGTGAGCACGGGGCAATCGTTGGCCGAGGGTTGTTTCGGCAGGCTGGCAAACGGATTTGAAACATCCCGCCAACGTAGCGGCTGTTGCGTCAGCGCCAGCACGTCGGCGGCGGATCGCTCGCAAATTCCCGACAGCAGCGCGGCGAGATCGGCAGCGCTGGCCTCGCAGGCGAAATCCTTGTCCCACAACGCCATGTTGAACGTCGTGTGCTTGCCGCCCATGAAGCATGCGACGCGAACGCTGTGCTCGTGCACGAGCGTCAGCGGCAACAGCAGCAGCGGCCGGCCGTCGCCGTCATAGGCGATCACGATGAAGGCGGTTGCGTTCGCGCGCGCGCCGGCCTGCCGTTGCCAATTGGCGAGAAAGTCGAAGCGTTGATAGGGCGTGAACAGTTGCGTCGGATATTCGAGACGGCGCCAGATCGGTTCGGCATCGCCAAGATCGGTGACGATATCGACGCGCGCGATACGGCTCATCCGCGACCGCGCTGACGCTTCTGCCGTCCGGCTCTCGATCGCGGCAGCCATGGTCATCGCGAAACCCGTCTCCAGGGAACTATTTAGATTTTTCAGCTTCAGCCGACCTTTGCAAAGAAGTGTCAACAAAGGGTAATGACTAAGCCGGCCTTAAAGGTCGGGATTCGCCGGATCAAGAGGCGGGAATTTGCCATCCGACAACATATTGTTGACGAGCCTGGGGCTCGAGCTCGCCTATTTCAGCGGCCGCAGCTGGACCGAACGCCGCGGCGCGGGCGCCATCCTGCGGTTCGAACGCGTGCGCCCCCGGCGCCCCGGCCGTTTTCAGCCTCTCAAATCCCGCGAAGTTACCCCGAGATTTCTCGATCGAACACTGAGGGCGTTGAAGCGCTGGAAATATGACATTGTCGATATGGACGAGGCCTGCCGGCGCGCGGTGATCATGAGCGGACCGCGGCGGTTTGTGTGCCTGACGTTCGACGGGGTCTACAGGGATCTGATCACATCGGCCTATCCGGTATTGTCGCGCCATCGCGTTCCCTTCACGGTCTATGTGCCCACGGCGTTTCCCGACGGCGTCGGCGAGGCCTGGTGGCTTGCACTCGAGCAAATTCTCGCGCGCGAAAGCCGCGTCAGCCTCGTCATCGATCGCAGGGAACGGCATTTCACCACCGCAACAACGGCGGAGAAATATCACGTCCACGAATTTCTCGAGAGCTGGATGCGCACGTTGGCGCCGCCTGAGCTCTCGGCCGCGATCATGGATCTGTGCAAACGATACTCGGTCGATCTGAAGGGGCTGTCGCGCGAAGCAGCGATGGACTGGAGTGACCTTGCCAGGCTTGCGGCCGATCCCAACGTGACGTTTGGCAGCGCGACGGTGAATTATTCCGCGCTGTCGAGCCTGAAGGATGGTGCAGCGCTGCGCGAAATGACGATGGGCAAGGCGGTCGCGGAGACCGCCCTCCAGCGGCAGATCAGGCATTTTGCCTATCCGTTCGGCGACCCCGCTTCCTGGCGGCGAACGCATCTGGTGATGGCGGCCGAAGAGGCCGGGTTTGCCAGCGCGGTCTCCACGATCCCGGGCATCGTGGAAGCGGCGGGGCGCACGAATTTGTACGCGCTGCCGCGCATCAGTTGGGATGGACGGCTGGGTTCGCTGCGCGCCATGCGCGTGCTGCTTTCGGGCGCCCCCTTCGCGCCGGTGAAGCCGACGCGGAACAGCCCGGCCGTTTAAGCGTCAGGCCGCGCCATCCAGCTCACGATCGGCATCGCCGGCAGCACCCAGCCGAGACCGGCCACTACATAGAAAATCGCCTGCAGCACGCCGGAATTCGCAAGCCACGGCGTTTGCGCGGCCGTCATGCCGAGCAACGACCACACCACCACCAGCAGCAACAGAGCGATGGTTCCAACGAACTTGCGGCTGCGGATGGTCATGGCGGAAATGTGCGGTTTTGTTGCGGCCCGCGCAGCTTGCGCGCGGGGAGGGGCGGACTATAAGGGGCGCGAAAATTCATTCAAGCCAGAGAATTCATTCAAGCCTTGGCATGACTTCGATTTCCGCACAACGCACGCCCGAGAAACGCGCCGTCCGCTGGTGGCTGTTTTCGGTCGCGCTCTTGATCGCGATCATGGTGCTGGTCGGCGGCGCCACGCGGCTTACCGAGTCCGGGCTTTCGATCGTCGAATGGAAGCCAGTCACCGGCGCGCTGCCGCCGCTCACCGAGGCGCAATGGACGCAGGCGTTCGATGCCTACAAGACCATCCCGCAATATCACGCGCTCAACGCCGGCATGACCCTCGCCGCATTCAAGACGATCTTCTGGTGGGAATGGAGCCATCGACTGCTCGGGCGCGCGATCGGTGCCGTCTACCTGATCCCGTTCCTCTGGTTCCTGTGGCGCGGCGGCTTGAGCGCGGAGTTGAAGCGGCGGTTGTGGCTGATCTTCGCGCTTGGCGCGCTACAGGGCGCGGTAGGCTGGTGGATGGTGGCCTCAGGGCTTTCCGAACGCGTGGAAGTCTCGCAATATCGCCTCGCCACGCATCTGGTGCTGGCGCTGCTGATTTTTGCGGCCGTGGTCTGGACCTTGCGCCGGCTGGCCGAGGGGGTGTCGATTGCGGGCGCGGCTCGCCTGAAGATAGCCAGCGTCGCGCTCGTGGTGCTCACCTTCATGCAGCTTTATCTGGGCGCGCTGGTTGCGGGCCTGCGCGCAGGCCTCCTCTACAATACCTGGCCCGATATCGACGGTTCGCTCGTTCCCGCGGCGGCGCGGCTATGGTTTGAAACGCCGTGGTGGCGCAACCTGTTGGACAATGCCTTGACCGTGCAGTTCGAGCATCGGATGACCGCCTACGCGCTGTTTGGGCTGGCGGCGCTCCACGCGTTCGACGCCGCCCGATCACGGGTGGGGACGGCCGCGATCAGCGGCGCGCTATGGCTGCTCGCGGGCATCACCGTGCAGGCAACGCTCGGCATCCTGACGCTGCTCAATCAGGTGCCGATTGCGTTGGCGTTGGCACATCAGGCCGCAGCGATCGCCGTGCTGACGCTGGCGGTATTGCAAGCCGAGCGGCTGGCGGCGCGGCGGCCGCAATCGGCGCGGCAACAAGTCGCCGCGCCGGTCGGTCAGCTCGGTTAATACAACCGGTCAACAATAGCCGTAAACGCCGCAGGCGTAGGGCAGGCGCCACCAATAGCCGACGTAGGGCCCACCGTAGTAGGGGCCCTGGTAGTCGTAGGAAAACGCGCGCCCATAATAGCCTGGGATCGTCGAGGAGCCCGGCAGTATCGGTGTGCCCGGCAAATTCTGGAGATAGCCACCGGGTCCGTCGGCCGGCGTAATCAGCAAATCCGGATCGCGCTCGACGTAGGCCGGTGCCGCTTGGCGCCGGCCATAGGATGGAAGGTCGGCAGCGCACGCGGCACTCGCCGATGCGATCGTGAAAAGAGCGAGCGCTGCGACGCGCAACATCGGCATTTCCGAATTATCCGGCCTCTCGGGGGACACTTCCCGTCGGACGCGAGCCACAGGGTGCTCACTTCGTCGGCGCCAACATCATCCAGAAGCATGATAAACGATTGGTTAACTCCGAATAATTTAGGCGCCGAGCGCCTGCTCGAGATCCGCGACCAGGTCTTCCTTGTCTTCGATGCCGATCGACAGCCGCACCACGTCGGGTGCTGCGCCCGACTTGACCTTCGCGGCATCATCGAGCTGGCTGTGCGTGGTCGACGCCGGGTGGATCACCAGCGAGCGGGTATCGCCGACATTGGCGAGATGCGAGAACAGTTTCAGGTTCGACACCAGATTGACGCCGGCGTCATATCCGCCCCTGAGGCTGAAAGTGAACACCGCACCCGCGCCCTTTGGCGAATATTTGCGCGCCAGGTTGTTGTATTTGTCACTGGGGAGCCCGGCATAGCTCACCGATGTCACCGCGGAATGACCGGAGAGATATTCCGCGATCGCCTTGGCATTCTCGCAATGCCTTTGCATGCGCAGCGGCAGAGTCTCGATGCCCGTCAGGATCAAGAACGCATTGAACGGCGACAGCGCCGGGCCGAGATCGCGCAGGCCCAGCACGCGGCAGGCGATCGCAAAGGCGAAATTGCCGAAAGTCTCGTGCAGCTTAATGCCGTGATATTCGGGCCGCGGCTCGCTCAGCATCGGATATTTGTTGTCCCTTGACCAGTCGAAGGTGCCGGCATCGACGATGATGCCGCCGATCGAATTGCCGTGACCGGCGAGAAACTTTGTCAGCGAATGCACGACGATATCGGCACCGTGATCGATCGGGCGGATCAGATAGGGCGTCGCCAGCGTGTTGTCGGCGATCAAGGGCACGGCGGCCTTGCGCGCCACCGCCGAGATCGCCTCGATATCGGTAATGCTGCCGCCGGGATTGGCGATCGATTCGATGAAGATCGCCTTGGTGTGCGGGGTGACCGCGCGCTCGAAGCTGCCGATATCGTCGGGGTCAGCCCACACCACGTTCCAGCCAAAGCTCTTGAACGCATGGGTGAACTGGTTGATCGAGCCGCCATAGAGCTTGCGCGCGGCGATGAACTCGTCGCCCGGTCTCAACAATTGCTGCAGCACCACGACCTGCGCGGCATGTCCAGATGCGACCGCAAGGCCCGCGGTGCCACCTTCGAGCGCGGCGACGCGCTCCTCCAATACCGCGTTGGTCGGATTTCCAATCCTTGTATAAATATTGCCGAACGCCTGCAGGCCGAACAGCGAAGCGGCATGATCGGCATCGTTGAACACGAATGACGTGGTCTGATAGATCGGCGTCACCCGCGCCCCGGTGGTGGGATCGGGCTGCGCACCGGCATGCACGGCGAGGGTGGAAAATCCCGGAAGGCGGTCGGTCATTCTTTTTCCTTTGCGAGCGTGTCATCCGCGCCAGCGGCGGTCATGCGGCCGCATCGCGCGAGATGGGCAGACGGCACGGTGTGTATTCGAGGCGGAGCAGGATTGCCCGAATGAGGGACAATCGCGGTCGCCGCGGGTGCCGTCAAGGCGGCCAGGGGTTTGGCGGGTTGTTTTGAAAAAGCAGTGCTTGCTGCCACCTTTCGGCAGCACAATCGTTTCGCAATTGCGTCAGGAAAGCTCGCTCTTGTTTTTGGCGGCGCGGTCGGATGCCGCAGTCTCGCCGCCGCCGACGCTGGTGCGGTCCAGCGACAGCCGCATGCCCTGCGTCGGTAGCGGTGCGCGCTTGGAGCTGAGCGTACGTGAGTTGACGCCCATCCATGAAATCTCCGACGACAACCGGCCGTATTCGATTTTCGGGCAGCGGTTCATCACGACCTTTAGCCCGGCGGCCTCCGCCTTTGCGGCGGCGTCGTCGTCGCGCGCGCCGAGCTGCATCCAGATCACTTTCGGCAGCAGGCTCAGTCTCAGTGCTTCATCGACCACCGGCATGATGTGGCTGGAATTGCGGAAGATTTCAACCATGTCGATGGGCCGGTCGATATCGAGCAGCGACGCCACGAAGGGCTTCCCGAGCAGGAGCTTTCCGACATGGCCGGGGTTGACCGGGATCATGTCATAGCCGCGCTGCGCCAGATATTTGAACGCGAAATAGCTCGGCCGCACATTGACCGGCGAGGCACCGACCATCGCGATCGACTTCACGCCATTGAGAATGCCGCGGATGTAATTGTCGGGGTAGGCGTCGTGATTCATTCTCCGGTCCCTGTCCCCTCGTGGCGAGGAGCGCGGAAGCGCGTCTCGAACCATGAGGCCGCAGTGCGGGCCTCATCCTTCGAGACGCGGCGAAACCGCCGCTCCTCAGGACGAGGTTCACCTATCCTGCCACTTCGGCTCGCGCTTTTCGATAAAGGCACCGATACCTTCCTCGGCGTCACGCGCCAGCATGTTCTCGGTCATCACTTCTGACGCATAGCGATAGGCGTCTGCAAGGCTCATCTCGGCCTGCCGGTAGAATGCCGTCTTGCCAAGTTTTACGACGTAGGCGGATTTCAGCGCGACCTTTTGTGCGAGCGCAATCGCGGCGGCGCGTTCGCTGCCCGCGGGAACAACATGGTTGACGAGGCCGATATCGCGCGCGGTGGCGGCCGGGATCGGTTCGCCGGTCAGCAGCATCTCCATCGCCTGCTTGCGCGGCACGTTGCGCGACAGCGCCACCATCGGCGTCGAGCAGAACAATCCGATGTCAACGCCGGGCGTCGCAAAGCTCGCGGCCTCAGATGCGACCGCAAGGTCGCAGCTTGCCACCAATTGGCAACCGGCGGCGGTCGCAATCCCCTGCACCGCGGCCACCACCGGCTTCGGCAGATGCACGATCGCCTGCATCATGGCGCTGCAGGCGTTCATGACTTGCGCAAAGTAGGCGCGCCCGCGGTCGGCATCGCTGCGGCGGGCGGTCAGTTCCTTCATGTCATGGCCGGCCGAGAAGGCCGGGCCGTTGGCCGCAATCACGAGCGCGCGAATATTCTTGTCGTCGGCGATATCGTTGAGCGCCGCATGCAGTCCGGCGATCATTGCCTCCGACAGGCTATTGCGCGCGGCCGGCCGATTGAGGGTGAGCACGGCGACGCTGCCGAGCGTCTCGCGCAGGAGGATCGGCGATTGCGGCGTCGCGGCGCGTGCGGTCTGGTTTCTCATCCGAAGTTCCAATAGCTCGCCGGGCACACGGGTAATGTATGCAATCGTCCGCCGGGCGCCAATCGTCCCATGCGCACCAAAATGAGGTCCGGACACGGTTTGCGAGTCCGGCTTGGTGCGTCACGGAAAAAGCCCCGCGCGCTGGCGACGATCCATTACCTCTTTTTCTTCTCGGTCAGATCCAGGGTCGCGCCATCCACAAATCGCTCCATGAGGCGGGGCGCCGATGCACCAAACATGCGGATACGGCCGGTATGGGCCAGAAGCAGCAGCCCCGCCGCATGCGCGAAGATATCCGCCATTAATAATCTTGCTTCCTCATGGCGGGCACCGAGGGCTTGGGCAGCATCGGCGATCGGATGCATAGCCAATTCAAGGGCCGTATTGAGGATCTCATCGCGTTCCTTACCGAGGCCGTGCGGCTTCATGCCACCGCGAAACAGATAGAAGCCGAGATCGAGGTCTTTGGGATTGTCGGCGTAATACCGGAAGAATGCCATAGCGGCGGCCCGGAGCTGGTCCGCCGGCGTCTTGGCGCGCGTGATGGCACGAGCGACGGCCTTTGCCAGATCGGCCAGCGATTCGCGAAGAACCTCCGCGTATATCGCTTCCTTGGACTCGAAGTGAAAGTAGAGCGCTGCGGGCGTGTAGCCGGCCGCTGTCGCGATCGCCCGCAATGAAGCGCCCTCGAGCCCCTCAGCCTCGAACACCTTGCGAGCGGCGTCCATGATCAGGCCGCGCTTCAGCTCGCTCACCGCCTTCTGCCGGCCGATTCTCTGTTCTTGTTCCATTGGTCAGTTTATTAGCACACTTGACGGTTTATCTAACAGTGTTAGAATTTATAACGGCGTTAAAAAATAACGATCACCAACAACAGATCGTCAATAACAGGAGGCTCCGATGACAGTGAGGACCGAGAAGGAGGGCCCGGTCTGGACCATCATCCATGATCGGCCCGAGGCCCGTAACGCCATGGATCCCAAAAGCGCGGATGCCCTGACCGACGCGTTTCTCGAGTTCGATGCCAACAGCGAAGCTGCGGTTGCGGTATTCTACGGCGCAGGCGGCGCGTTCTGTTCCGGCTGGGACCTCAAATATGTCAGCGCGATCAATGTCGACTATCCGCTGGGCGAGCTCGATATTTCAACGGCCCGGCCGCGCGGCAACGGGGGCGAAATTCCACGTGGTCCGCTCGGACAATCTCGTCTGGAATGGGACAAGCCAGTCATCGCGGCGATTGAAGGTCCGGCGGTCGCCGGCGGCATGGAGCTGGGATTGTGGTGCGATTTGCGCATTGTCGGGCAGGGCCGCGCACTCGAGATTATCCTGACGGGACGCAAAGTGCCGGCCGAGGAGTGCATGTCGATCGGCTTGTGCGAATACCTGACCCCGAAGGGAGGGGCTCGCGCCAAAGCAGAAGCGCTCGCGCAAGAGATCGCGCGCTTTCCCCAGGTCTGCGTTCGCGCCGACCGACGGTCTGCCATCAAGAGCCATGGCCTTAGCGTCCGCGAGGCTCTGATTCAGGAATGGTACAACGGGCGGGAGGCACTGATCGCGGACGGCGTGGCGGGGGCGGGGCGCTTCAGCGATGGGCTTGGGCGGCACGGTGATTTCGGGAAGATTCGATAGTGCATCGAAATTCCTGGTCCGAAACATCGGTGATTTGACCAGATGGTGGGATTGACGCCAGGTTAAATGTCCGCTCGCCGCCAGGCGTTACTTGGCGGCCTATCCGCTGGATAATTCGATAACGCGCAATGAACGCATCTCGAATGACCATAGCTGAACTCGACGCTTTCCTGCGCGCCGAACTTCCGCAGATGTTTAGATATGACTCGTTCACGATCGAGCATGCTGACGGTCGAACGTGCCGGATAAGACAGGGATTTGACGAGACCATGCTGCGTCCCGGCGGAACTATTTCGGGACCGGCACTGATGACGTTGGCGGACGCTGCGATGTACATCGTGCTGCTGTCGGCGATCGGCCCGGTAGGGCTCGCGGTGACAACCAACCTCTGCATCAATTTTCTGAGGAAGGCGCCAGCTAATCGCGATCTGCTTGCGGAAGCCAAGCTGCTTAAGCTCGGAAAGCGTCTCGCAGTTGGGGAAGTGCTGCTGTTTTCCGAACAATCCCTCGACCCGATCGCCCACGTGACGTCCACCTATTCCGTTCCAAATACTTAGCGTTTGGCATGGTAACATCACACCATAATTGTAAGGCTTTGATTTCGCATATATAAATATCTGTACAATGCATTGACGGGCGCAACGGTCTTATCTAGAAATCCGCGCAGTCGGGCGCCCTAAGCGTCCGGGTATCTTCCCTTGCACGGATTTCCTCAGATGAAAACGTTTTCGGCAAAGCCTGCCGAGGTGACGAAGAAGTGGGTGCTGATCGACGCCAAAGGTCTGGTGGTCGGCCGGCTCGCAACGCTCGTCGCCATGCGGCTGCGCGGCAAGCACTTGCCCACCTACACGCCCCATGTCGACTGCGGCGACAATGTCATCATCATCAATGCGGCACATGCGGTGCTGACCGGCCGCAAGCGCGACCAGAAGGTCTATTACAAGCACACCGGCTTCGTTGGCCACGTCAAGGAGCGTACGGCGAAGCAGATCCTCGAGGGCCGTTTCCCGGAGCGCGTGGTCGAGAAGGCCATCGAACGCATGATCCCGCGTGGACCGCTCGGCCGTGTGCAACTCGGCAACTTGCGCGTCTATCCCGGGCCTGAGCATCCGCATGAGGCCCAGAGCCCCGAGAAAGTCGACGTCGCCAAGATGAACCGCAAGAACATGAGGGCCGCATAATATGGCCGACACCATGCAATCTCTCGATCAACTGTCGCAGCTCAAGCCGGCGGCGCCCGAAGCGCCGAAATACGTCAAGAAGGTCGACAAGCAGGGCCGCGCCTATGCCACCGGCAAGCGCAAGGACGCGGTCGCCCGGGTCTGGATCAAGCCCGGCGCCGGCAAGATCGTGGTCAACACCCGCGAAGTTGAAGTCTACTTTGCGCGCCCGGTGCTGCGGATGCTGATCCAGCAGCCTCTGGTTGCTGCTGCCCGCGCCGGCCAGTATGACGTGATCTGCACCGTCGCCGGTGGCGGTCTGTCGGGGCAGGCGGGCGCGGTCCGTCACGGCCTGTCGAAGGCGCTGACGAATTTCGAGCCCGACCTGCGCACCGTCCTGAAGAAGGGCGGTTTCCTGACGCGCGACTCCCGCACCGTCGAGCGCAAGAAGTACGGCCGGGCGAAGGCGCGCAAGTCGTTCCAGTTCTCCAAGCGTTAATCGCTTCGCTAAAATTGCCGCGAACGCGGCATTCACAAACCAAAGGGGCGCATGATCTGCGCCCTTTTTTCTGCGCGCGTCTTACCGAAGAATTAATGAAGTTTTTCCCGAAAACTTGCACGTGATCGCAAACGGATTTCCAACGCGGCGATCGTACTGTGCAAAATGCGGCACGTTCCTTTTTTGGCCGCACCGGATCAGCTCGCGTCACAATCGCCTGGTGCCTATGTCGCTCGATACCTCCACGCTTTATTTCATTGCCACAATGATTGCGGCAATGCTGGGAGTCATGCTGCTCGTCTTCGGCAAGAACGAGAATATCCCGGCGTTGAAATGGTGGGGAACCGCGTATCTGCTCGGCGCCGCCTCCGTCGCGCTCTGGTCACTTGCGAGCAACATGCTGGGGGAGGTGGTTTCGCTGGCGCTGAACGCCGTTGGCTTTGTCGCCTGCGGCATGGTCTGGAACGCTTCGCGCGTATTCCATGGCCGCAAACCTAATCTGCTGGGACTGGTGCTGGGCGCGATAGCCTGGATCGCCGTCGTCATGACGTTGCCGCCGGCGGCCTCGATGATGCGCATGACGATCGGCGCCGGAATTGTCGCTGTCTATGCGGCGCTGACCGCCACCGAATTGTGGACCGAGCGTCGCCGGGCGCTGCAAAGGCGCTGGCCGACCATGATGGTGCCGGTCATGCACGGTTTCGTGCTGATGCTGCCGATCCTGCTCGGCAACCTGCTACATCCCCACGACGTCAGGTTCGCCGGCAGCATCTGGGTAACCGGATTCTCCGTCGAGCTCGTGCTTTATGCGGTCGGCACCGTATTCGTCATCTTCATGATGGTCTCCGAGCGCGCGGTGATCGCGCACAAGAACGCCGCTTCGATGGATCCCCTGACCGGCATGTTCAACCGCCGCGGCTTCTCCGAGATATCGTCGCGGCTGATCGAGCGCGAGGCCAATGCCGGCCGGCCGATGACGGCGATGATCTTCGACATCGACCACTTCAAGTCGATCAATGATCGCTTCGGCCATCCCGCCGGCGACGAGGTCTTGAAACTGTTTGCCACCGTCGTGGTCAATACGCTGCGGATCTCAGACCTGTCGGGGCGCATAGGCGGCGAGGAATTCGCGGCATTGCTGCCCTGTCCGCTGGAAGAAGGTGTCGTCGCCGCCGAGCGGGTGCGCGAGGCGTTTGCGAACTCCGGAATCGTGGTCGAGGACGGCCCGGTCGATACCACGGTGAGCATCGGCGTCGCGGGCGGGCCTGCCGGCACGGAGCTCGAGGTGCTGCTGGCGGCGGCCGACACCGCGCTCTACCAGGCCAAGCGCAGCGGCCGCAACCGCGTCGAGGCGGCCGAGGAGTTGCCGCTGTCGCTGGAAAACTGGCGGCGCAAGACCGCGGGCCTTTCGCTGCCCGCGCGGGCGGAGCCGGTGGTCGCGTAACGGCAATGAGCGGCCCGTAACCTCGCCTTTACCATTCGATCCGTATCATGTTTTTTATGGACCCGATCCGCAGACGGAATGCCCATGCCGCTCTGACGTCGCTTGAAGCGGCCGCCGTCTCGGCACGCGGCGGGTTCGCCTGCATGTTTTCGACTTCGGACGAATACGAGACCGCGCTGATCTCGGAACGGCGCGCGCAGGGCCGCTACGGCCGTCCCGGCAGCCGCTGGCCGACGCTGATGTTGATAGGCTGCGGACTGATGGTCGTCGGCGCCGTGCTGCTCCTCAACTGAATTCTCGGACAACGTGGCCCTACCGCGGTCACCTCGCCGCGGCCTGGGCCGATGCCCCATCGGCCTTGACATAGTCGATCATGACTTTCGCGATCGCCATCAGCGGCAGTGCCAGCGCGAGGCCCCAGATTCCGAACACGATGCCGAGCAGGATCTGGAATGCAAACAGCGTAGCCGGCGGGATGTCGAGCGCGTGACGCTGGATGATCGGGGTCAACACGTAGCTTTCGAGCGCGTGCACACCGAGGAACAGGATGAAGGCGCTGAGCGCGGCAACCCATCCGGAGGCGAGGCTTGCGAGCACCACGATCAATCCGGCGAGGATCGCGCCAACGGTCGGAATGAAGGCGAGCAGCCCGGCCTGTATGCCTAGGATAAACGAGCTCTGGATGCCGATCATCTCAAGCCCGATCCAGGTCACCAGGAACACCACGGCCATGGTGAGGATCTGGGCTATCAGCCAGCGCTCCAGCGTCTCGCCGATCCGATCGACAATGACGGTGGCGCGCGCACGATGCGTTGCCGGCATCATGAACAGAAGCCCGCTTCGGTAGACGCTTGGCTGGGCCGCAAATGTCAGCCCGAGAAACAGCACGATGAAGAAGTTTCCGACCGCACTCACGGTACCCAACAGCAATTTGAGGGTTTGGCTGACGATCGCGCCGCCGCTGGAGGCGATCGCGCCTGCACTTGGCAGATTGCGCGCCGCCGCCGCGCCGGGGGTCGCTGGTGTCGACGAGGAATCGGGCGAAGTGGCCGTTTGGCTGCCGATCTCGAAATAGCTCGTGTCGATCCCGTTCTTTTCGAGGAAGGCCTTTACGTTGACGATCTGGGACTTGATGGTGTCGCTTAGCACCGCCGCCTGCTGCGCGATCGTGGTGCCCCCCAGGAAAACGATGCCCGACAACATCGCCGCCAGCGAGAGGCAGACGATGGTCAACCGCAGCGCATGCGGCACGTGAACCACGCGGCCGAGCAGATTGGTCATGGCGTTCAAGGCGACGCCGAGCAGCATTCCCGCGAAGATCAGGAACAGGGTGGCTGCATAATGCCAGGCGAACAGCAACAATGCCACAAACAGCGCAATAACGATGCCGCCGACCGCTATCGCCCATGCCAGATCGCTGCGGGCAGCAAGGCGATCGTCGGTCGAAACAGCCACGGTGATTCCTTCTCACGCCGGTTTGGTAGCACTCTTTCGTCAAATGCGGGCGGGATCAAGCCCGCGAAAGCGCCCGCGCCGGCGGTTTGATCAGCGGCGAGCTGAAATAGGCCTGGCTCGATTGGAGCGCGCGCTTGAGATCGACGACGCGATAGGGCCACCCGGCTGCGATCAGCGCGCATCTCGAGGCGAGGCTTGCGGCGCTAGAGCATGATGAGATTAGGTTGAAGCTGCTCCGACCACTTCTCCCTCGCTCCGCGCTCTTGTCCGCCGAAGCCCGCCTTCGGGCGGAGGCGGATGCGGGGCGAGGTGATCAGAGCCCACTCGACTCAACTCCGGAATCTCGAGCCCGGGTTCGATTCTGCGCTCCTGCGAGCGGGATGGCTTTGATCGTCAGCGCAGAGGCATCTTCAATCGTAGCGTGATCGCGGCCGTACCGCTGCTGTGTCCGAGAGTGCTCGAAACTCGCTCCCCATCGATCCTGTTCATCGTCGTTCGTCAAATGCCTCATGGCTGCGCCCAGCAAGTAAAAGCTTTGGAGAGCTGTAAGGGATCCTGCTGTTATCAACGCAACACCTCCTAATCCGAAACCATAGTGAAGAAGAACAGCCGCCGAGAGCAACGCCACCAACGGTGAGGCGAGCACGATTGCCAGGACGTGGAAGAACACGGCACCGATCGCAAGTCCAACCGAGGCGCTTGCGAGCAAAAGAACTAAAATGATCATTACGATAAATACCTACCAAATACTTGCCGAATACCTGCGATGACAGAGGCACTCCACGTTCGGCCGGCGTGAGAGGCGAGCGCACGGGACGATCACCCGGGGTCGCTTTTTAGCCGCGCCGTGGATGTGAGGCTCGGACAGACGCGACGGGGAGTTTGGACAGACGCGCCATCGGTCAAGAATTTGAACCAGCGTTGCCGCGCGCTCACGCTGAGCGCCTGACCGAAAAGGCAGGCGGTATTTTTAAGGCTTTCCAACTGTCCAGAGATGTCTCACCTTTGTCGTTGGTTTGCTTGTGCCCGATGGGCTGCGCTGCGATGTGACTGCTTTTGCATCCGGCCGCGTCCTCTGATCGTAGTATGCTGGTCGATTCTTTGAGTCCGCTCGGACTCAAGAGAGAGGTAACCACAAAAACGAATGAACGAGGGCGAACCGCGGGTCGAGTGCGGCGTGGACGCAAGGCGCATCGGGCTGACGTCCCTTCGGTCGTAGGGTCGCGGCGCAATTTATCGACAGTGAGGACGATTGCCTACGACGCCGAATTCGGCGACCTGTCCTACTTCAACCGCTCGTTCCGGAGAGTGTACGGGCTGGCGCCGCGAGACATCAGCGAAGCCGCCGCCGCACCAACCGGCTGATGCGCGCCGTCTAGTCACCTCTCCCCGCATCCGCCTTCGCCCGAAGGCGGGCGGGCCTCGGCGGACAAGAGCGGGGCGAGGGGGAAGCGGTCGGCTGCGCTTCAACCTAAAGTCATCACCCTCTAGCTAGGCCGAGGTTCTTGCAGAACTGCAAGGCGCCATGCGCGAGTATAACATGTTGATCCCGCCCCAACTCGCAGGCATGATCAGCTCGGAACCGTGCCCAATATAGAAGATCGTTCTTGCGCGAGACATAAATAATGAAACGGCCCGTGGTCGGCGTGATCGGCAACGCCCATCGCTTCGAAAATCGTTTCGCGACGCAGATGGTCGGTGAACGCAATCTCCGTGCGTTGGCCGAAGTCGCGGGCGCTCTGCCACTGATGTTTGCGGGTTCGCCCGAGATTACCGATGTCGGCGCGCTCCTGGATGCGGTCGATGGCATCGTGCTGACGGGGGCGAGGGCCAATGTCCATCCCACGCGCTTCAATACCGAACCCGATATCAAGCACGAGCCCTACGATCTCCATCGCGACGAGGTCGCGCTGGCGGTAGCGGAGGCCTGCGTAGCCCGCGGCATGCCGTTGTTCGGCATCTGCCGCGGTCTGCAGGAGATGAACGTCGCCTTCGGCGGCTCGCTGCATCCGGAGATCCGCGAACTGCCCGGCCGCATGAACCATCGGATGCCGCGGCTGGAGAATGGCGAAATCCATCCTGATCCAGTGGTTATCTTCGCAGACCGGCACGAAGTTAGCCTCGTCCCTGGCGGTGCGTTTGCGAAGATCCTGGGTTGCGAGACGATCCGGGTTAATTCGCTTCATGGCCAGGGCATTCTCGAACCCGGTAAACGTGTCGTCGTCGAGGGCGTCGCGGAAGACGGCACCATCGAGGCGATCCGGATTGCCGACGCACCGGGCTTTGCGCTGGGTGTGCAGTGGCACGCGGAATACGACCCGCAGCGTAATCCCATTAATCGCGCGCTGTTTCAGGCCTTTGGCAAGGCGCTCGCGAAGGGCGGGTAGGGGAGGGCGTTGCCTCGCCGGCGCTCTCCCCCGCGCCCATGTTGGACACGGGGCGACAACGATCATGAATTCCTGGATTCAAAGGTACATTTTATCAATATCCACCGACGACTCGATACCCACTTTGACGAGGTTCCTTGCGAGCCAGTCGCCCGCACATTTTCGCCCGCGGTCGCGAAGAAAGGTGAGAAAGTCCCAATCGGCGTTGTACTTGCTTGTCGAGCTGAGAGCGCTCATGAATTCGTCGTCCGCGATGCCGTGGATCAGTATGTGCTTCAGTCCTCCGTCGACGATACGTTTTTGCGTGACGAGCCTGGTGACGAAGCTGACCGCCCGCATCTCCCGCATCAGAGAAGAATTGAAGCTGATCTCGTTGATGCGGTTCAAAATATCGTCTGCGGTGTGCGGCACGTCTTTGCGGAACAACGGATTGATATGAACGATGACTATGTCCGTGCTGGTGCAGTTGTAGATGAGCGGGAAGAGTGCCGGGTTTCCCATATAGCCGCCGTCCCAATAGGCTTCGCCGTCGATCTCAACCGCGTGAAACATCGTGGGCAGACACGCCGAAGCCATCACGGCGGACGCTGAAATTTCCGTCCCGGTGAAGATCTTCACCTTGCCGGAACGCACGTTCGTCGCAGAGAGAAACAGCTTGACCGGACAATCCGGGCGCTTCAGCACGTCAAAATCGATCGATTGCGCAACCACATCACGCAGCGGGTTATAGTCCGCGGGGTTGAACTGATACGGCGACAGCATGCGCGTCACGAAGCCAATGAGGGAGAAAACCGGCGACCAGGTTAGCTTGTGATCCCCCAGCATTCGGTCGATGGGATTTGGCTGCAACGGCCCGAGCCTGGCCGCATCGCTGACGCGCTTCCAGAAGTCGGTGAGCGCTTTGCGTGCCCCTTCGCGGCCGTCGACCGCAAGCCCATAGGCAAAGACCGCCGCGTTCATCGCTCCGGCGCTGGTGGCACTGAGGCCCTCGAAGGCGAGGTCTTTCTCGTCCAGCAGCCGGTCGAGTACACCCCAGGTAAAAGCACCATGCGCTCCGCCCCCCTGGAGGGCCAGATTGATCGTCCTGACCTGAGCGGAGCCTGCGGGGCCGCCGCCCCCAGACGCGTCAGGCCTTTCTGTCGAGTTCCGGTCCGAAGTAACTTCCATGGCCGACCGCCAACCCTGTTCGCCTGCATGCGGAGTGATCTTCGCGGCTGTCAATTATTCCGGCCATATCCAATCACAACCGAGAGCGGGATCGCTACTTCCGCCTATTAGCATGAACTTGCCAATTCGGGACGTCCGCGATCCGGTCGCTAACGAAGAGAAACCGGACATGGCGCGGGGCACATTTGATATCGACACTTAACATGTCGGTTAACAACTCGCTGTTTCGCCAACGTCGGCCTTGCGCGACAACCGGACGTTCCCACGAGCGCGCGATCGACCCGGAGCAGGCGTCGCCGTTTTCCAGCTACTATGGTCAGCGCTTCTGACTGAAAGGCGAATTTTCATCGTTTAGTGGCCCACGCCACAATAAAATGCGGTGCGTTCGGCTACACTCCCCTCGGTCAGTGAGGCATACTTTTCAGCGATGATTTTTGATGTACGGCTTTGATCGCCGCTCTCACAGCACCGGTAAGTATTTCATTCAATTGACGGAGGCGTTATCGCCATGCCGGATCCAGATAAGTGTGCAATTGTCATCGGCGCGAGCATGGGCGGCCTGCTAGCGGCTCGTGCCCTGGCCGATTACTATGGCCAAGTAATCATAGTAGAACGCGATGCGCTCCCCGAGGGCTACGAGCCTCGGAAAGGCGTTCCTCAAGGACGACATACGCACGGCCTGCTTGCCCGGGGGCGCGAGGTGCTCGAGGACTTGTTGCCGGGCTTCACTGAAGAAATGGTCGCGCAAGGCGCTACCCCCGGCGACATTGCGGATAAAGTTCTTTGGTTCAACCACGGCTTCTATTTGTGCAACGCGCCCAGTAAACTGCTCGGGCTCGCAATTAGCCGCCCGATGCTGGAGGGCAGCGTGCGACGCGCGGTGCTTCAACTTCAAAACGTTCGATTGCTGGAGCGCTGTGCTGTATTGGAGCCCATGATAGATCGGGCTCGGGGCCGCGTGACGGGTGTACGGGTTCAATCCCAAAGCGGCTCGGATGGCACGCAGACCATGAACTCCGATCTCGTTGTCGACGCGAGCGGGCGCGGCTCATTCAGCCCGGCTTGGCTGGATGCGTGGGGTTACCCCAAACCGCGGGAGGAGCTGATCAAGATCGACCTCGGCTACGCGACCAGGCAATACCGTCGGTTGCCAGAGCATTTGCATGGAATGATGGGCGCCATCATCGCAGCTTGCCCGCCGGATTGGCGCTTTGGCGCTATTCTTTCGCAGGAGGATGACCGCTGGATCGTGACTTTGGGAGGCTACTTGGGCGACCACGCTCCAACGGACGACACCGGTTTTGTCGATTTCGCGCGAAGCCTGCCAAAGCCCGACATATTCGACGTTATCAGGCACGCGGAGCCAATTTGCCCGCTCATGCCCTACCATTTCAGTGCAAATCTGCGCCGACACTATGAAGAGATGTCCCGCTTTCCTGCGGGCTTTCTGGTGTTTGGCGATGCCCTATGCAGCTTCAATCCCGTTTACGGTCAGGGCATGACCGTTGCCTGCGTGGAAGCGCTGGCCTTGCGCGACTGTCTGGCTGCCGGCACACAGGAAATTGCCAAGCGATTCTTTCGGGCAGCCAGCCAGCTCATCGATATTCCCTGGCAAATTGCCGTGGGCAGCGATCTTCAGCACGCGCGTGTTGAGGGCATGCGCACGACCCAGGTACGCTTCATTAACTGGTACATCGCAAAACTTTATCGCGCCGCCCAAGATGATGCTGTGCTGGCTACCAGATTCCTGGAGGTGGCAAATCTGATGCGGCAGCCTACAGCGCTCCTCGACCCGCGGATGGCGTTTCGAGTGTGGAAACGAAATCGCGCACCAGCCCGAGCGGTCACAATCCCACTCGGAAGGACGACTTAATCGGTTCAGCAAAGCACAACCCATCACAAAAGCGGAAAGCCGAGCGTGAAGGCGAGCAAGTCGTAGCGAAGCATTCCTACGACCGTCATTTTGCCTCGGTCTGCACCCGGCACGTTTTCGATTGCCAACTGCATCGAGCGATGTGCGCTTTCAGGGTAACCCGAAAGACATGTGCTCATGCTGAGTTCTTCTGATTTTGACCCGAAGCGGACTTCCCAAAATACGCAGCCTCCTGACGCGAATCCTTAATTGCGCCACCGCAAAATGCTAGTCTCGTCATCCCATTGACGTGGTCCTTAGAGCGGTACATGCGACGACGGGAATTTATTGCAGGATTTTGCATTGCGACTGCTTTGCCCGCGCGCGCACAGCAGACGACGTCAAAGATGCGGCGAGTTGGCTTTTTAACCCGCGAGACAGACGCGTCTGTTTCGACTCAAATAGATGCGTTCCGCCAGCGTCTGGGTGAACTTGGATGGGTTGAAGGAAAGACCATTAGCATCGTCTATCGTGATGCAAACGGTCAACTCGACCGTCTTCGCGCCCTCGCTGGCGAGCTTGTCGCTCAAAATGTGGATGTCATTGTTACGGTGAACACGCCCCCCAGCCAAGCCGCCAAAGAAGTAACCAGTACAATTCCGATTGTCATTGCCGTCTCTGCTGATCCGGTGGGTGCGGGATTGATCCAAAGTCTTGGAAACCCAGGTGGCAACGTAACCGGCTTGTCTCTCCTTGCCCCTGACACAGACCAGAAGGCACTGGATTTTCTGAAGCAGACGCGACCGAAGACCAACCGCGTGCTGATGATTGTTGACCCGAAGAACCCAGGCATGATGCTCAGGTTCAAAGCCATACAGACTGCTGTACCGAAGCTCGCAATCGAGCTTCAACCAATACTCGCCGTGAGTTCAATCGAACTTGTCGGGGCGCTAGCGGTCGCCGCAAAGAACGCTCCTGACTCTCTCTTCGTGCTTTCTCCGATCTATGCGGCCTATAGGAACGAGATCGTAGAATTTGCGATGCAGATGAAGGTGCCGATACTGTTCGATACGAGTGGACTTGCCCGCGAAACGAATGCTCTTTTGTCCTACGGTGCGGACATCGCTGACTTGTTTCGGCGAGCCGCTATGCTGGTGGACAAAATATTAAAAGGAGCCAAGCCTGCCGATTTGCCGGTGGAGCAGCCGACCAAATTCGAGTTGGTGATCAACCTCAAGACGGCCCGAGCGCTCGGGATCGACGTGGCTCCGCAGTTGCAGCAGCTCGCTGACGAGGTGATCGAATAGAACGCAATTGCTGCAATGCACGAGTCCGCGTCTGGCACCTTGAGACATGGCAATCGGCTCTGAAGATGTCTGCTTACCGGAGTAGGCCGGAAGTGATTGGCGCACGGTCAAAACGGCGCTTTTGACCCACTACCAACCTAGTGTTGGGTTGGGAGTATCACGTGGGTAACCCGTCATCAACATCGTCGAACCCTTGCGGCTAGAATGTTAGATTGGCTCGAAACACTCGGCCCGTCCGAGTTTGCGGCACGCTTCGCCGAAAATTAGAAAAACGGTTTGACCGTCAGCCCTGCTGCGCGGGCATCCTGTATGAATGTATGCGCCTCCTCATTGGACATTGTAAGGTCAACGCCGCCAAGGAATTCCTCTCCCTTGGGTGTGTTCGCACGGAACATCGTCTCGTGCCTGCCTACATCGACCGTATAATCAATGTCGCTCGGTGCTTCGGGCATGGCATCCTCCTCGATCCCGAAGTGAGCATATTGTGTCCATTTCAACCGGTCCCACAAGGCGGCAATTGCGAGATAACGCTGCGACGTGGTCGATCGTGACTGGGGATGAAGAAGCGTTGCTCCGTATCTGCGGGCAGACCTGCAGCAACCGGCTCTGAAGATGTCTGTTTATCGGGGCAGCAGGAGTACATGGTTTTTGCCATGCAGTCGCTGAAGACCGCCAAACCTGTGGTGTTCGGCTTCAGCGGCGATCCGGTCGAAGGAAAACTCGTGCAAAGCTGGCCCCGCCCCGGCGGTAACTTTACTGGAATGAGCTATCTGGCCCTTGAGCTTGTGGGCAAGCGTATTGAACTGCTCAAGGAATGGCTCCCGCAAACACGGCGCGTGGCAATCCTGGCACGTCCGCAACACCCTGGCGAGCACCTGGAAAGGAAAGCTTCAGAGGCAGTGGTTGGCAAGCTTGGGATAGAGCTTTCGTATTTCCCGTATTACTCACAGCCGTCGGTTCCAGCGCGCGATCCAGGTGAACTAGAAGCTGCATTTCGTGCGATTGTTCAGGATGGTTGCGATGCGCTGGTTATTTTTCCCGACTCCGTCATGTACGAGGTCAGTGGCCGTATTGCTCAGTTCGCGTTGGATGCCAAGCTGCCCTCTGTCTCAGGCTGGTCTACATTCGCTCGCAAGGGATGTCTGATGACTTACGGGCCGAATGTGCGCGATCTATATCGGTCGCTCGCGCGTTACGTGGATCGCATTCTGCGTGGTACCGCGCCGCCGAGCTGCCGATCGAGATTCCAACCAAATTCTATCTCGCTATTAATCTCAACACGGCGAAGGCGCTTGGGCTCACCGTTCCGGGTAAGCTGCTTGCCCTTGCGGACGAGGCGATCGAGTAAACGTAGGAACGTCTGTTGCTGGCGTTTGAGACAGCACCGCGCCAAGTTCGCTTTCCGGTGTAACCCGGAAGACATATGCTCGCACTCAGGTCTTCTCAGTTTGACCCAACCCGGGCCCACGGGCATGTCCGCTTTAGCCCCGCTATTGGCGGACAAGCGGACATCAATTCCGCCTCATCTGACCGCCTCGGTCTACTTCCCGTTCACTCCGCGAGCCTGATCCGGCTTGCCGGCGCAACTTTGATGATCCGTGGCGTCGTCCTGATACGGACGTAGCCGCAGAAGATGATGCGGCCGTAGTCGCCATGGCGTAACCTTAAAGCGCCCACGTCCAAACCAGCCAACGGCGCTTTCGCCTTGTGAGAGGTCCAGCGATGCCCGAAGATCATGATACGCGCCATGATACGCGTCCCTTGGGTCGAACCGGCATCCATGTGCTGCCCTTGGGAATTGGCACGAACAAGTGGCGGCGTGCCGATCGTGGGGCCGTGTTGGAAACATACAGGACCATTCATGACGCCGGCCCGTGCATGATCGACACGGCTGAGATCTATTTCTCGGAGCGCGTCGTGGGCGACTGCTTGCGTGCCGGTCCAATCCGCGCGGTGATAGCATCTAAATTCCTTCCCTTTCCGGGCCGAACCTCTCCGCGCCGCCTGATGAGCGCGCTTGACGGTTCGCTCGCGCGCCTGGGCCTTAAGACAATCGATCTCTACTATGTCCATTATCCGCTGCCCTTGATCGACGTGGGAGTGTTCGCGGAGGGCCTCGTCGAAGCGGTGAAGTCCGGCAAGGCACGCGCGGTCGGCGTGGCAAATTTCAATGCTGACCAGATGCGCCGCATCGCCGATCACCTCGCAAGGGAAGGCGTTCCGCTCGCCGCCAATCAGGTCAACTACAGCCTGCTCCGACGAGCAGCGGAAACAAATGGCGTGCTGGAAGCCTGCCGTGAGCTCGATGTGGCGCTGGTCGCGTATTTTCCCCTTGCGTCAGGCCGCCTCACGCAGCCGTCGGACAGCATGGGCACGAAAGCGCTGCTGACGTGTCTCGCCGATATTGCCCGCGCGCACGACGCCAGCATCAGCCAGGTCGCCCTGAACTGGCTGTTGGCGCGCGACAGTCGCGTGATTCCCATCCCCGGCGCGACCAAGCCTCATCACGCCAGGGCCAATCTCGATGCACTCGGTTGGCGCTTGAGTGAGACCGAGTTCGACGCGATCGACCGAGCCTCAGCAAAGCGTGGAACATGAATCCGGCGCCCATCAAACCCCTCATCTCCACCTCTGACCTCGACAAGATCGACGTCCGCGTCGGCACCATTCTCGCTGTTACCGAGAAATCACTCTTCGCCAAGCGAGTGCGTATCGCCCTGGGTGGTTTGCAAACGGAGGTCACTCGCCCTCCGCAATTGACGAAACTGCTGCTCCCCAATTCGCGCTGAGCTACGGGCATGAGCGCTTGCCGTCGGTCGGTCCGACCGAAAGTTGTAGCTCCAGTCGCGGCCGTCTAAGGAACCTTTGGTCAGTGTGGGTTTTGCACGAAAACGAGGAAGTCTACCATGCGGTTGTCTAGACTCGCCCCTTTGGCGCTCATCGTTGGAGCTGCAGGCTCAATGTCCGCGTCTCTAGCGCTGGCCGCTTCTGACTGCCCCAAATTGGTAGAACTAGCGGATTGGGGCCAAAATTCGAACGGCGACATTAGCGTCGCGTCCGGGGGAAGTTGCCTTTTTCCGATCACGATGCACGGCACGGTGAGTAGCTCGGACATTCTACAAAAGCCGGTACACGGTAAGTTGAAAAAGCTCAACATCACTACATACGAATACAAGGCGAAGGCTAGATATAAGGGAAGCGATACTTTTGCCATCAAAGCAACGGGGCAGGGGCCGACGGCTTCTGGCACGTCGGTAATTACTGTGCACGCGACGATCAAATAGTGTTCCACGCGCTCTAGAAGAATACGGCAGCGACGAATGCCGGCCTTGGCGCGTTTGAGACATCCGGTCTGGCTCCGATGATGTCCGGTTATTGGGATAGACCGGAAGTGAATGGACCACGGTCGAAATGACGCGAATGACCCACAACAGGACGTGGCGTATGGACGCGCCGGCCGATCATTGATGGCCTTCCACCCGCAAAGTGTTAGCGTCCGGGCATCGGATTATGCCCGTCCTTAGCAGGCGCGCGCCATGCGACGCCGGGATTTTACCACCTTTGTTGCGCGTGCGGCTTCGGTATGTCAGGGCACAGCGCTTGCGCAGCTATCGGCCTGCAAGGTCTGGCGTGTCGCATACCCTACCCGAGCAAGCGTTGCCCGTACAAAAAGATCGATGCCACGTCAGGTGATCGAGTGAGGTGAGTTCGGTCGGCATCGAAGAAGCAAAGGGAGGATGAGATGAGGCGTCGAGCTCTTTGGCTAGATCGGATCGGCCCCTTGTCGGCTCCACTTGTTGCCGCTGTTCTGCTCTTCGGGAGCTCGAGCTTCGCTCCTGCGCAAACAGAGCAGCTTCCGAAAGTCGGGTATCTCGGTTTTGGCGCCTCGGTTCCGCCGACTCATTTCCAAAACCGGATGAGGGAGCTCGGATATTCCGAAGGCAAGCAGGTCACGGTGGAATACCGCTTTGCCGGAGGACGTCCGGGGGAGCTCCCGCGCCTCGCACGCGAACTCGTCGAGGCGAAAGTGGATGTCATCATGGCTATCGGCGACGAGGCGATCGTGGCCGCCAAGAACGCTACACGCACCGTTCCGATCGTCATGGTCGCCTGCGATGCGGTCACCACCGGCTTCGTCGAGAGCCTCGCTCATCCAGGCGGCAATCTCACGGGCGTGACTTGTATCACCTCCGAGCTCATGCCGAAGCGCATGGCGGTGTTCCGCGAGCTTCTGCCGTCTGCGTTCCGCCTCGTGGTCATTTACAACCCGGAGAACGTCAGTAAGTCCCCCGAGGCGGCGCGCCTTGTCGAACTCGCGAAAGAGCTGGGTCTCGACGCCAAAGCCGTTCAGTTCCGCACGGCCGAAGACATCGAGCGCGCCTTTTCCGCCTTTGCGACCGATCGCCCCGATGGCCTCGTCGTCCTGACCGAACAGCGCTCGATTGCCCACGCGAAGCTCTTGGGCGAGCTTTCGCGGAGAGAGCGGCTCCCGGTCATGCATTCGTTCAGCGAAGGTGTCCAGGCGGGTGGTCTCATCTCCTACGGTCCCCACTTTCCGGAGATGGTGGTGATGGCGACCAACTATGTCGCGAAAATCCTCAAAGGGGCGAAACCGGCCGAGCTGCCCGTCGAGCAGCCGACTCGGTTCGAGCTGGTCATCAACCTGAAGACCGCGAGCGAAATCGGTCTAACGATCCCACCCTCCCTTCTCGCCCGCGCCGACGAGGTGATCGAATAGACGGCCATATCCGTTCATGGTTGCTTTCAGACATGGCGCTATGTCCAACCAAACGTGAACCCCTTCACACTTGTAATCCGCCGGTCGTCCTACGCTCAATTAACTAACGAGGGGGCTGTTCTCAAAGAGTCGAGGAGGTTGCAATGCGTGAACCAAACCTTGATAAGTTGAATGCGCTCGTAGGAAAGCTGGTCGGCGACCTCGGCATCTCACTTGGCGGCGCAAGCATACTGCTCGGCGATCGCCTCGGGCTCTACAAGGCGATGGCGGATGGTGCAGTGATCACTCCGTCCGAGCTTGCCAAGAAGACCGGTCTGCATGAGCGTTACGTGCGCGAATGGCTGTCCGGGCAGGCCGCTTCTGGATACATCGACTACCACCCCGAAAAAAATGCGTTCTCACTCTCGGCCGAGCAAGCCATGGCGTTCGCCGAAGAGGGGTCGCCAGCTTTCTTTGCCGGTGCATTCGATGTCGTACAATCCACCTATCTCGACGAACCCAAGGTCGCCGACGCCTTTCGAACTGGGAAGGGCGTTGGTTGGCACGAGCATTCGAAGTGTCTTTTTTCGGGCACCGAACGCTTCTTCAGGCCGGGCTATAACGCCAATCTAGTTTCGAACTGGATTCCGACGCTCGAAGGCGTCGAAGCGAAACTGAAAGCTGGCGCGAGGGTAGCCGATGTCGGATGCGGCCACGGCGCCTCTACAATCGTGATGGCGCAAGCCTATCCCAATTCAGAGTTCTTCGGGTTCGATTACCACAAGCCGTCGGTTGAACGCGCGAAGGTCCTGGCGCAGGAAGCGGGGGTTGGAGAGCGCATCACGTTTGCGCAGGCCACTGCCAAGGATTTTCCGGCGAAAGACTATGATCTGGTGGCGTTCTTCGATTGCCTGCATGACATGGGCGACCCCGTGGGTGCAGGCAAGCATGTCAAGGAAACGCTGGCCAACGATGGGTCGTGGATGATCGTCGAGCCGTTTGCTCATGACAATCTCAAGGACAATCTCAACCCGGTCGGATGCATCTTCTATCACGCCTCGACATTCATTTGTACGCCGGCATCTCTCTCTCAGGAAGTGGGCTTGGGGCTCGGTGCCCAGGCGGGTGAAAGCAGATTGCGTCAGGTCGCGACTGAAGCGGGCTTCAGGCGCTTCCGCCGCGCGACCGAGACGCCGTTCAACATGATCTTCGAAGTGCGTTCCTGACCGATCAGAGAGCGGGATCGCTGCGTCCGCCTATTAGCACGAACTTGCCAATTCGGGACGTCTGCGATCCGGTCGCCAACGAAGATAAACCGGACATGGCGCGGGGTACATTTGGCTATCGTTTCGTTGGTTGCCGGAAAGTGCTAGACTTTAGAGATTGCACAAGGCGACGTCCTTAAGGGGGCACATGCGTCGGCGCGAGTTCATTACAGTTGTCGGAGGCGCGGCAGCTTCCTGGCCGCTCGCCGCACGCGCGCAGCAGGCCGACCGAATGCGACGCATCGGAGTGCTATCGGGCTTGGCCAAGGACGATTTGGACGCTCAGACGCAATACGCAGCGTTCATACAAGGGCTCTCGCAATTGGGTTGGGTGGATGGCCGCAACATACATATCGACTCCCGTTGGTCGGCAGGCAGTTCCGTCGACGCGCGCAAGTACGCAACGGAACTGGCCGCGCTTGCTCCTGACGTGATCTTGGCTAGCGGCAGCGCTTCTGCAGGGCCCATGCTCCAAGCAACTCGCACAATTCCACTGGTGTTCGTAATCGTTCCTGATCCAGTTGGCGCTGGCCTCGTCCAAAGTCTTTCACGACCCGGCGGCAACGCTACTGGCTTCGTGGCGTTCGAATACGGCTTGAGCGGTAAATGGCTGGAACTGCTCAAGGAGATTGCGCCGCTTGTGACGCGAGCGGCAATTCTTCGCGATCCGAGTACAACCGCTGGGGTCGGTCAGTTCGCCTTCATCCAGTCGGCAGCATCAGTGGTCGGCATGGAGGTGAGCGCGATCAACTTGGACAAGGCAACTGAAATCGAGCGCGCCATTTCGGACTTCGCCCATTCTCCGAATGGCGGCTTGATCGTGACGGCGACGCCATTGGCAGTAGTTCATCGCGATCTGATCTTGAGATTGGCCGCTCAGTACAAACTGCCTGCCGTCTATTTCGAAAGCCACTTCTTCGTGCCATATGGCGGCCTCATCTCCTACGGACCTAACTTTCCCGATCAGTTTCGGCGTGCCGCCACCTACGTGGATCGCATCCTCAAAGGCGAGAAACCATCCGAACTGCCGGTGCAGACCCCCACCAGCTACGAGTTGGCCATCAACGCCAAAACCGCCAAGGTGCTCGGAATATCCGTGCCAGCGAGCTTACTTGGCCGTGCCGATGAGGTGATCGAGTAGAGCTTCCGGAGTATCTGTTGTGCAGAAACGGACATCAACCGCAGCCGCTCCCCAAATATCGCGATTGATTGCTCCGAGCAGCGAACGCGATAAGACAGACCATCGCGCTGCTGAAAAATACGGCGGATGACCGAACTGATTTGCCCGACAGGCTGTTTTACGACTTCGCTGTCTAGCCCTCGCGCGAAAAAGATTTCGCTTGTGCTGTCGGGCAAATCAACTGCACTGATTCCGGCGTCCTGTCCCGAAAAGAGCAACTGTGCTGAAGTAGACGCGGTGATCGGCCGGCCTCAAGGCTGGCGCGTGCCGCGCCACCGCCTTCGGCGGCTGACGGCCCTTGACCCCGCCCGCTCACCGGTCTGTTGGCTTTGCATGCGCTCGG
>VAZV01000242.1 GCA_005884765.1 Alphaproteobacteria bacterium
GATCTTCCTGACCTTCGCGCTGTCGCTGCTTTTGCTCAATCTCGCGCTGATGCTGTTCACCGCGAACTACCGCACCGTCCACACTTCCTATTCGGATGAAGCCTTTCATCTCGCCGGGCTTTACATTCCCGTGGCCAAGCTGATCGCCTTCGTGGTGGCGATGGGCTTGAGCGGCGCGCTCTGGGTGTTCCTGCACACCACCGATCTCGGCAAGGCGATGCGCGCTGCGGCACAAAACCGCGACGTCGCAACGCTAATGGGCATCAATCCCAACCGCGTGTTCTGCGTCGCGCTGGGCGTTGCGCTGGCGCTCGCAGGCGCCGCCGGTTCGCTGCTGATGCCATTCTATTCGGCCTATCCCTTTGTCGGACAGGTATTCGTGCTGATGGCCTTTGTCGCGGTGGTGCTGGGCACGCTCGGCAATGTCATGGGCGCGCTCATCGCAAGCCTGATGATGGGGGTCGCCGAATCGCTCGGCATCCAGTTCGTCGGCGCCGATTCCGGATTGATCGTGGTGTTCGCCATGCTGCTCTTGACGCTGGCCTTCAAGCCGAACGGCCTCGGCGGCGGAAGGGTGCGGTAGTGGCCGGCATCAACAAATGGAAGCTGATGTCGCTCGCCGCGCTCGCGGCGGTCGTGTTGGTGCTGCCGCAGGTCGTCAAAAGCTCGTTTGCGATCGACATTTTCATCCGCATCCTGCTGTTCTCCTTCATCGGCGTCGCCTGGAACCTGATGGGCGGCTACGCCAAGCAGTTGTCGCTCGGCCACGCCGCCTATTTCGGGCTTGGCGCCTACACCTCCACCATCATGCAGGTCGACTTCGGCATCTCGCCTTGGATCGGCATGGTCGCGGGCGGCATCGTCGCGATGCTGGCAAGCCTGCCGATCGGCTGGCTCTGCTTCCGCTTGCGCGGCCCCTATTTCACCATCGCCACGATCGCGACCGCGCAGGCGCTGATGCTGATCTTCCTGAAATTCCGCGATTTTGCCTGGGGCGCCGAAGGCACCACGATCCCGAACCTCGGCAGTTCGCCGCTGATGATGCAGTTCGAAGCCAAGGCGTCCTATTACTACGTCGTGCTCGGCCTGCTCGTGCTGGGACTAGCGATCACGCTGCGGATCGAACGATCGTGGATGGGCTACTACCTCGTCGCCATCGGCGAAGACGAGGATGCCGCCGAGGCAATCGGCGTCAACGCCCCGCGCATCAAGCGCGACATTTACATGATCAGCGCCTTCCTCACCGCGCTCGCCGGCACGTTCTATGTCCAATACATCTACTTCATCGACCCCGCGACCGCCTTCAGCTTCAACATCTCGATCGAGGCCGCATTGGTGTCGATCGTCGGAGGCATCGGAACGCTGTGGGGCCCGGTCATCGGAACGGTGCTGTTGGAAACGACTTCCGCGTTGCTGCAAAGTTGGCTCGGCAGCTCGACCGGCGGCGTGCAGCTCACGGTCTATGCCCTGATCCTGATGGCGGTGATCCTGTGGCGACCGACCGGACTGATCGGCATCGTGACCGACGCCTATCAGCGCCACGTCAACCGCAAACCGGCGCGCGCGTAAAGGACAGCCATGCGGGATGCGCTCGTCATCAAGGGGCTCAACAAAAGGTTCGGCGGCTTGCGCGCGGTGCAGGACGTTAGCTTCACCGTGAAGGAGAACGAGACCTTGGCCCTGATTGGCCCAAACGGCGCCGGCAAGACCACGAGCTTCCATCTCATCACCGGTTTTCACCGGCCGGACTCCGGTTCGGTCAAGGCGTTCGGCCAGGAGATCACTGGCCTCAAGCCGCATGACGTCTGCGCGCTGGGCCTCGCCCGCACCTTCCAGGTGGCAAAGCCGTTTGGCGCCATGACCGTGCTCGCCAATGTCATGACCGGCGCCTTCCTGCGCGACCGCCATGTCACGGCTGCCCGCGACAAGGCGCGCGAGGCGATCGAGTTCGTCGGCCTGTCGGCGAAGCAACAGACGGCCGCCAGGGATCTCACCACCATCGATCAGCGCCGGCTGGAGATGGCGCGGGCGCTCGCGACCCAGCCGCGCATCCTTCTTCTCGATGAAGTCATGGCCGGGCTTAACCCGGCCGAGATCGATCAGGCGGTGGCGCTGGTCGGAAAATTGTCACAAGCCGGGCTGACCATCGTCATCGTCGAGCACGTCATGCGCGCCATCATGGCGGTGGCACGCCACATCGTGGTGCTCGATCACGGCCAGAAGATCGCCGAAGGCAGCCCAAAAGACATCGTCGAAAATCCCGAAGTGATCCGCGCCTATCTCGGCTCCGGCTATGTGCACGCGCCCGGCGGAGGCGCCCATGCTTGAACTGAAGGCTGCCAGCGCCAGCTACGGCTCGGTCCCTGCCATCTCCAACGTCTCGATCGCGATCGGCGAAGGCGAAGCCGTCGGTCTTTTGGGCGCCAACGGCGCCGGCAAGAGCACGACGCTGCGCGCGATCTCGGGTCTCGTGAAACTGTCGTCCGGCACGGTGACTTTCGCCGGCGCCGACCTCGCCTCGCTGCCGCCGCATCGGATTCCGGAATTGGGAATTGCCCACGTGCCGGAGGGGCGGCAGGTATTTCCCGAGATGACGGTGAATGAGAATCTCGAGATCGGCGCTTACGTGCCGAAGGCCAAGGCCGAGCGCGCCCGCACGCTCGATCTGGTTTACAGCATCTTCCCTCGCCTTGCCGAACGAAGAAAGCAGCTTGCCGGCACCATGAGCGGCGGCGAGCAGCAGATGCTGGCGGTCGGCCGCGGGTTGATGCTCAAACCGCGACTTCTGATGCTCGACGAGCCCTCGCTCGGACTTGCCCCCGTGATGACCGATGTCACTTTCGAGAAGATCGGCGAGATCCACAAGATGGGTACGGCGATCTTGCTGGTCGAGCAAAACGTCAGCCGCGCGCTGTCACTGGTCGCGCGCGCCTATGTGCTCGAAAGCGGCAATGTCATCATGCACGGCACCAGCACCGAGCTTGCCAACAACAAGCAGGTGCAGGCGGCGTATCTGGGGATTTAGCTGACCGGCCACACCACCGCAGCGCGTAGGTGGGCAAAGGCGCGCTTGCGCCGTGCCCACCAGGACCATCTCACGAAGCGGATGGTGGGCACGCTTCGCTTTGCTCACCCTACACGCTGAGGATATGGCACCTTCCCGCCCGATGGAATGCTTCAGATTCGAATTTCAAACAGCGCATTTCTCGTCATCGCCCGGCATAGCCGTCAGAAGGACGGCGTCGCTTCCGCTCGCCTATGACCGGGCGACCCAGTATTCCAGAGGCGCCAGTGATTGAATCGAGAAGCCCCGGCGTACTGGATGCCCCGCTTTCGCGGAGCATGACAGTGAGCGAGACGCACACCCGCATTCCCGCGGCGCGGATCGCGCCCGAGTCCTGCAAATCGTTCGCCCAAGAAAATAGAGAGGGCGCAGGGAAAGCCGGGTGCTCGCCGCACCCGCAGCCTCGCACGCAAACAAAAAGCGCACGAGCATAGTCGCCACAGGTTCACCGAAACAGTCCGGCCTTCCCTGCGCAATGGTTTTAACGGCTTATAGCGCGCTCTCCCCGGCGACGAATTCGTCTTGTCACCGTCGTTAGCGAATTAGCGGCAAGTCTGCACCCGGTTGGGCCGACATGCCTCCGCCAACTTGACACCAGCAACGGGTGCCAGGACCACACGGTTTTGCCGTCCGCTTCAGCGTCTCTCGTCCACGCGCTTTATTTCGCTCACGGGAAACCCGCCCTGCGAAACGCCGCGCGCTCAACGCTGCCGCGTCCACCGCATCCCGCGCCGAGCGTTCGTGACGATCGCGATACGCCCCCTCTTCTCGGGCACGAGACGGCTGA
Source organism: Alphaproteobacteria bacterium (assembly GCA_005884765.1). Classification (GTDB taxonomy): domain Bacteria; phylum Pseudomonadota; class Alphaproteobacteria; order Rhizobiales; family Xanthobacteraceae; genus Bradyrhizobium. Next base: position 3,852 of record VAZV01000242.1, read on the forward strand.
AACTAGTGGAGGTGATTTGCCCGACGGCACAAGCGAAATCTTTTTCGCGAGAGGGCTGGACACGAAATTTACAATACGGCCTGTCGGGCAAATCAGTGGACCTGTTCGCCGTAGCTCGAACAACAAGCTGTCCGCTGTAGCGCGAAGGCCGAACATAGAAAGTGGAACGGCGAAGCCGTCGCCGCCACTCCGATTGGACGGATCGCGCCCAGCAATATACGCTGTTCGAGCCAAAGCTGACTTCACTTTCAGGCTCCCTGCGCTTCGGCTTCTTTACGGATGGGGACCGCGATGAAACTTGCTCGCCGCCAGTTCCTGCATCTCGCAACGATCGCGATCAGCCTTCCGGCTGTTTCGCGAATGGCAAACGCGCAAAGCTACCCGACGCGCCCCGTTCGCATCGTCGTCGGTTTCGCCGCCGGCGGCGCGCCCGACATCGCCGCCCGTCTTGTGGCGCAGTGGCTGTCGGAACGGCTCGGCCAGCAATTCATCATTGAGAACAGGACGGGCGCAGGCGGCAATATCGCCACCGAGGCCGTGCTGGATGCTCCCGCCGACGGCTACACGCTGCTTCTGGTCAGCCTTGCCAATGCCGTCAACGCCTCGCTCTATGAAAAGCTCAAATTCAATTTCATCCATGACGTCGCGCCGGTTGCGAGCATCAGCCATGAGGCCTACGGCATGGAGGTGCATCCATCGTTTCCGGCAAAGACGGTCGGCGAATTCATCGCCTATGCCAAGGCCAATCCCGGCAAGCTCAACATGGCCTCGGCCGGCAACGGCACCGGGCCGCATATGGCCGGTGAATTGTTCAAGATCATGGCCGGCGTCGACATGGTGCACGTTGCCTACCGCGGCTCGCCGCCGGCATTGACGGATCTGCTCGCTGGACAGGTGCAGATCATGTTCAGCCCGATGTCCTCATCGATCGAATATGTCAGGGCCGGCAAGCTTCGCGCGCTGGCTGTGACCACGGCGACGCGCTCGGAAGCATTACCCAACATTCCGACCGTGGCGGAATTCGTGCCGGGCTACGAGGCGAGCGGCTGGTTCGGCATCGCCGCGCCGGGGAAGACGCCGGCCGAGATCATCGAGAAACTGAACCAGGAGATCAATGCGGGCCTAGCCGATCCGAAGCTGCAGGCGCGGCTTGCAGGCCTCGGCTCCACGGTGTTCGCCGGTTCGCCGTCTGATTTCGCAAAGCACATCACAGACGAAACCGAGAAATGGGGCAAGGTGGTCCGCACCGCCAACCTCAGGGCCGACTGACAGGCGATGCCGATCCACGTCCGCTGCATGGCATCAGGGCCACCACGCGACCGCAGTTCGTGATAAGATACGATCAAAGAGCGGCGCACCGCCGCATCGCAAATGAGCGGCGCAACGCCGCATCGGGAGGGTACGATGACAAGTGCCGCGGAAGGAAAGGAACTCACGCAAGTCGGTCCCGGAACGGTGATGGGCGAGCTGATGCGGCAGTACTGGATTCCGGCCGCGCAGTCCTCGGAGCTCGAGCGCGACGGCGCGCCGATCCGGCTGATGCTGCTTGGCGAGAAGCTGATCGCGTTTCGCGACAGCGCCGGCCGGGTCGGCGTGATGGACCACCGCTGCCCGCATCGCTGCGCCTCGCTCTTCCTCGGACGCAACGAGGAAGGCGGAATCCGCTGCATCTATCACGGCTGGAAATACGACGTCGCGGGCAACTGCATCGACATGGCGAGCGTGCCGCCGCACCAGGATTTCAAGCACAAGGTGAAGGCCAAGGCTTACCCGGCGCTCGAGCGTGCCGGGGTGGTCTGGGTCTATATGGGATCGCGCGCGATAGTGCCGCCGCTGCCGGCGTTTGAAATCCTTGACGTGCCCGATGACGAAGTCAGCGTTACCTTCATCCAGCGCGAATGCAATTATTTGCAGGCACTCGAGGGCGAGATCGATACCTCGCATTTCGGTTTCCTGCACGCCGGCCACGTCGATCCGGATGACGTCGGCGAGGATAATCCGGTTTACCACACCATCACCAACCGCGCTCCGGAGTACCATATCGCCGATACCGCTTGGGGCACACAGTACGCCGGCTACCGCCCGGCGGGTGCGGATAGCACCTACTGGCGCTTCGCCAACTTCCTGTTTCCGTTCTGGAGCCAGGCCCCCAACGGCGAGTTCGGCAGTCACGTCCATGCGCGCGCCTGGGTGCCGCTCGATGACGGCCACACGATGTTCTGTTTCCTGCGCTGGAAGCGCGGCGTATCGGCGTTGACGCAGCCGCAGCCTGCCTTCAAGGATGGCAGGCCGATCGGCGGCACCGGACGCGGTAACAAGTTTCTGCCGAACACCACCGATTGGCTCGGCCGCTTTCGGCTTGCCGCTAACCCGAGCAACGATTGGGGGATGGACCGCGCCGCCCAGCGCAGCAACGCGATCTACAGCGGGATCGACGGCATCCACCTGCAGGATCAGGCGATCACCGAGAGCATGGGGCCGATCACCGATCACGCGTTTGAGCACCTCGCGCCATCGGATCAGATGATCACGCGCACGCGCCGACGGCTCTTGATGGCGGCTCGCGCGTTACGCGACAAGGGCGTCTTGCCGCCCGGTGTCGAGGACGCGGAGGCGTTTCGTGGTGCGCGCAGTGGGTACTTTGTCAGCGACGACAAAGCCGCGTGGCAAGAGATCTACGTCAAGCAACTGGCCGCGGCGTTGCACCCGTCACCGAGCCCATTGCGCGCGGCGGAGTAAGTGGCTGAAGGCGATCAGGGCAGGAATTTTATGCCGTAGGTATTGCCGCGCCGCCAAACGACTTCGCATGGCTGGCGCTTCGGGTGGGCAGGCACAAGCTCCAATCCCAAGGTGTCGCTGACATCGATCGCAGCATCCGTCATGATCTTGGCGCCGCCAGGAGCCACGTCCAACACGAAGCATTCGCGCTTCGTCGCTCCGTTGTCGACCGTAATCCAGGCCGGCTGTTTGTGCAGCTCCCGTCGCGGTTCGCGCGGCACTTTTGGCCTTGGCTTATCCGTCATGGTGGCTATCCGTCGTTGGATTCAAATGCGATCGGCCCAGCTATCGTCAAAGTAGGCCACCAGATTGATCCTGATTTCGTAAACTTCCGCTAAATTATTGCGTTGAACTTTACTGATTTAGCTTGGCCGTGTGCCCATAAATTCGGCTCAGTGTCCCGCTTCGCGCCGAAAGCACCGAAATACTGCATTGCCGCGAAATGGGGCGATGGCAGAATTCCGGACTCGCGCAGCCGGGAAGGCGCTGGAATCCGGAATGGGTTATCGTCCGCCCTTATTGGGTTCGCTCGTTAATGATGGGCGTCGCCGTCTGTAGCGCCTGCTCGTAGCGCTTCAGCAGATCTTGCGAATGCTTCCGCATGACGAGCAGTTGGTCAGGCGTCTTGTTCTTCAACTGAGCGAAGGTTGCCGACGCCAATTCCTCGTCATCTGCTGCCCCTGCGTTCTCCAGAAGCGCAAGCACTCTCTCGATACGCTGTAGCGCTGAACGACCGCGCTGCACCACCCTGTGAGCATGCTCCACATAGTGCAACAGCCTGTCCGTGGACATCGCGCGAGCGCTGTCCTCGTCGCCTTCAATAAGGCGAAGCAACTGGTCGTCGACGATGTCGGTGCACAGGTCGACACATTCGTCGCAGATATACACGGCGGGCCCAGCCACCAGTTTACGGACCTCATGCTGGTTCTTACCGCAGAATGAGCAATAGAGGAGGTTGCCGTGCTCGGCCGATTTCTGCGCGTCAGCACGCGGCTGGGCCGCATCGATCTTGGCCGCCAGGATATTCCAATTATCATAGCCGAACGCTTTCGCGATCAATTCTAGGGATTCGCTGTAAGTGGTCGGCAGAGCCTTGGCACTTAGAGCGTCGCGCAGGGAACGCGCCATTGCTTTCGCATCGCGATAATCGCGCATGAGAACACCTCTTCATCGGCGAACGGAAAAGATCGGGGCCTGCCTTGCCGACCCGTTCGCCAATGGCGAGGGGCGGATCGAATTGATACGTTCACCATCCCCGAAGGGCGCAGGCGGCAGGTGTATCGACCTTGTGATAATGTTGGCGCAAAGCGCGGCGCGGTGTCAATCCAAAACCTATGCCGGATACTTACCCATAGCGCTCACATTGGGAGCGCCCGGCATCAGCTCAAAGCTCGCCGGCCAGTCGGACCACGGTCTGACGCAGCCAAGCATGAGCTGGATCATGATCGTAGGAAGCATGCCAGAGCAGTGAAACCGCGATGTCACGCAACTCCACCGGAGGCGGGCTGAGGCTGAGCCCAAGTTCGGTGGCGAACAGGCGAGCTAATCGCCCGGGCATAGTTACCACAACTGGTGCGCGCGCTACCAGGAACGGGACGGCGAGAAAACGCGGCGTGGTCAGGACGACCGTGCGCCGCAACCCGAGCTTTTCCAGAGCATCGTCCACCACGCCGCGCACGCTCCGGCCGGGTCTTAGGCTGGTCAGGACATGAGGCAGCCGCACGTAGTCATCAAGCGAGATCGGGGGCGCGATCCCCGTCCTTTCGGCGTTAAACATGCACAGATAGGTCTCATGGAACAGGAGACGTCGCTTGTGGTGGGTCTGTCCGTGCCGGAAGACGTCGAAGCCGATGGCGAGGTCCACTTCGTCGGCGTCGATATCATCCAGGAGCCGCGAAGAGTCGATGTTGTGGAGTCGCAGGTGGATACCGGGCGCGACCTCGCGCAGGTGCGCGAGGAGAGTAGGAACGATCCAGATTTCCATGCTGTCTGCCAGACCGAACCTGAAAGTTCGTTCCGCTGTTGCTGGATCGAACGCTTCGTCTCGCGACACGAGCGTCTGGATCTGGGAAAGCGCGGTCCGCACCGGCTCGATCAATGTCACCGCCCGAGGCGTGAGGCGCAGGCCCTCCGGCCCTCGCGTCAGAAGCTCGTCACTGAACAGCTCCCGCAGGCGCGCCAGGTTGTGGCTCATTGACGATTGACCAATGCCGACGCGGGCCGCCGCGCGCGTGACGCTACGTTCCGCGAGCAGCGCATCAAGGTGAACAAGGAGGTTCAGGTCGATACGACCTAAATTGACGGCATCGATGGCCATTATCGATCCAATCGGTTTGATTGATGATGATAACCCGACCATCTTCTACGGCAAGGGAGCGACGGGCATCAGCCCACGGCCCCACCAATGGAGATCCGCTATGTCAATCCGCAACATCCTTTTCGCCGCCGCATTCACCTTGGCCACTGTGGGGGCCGCTCACGCTGACGGTCTGCGGCCGATTGAGGCTAAAAGCATCGATCTCGGCGATGTTTCCGGCGTCGCCTACTACACCGTTGAGCGCGATGGGCTCCATGTCGTCACGACCCTCGCGCAGGGCGAAGCGGGGACGCCGATCCGCGTGGTGTCTGTTCTTGCACCGGGCCAGAGTGTGATTCTCTCAACTTCGAACCAGGCAACTGCGCTCGAAATCAGCCGGAAAGGCGACAGCGTGCTCGTCCGCAAGGCGGCCACAGTCACGAACTAAATTTCCTGTCAACGGCGGCAAAATGATCAAAAGCCCGCGCTCAAGGCTGGGCGCGGGCTTTGAAGCGGCCAAGATTGATGGTGGGGCACGGCGCAGATGCGCCTTTGCCCACCTACGCATTCGACGCCTTGGCGATCTTGTGCTCCAGGTGGCCCGTCTCATGATCGCGCCGCAGCTGGCTCAGCGAGGTCTCATTGAGCTGAGCGAGGACGTCACTCAGCTTCTCTGTGTCAGGATAACCGGCCGCGAAGCTCGGTCCGTAAATCTTGCGCAACGTACGGATAACGGTATTGCCGTGCTTGTGGCTGATTTCGCCATCCTTGTTGCGGTGGCGATTGTCGAGACCCGCCTTGCTCATGCTGCCCTCCCTGGTAGCCGCAGTTGCCAGCCCAAAGCCAAGCATCCTCTCAGCGGGACAAAATGGCAATTGATGCGCTGGCGAAATGTTCTGGTGCGCTGCACCAATCGGAATGAAAGGCGCGCTGGATCCGCCTGGGTTAACCCACGTTCCTGATCACGTTAAAATGCAAGCCATTCGGGACAAGCTTTTTTGAAACCTTGATGCTTGCAATACATCCCTCGCTAAAGCGCGATGAGATTAGGTTAGATCGTCATCGCGCTTTAGGTTTTTGATTGAGCATGATCTCCGCGCAAACGCGGACCGCGTTTGTCGCGAGGGGAAACCGGTGTCCATTTTTCCGGATCATGCTGTAGCGAACCGGGGGACTTGGTGATGGATTTGCAAGGAGCAGCTTCAATCGCAACCGCGGAAACCAAAACTGTGGTCGAGCATCTCGGCGCTATCGATCCGATGCCTGGAAACCCGATCGTTTTGACAGCGTGGACCGTCCTCGATGCGGCCAACGATCTCGATGATCTCCCGACGGTCGAAGCTTGCCTGCGCGTCATCGACGCGAGTTTCAGCGGGACTCTGCCCGCGCGTTCCGACGTCCACATCGTCTTTGATTTCTTCAATTGAGACAGCGGCAGTTGCGCTCGCAAGGACATGCGGCTGTTACGTCATCACCGCCTGCTTCGGCTCCACGATCTCGAACATCCGCGGGAATTCGTCCATCAGGCCCATCAATTCGGCAAGCCGCATTGGATTGCCGCTGACGTCGATCTTGCCGGCCCCGACCGCTTCCGGAAATGTCGTTTGCTTGGCAATCACCGCATCGAGCGTGCCGCGCGCCAGCGTGAAGCCGGCGTCCGCGCGCTCCGCCTGCACACCCTCGGCATAGGTCAGCGCGCAATTCTCCAGGGTGAGCACAAAACTTTCCTTGGTGTCGGTGAACTTCCAGTTGAGCACGATATGCTTGCCTTCGGCCTTGGGGCCGTTGAGACGGACGCCGAGCACATCCCACAACTGCCCGGTGCGTAGCGCCGCCAGCGTCTCGCGCGGCATCGGCGGCCGCGGCGGCGTCTTCGGCATCCCCAGCCGCAACTCCTGCGCGCCGAACAGATAGGCGTTGCGCCAGGTCGCGCTTTCCGCGGCATAGCCGAGTTGCTCCAAGGTATCGGCGAGCAGCGCGCGGGCCGCCTGATTGTCGGGCTCGGCGAATACCAGATGGCTTACCGCCTGCGCGACAAAGCGGAATTCGCCTTTGACGAAATCCTTGCGCGCCCGCGCCAGGATCGCCTCGCCGCCGCCCATATACTCGACATATTTCTGGCCGGCCTCGACCGGCGGCAGCGGATCAAGATTGACGGGGTTGGCGTCATACCAGCCGAGATATTTCTGGTAGATCGCTTTCACGTTGTGCCTGATGTGGCCGTAATAGCCTCTGCCGTGCCAGGCGCCCTCCAGGCTTGCGGGCAAACGGATGGTCTCGGCGATCTCGGTGGCCGTCAGGCCGTGGTTCATCAGGCGGATGGTCTGGTCGTGCGCGAATTTATAGAGATCGCGCTGCTGGCGGATCATGGTGTCGATGCGCTCCTTTCCCCAGACCGGCCAGTGATGCTGGCCGCACATCGCCTCGGCCTTGCCGCCCCACAGCTGCAGGGCTTCGCCGAGATATTTCGACCACGCCAGCGCGTCGCGCACGTCGGCGCCACGGAACGGCAGCAGATTGTGGAAATTATGCGTGCAGTTTTCCGCGAGGTTCAACAGCTGGTAGCGCGGGACGTAAAAATGCATTTCCGCCGGCGCCTCGGAGTTTGGCGCCATCTGGAATTCGAACTCGACGCCGTCGATCACGCGCCTGTCGCCGGTCGCCATGATCAGATCGGTCGGACGCAACAGCGCAACCGAGCCTGCCGCCATCGACTTGCCGAGGCCGCAATCGACCTGCCCATGTACGCCCTTGGCCAGCAGCGGCCCGAACTGATATTGCGCGCGCCGTAGCATCGCCGGCCCGGCGATGATGTTTTCGGAAACCGCGTGCTCCATGAAGAAATTGGGCGCGATGATCGGCACGGCGCCGCTTGAGAGCATCTCGTCGTCGAGCACGCCGCGCGCGCCGCCCCAATGGTCGGTGTGGGTGTGGCTGAAAATGACGGCGGCAACCGGGCGCTGGCCGCGGTGCTTGAAGTAGAGCTGCAACGCCGCGCGGGCGCCCTCGATCGAGGTCAGCGTATCCACCACGATCACGCCGTTATCGCCCTCGATCAGCGTCATGTTGGCGATGTCGAGGCCACGCACCTGGTAGACGCCCGGGACGACTTCGAACAATCCGTGATTCATGTTCAGCCGCGACTGCCGCCACAGGCTCGGATTGACGGTCGCGGGCGCTTCCGTCGCCGACGGGAAACCATAGGGCTCAAGGCTCCAGACCACCCTGCCCTGCGCTGAAGTGATCTTGGCATTCTCGATGGTGCCGAGAAAACCGCGCGAGGCATCGTCGAAGTCGCGAGTATCCGAAAACGGCAGCGCTTCGAGCATTGATTCATTCTGCGCAATGACCGAGGGCGAAGCGTCTTTCGGGGACTCACGGGACGGGTCACGGATGGCTGCTTCGGTCATGTTGTCCTCCTCACGCGCAAATCAAATGGAATCGTTAGCCGGGATGCGCGGCAGGGCGAGCCATCGACCGAAGGCATCCGAACTGGAAATGCGCTAATCGTACGACGACGGCCCGCTGTCGCGATAGGCCCAACAGGCGTCCCGCGGCAGGCAAATCGGCGTTTGGGCGCCGACCTGATGGCGCGCCGCGGTGCCGAGTTCGAGCACCTCCAGCCGGTGGCCGAACAAATCGATGTCGTAGACGGTTTGCGTGCCCTGATAGCGGCGATCAACGACGCGCGCGGTGAACGAATTGGCGCCGTCCTCTTTGCCAATCGCGATATTTTCCGGCCGAAGCGCGATCCGCACCTTTTCGCCCGAGGTGAGCGGATGCAGCAACGCCGCTTGGGCGCGCTGTCCGCCGCCGAAATCGACCACGCCGAATTCGCCGTTGCGCTCGACGAGCGTGCCGGCAAGCTCGTTGGTGGCGCCGGTGAAATTGGCGACGAACAGATCGGCCGGCCGGTTGTAGATCTGGTCCGGCGTGCCGATCTGCAACAGCTTGCCGTCGCGCATCACCCCGATGCGGTCGCCGAGCACAACCGCCTCGGCCTGGTCGTGGGTGACATAAAGCGCGGTCATGCCGGTCTGCTTGAGGATGACGCGCAAATCGTCGCGCAGCCGCAACCGCAATTTGGCGTCAAGGTTCGACAAGGGTTCGTCGAGCAAGAGGAGCTGCGGCCGGTAGACAATGCTGCGCGCCAGCGCCACGCGCTGCATCTGGCCGCCCGATAGCGCAACCACCGACCGCTCGGCATATTCCAATAACCCCACCAGCTCCAGCACTTCATCGACCTTGCGGTTGGCCTCGGCTCGCGTGAACTTGCGATGCTTGAGCGGGTAGATCACGTTCTGCCGCACGGTCATGTGCGGCCACACCGCATAAGATTGGAACACCATGCCGAGATCGCGCGAGCGCGGCGGAACCAGGATGCCGCGCTTGGGCGACGAGACCACCCTGCCGGCAATGCTGATGTCGCCCGAGGTCGGATGTTCGAGGCCTGCGACGCAGCGCAGTATCGTGGTCTTGCCGCAGCCGGACGGGCCTAGCAGCACGACGATCTCGCCGGCCGGCACGACAAAGCTGACGCCGTCGATCGCCGGCCGGCCGATCGCAAACTGCTTGCGCAGGTCGGTGACCTCGAGCGTCGCCGTCATGATCTCACCGATCTTGTGAACGCCTCGATCACTGGCGGTAACCGAAGATCTTGTCCCAATCGGCGACCCAGTCGGCATGCAGCTTCACGTACTCGTCGAACTTCGGGTACCAGACCTTGACGATCTTGGGATCGAAG
>VAZV01000243.1 GCA_005884765.1 Alphaproteobacteria bacterium
GGAGGCAAAGAGTCCGCTTGCCTTTCGCTGGTACGATAAGGACTGCATCGTCAGTGGGCGGCGGCTCGAGGATCATCTGCGCTTTGCTGTGTGCTACTGGCACTCGTTGTGCTGGCCGGGGGGCGATCCGTTCGGCGGTGAGACTTTCCTGCGACCCTGGCACCATGGCCCCGATGCGATGGCGCTCGCCCGTGCCAAAGCCGACGTCGCTTTCGAGCTGTTCCGTCTGCTCGATGTCCCTTTCTTTACCTTCCACGACGTGGACGCCGCACCGGAAGGCCGGTCGCTTGCCGAGTCCGTCGCCAACCTCAACGCCATCGCCGATCTATTCGAACAGAAGATGGCCGCAGCCAAGGTACGCCTTCTGTGGGGAACGGCCAACCTGTTCACGCACCGTCGCTACATGGCGGGTGCGGCGACCAATCCGGACCCGGAGGTGTTCGCCTACGCTGCCGGGCAGGTCAGGGCGGCGCTCGAGGTGACGCATCGGCTGGGCGGTCAGAATTACGTGCTCTGGGGCGGGCGCGAGGGCTACGAGACGCTGCTCAATACCGACATGAAACGCGAGCTCGACCAGCTCGGCCGCTTTGTCTCGCTCGTGGTCGAACACAAGCACAGGATCGGTTTCAAGGGACCGATCCTGATCGAGCCCAAGCCCAGGGAGCCGACCAAACACCAGTACGATTTCGACGTCGCCACCTGCTACGGATTCCTTCAGCGCTACGACCTGCTGAAGGACGTCAAGCTCAACGTTGAGCAGAACCACGCCATCCTGGCGGGTCACTCGTTCCACCACGAGGTCGCGCTCGCGCAGGCGCTCGGCATCTTCGGCTCCCTCGACATCAATCGCGGCGACGATCTGCTCGGCTGGGACACCGATCAGTTCGCGATGAACGTGCCTGAGCTTGCGCTCGTGTTTCACGAGATGCTGAAGGGCGCCGGCTTCACAACAGGCGGTCTCAATTTCGACGCCAAAATCAGACGTCAGTCGATCGATCCGGACGACCTGATCCACGCGCATGTCGGTTCGATGGATGCCTGCGCACGCGCGTTGCTTGCGGCAGCCGAAATTCTCGATAGCGGAGTGCTTACGACGCCACTTGCCGAGCGCTATGCGGGATGGGCCGGCCCGGAGGGGCGCGCCATCCTCGCAGGGCAGCGCTCGCTCGCCGATCTGGCCGATCGGGCGCTTGCTGACGGGCTCGATCCGCGGCCTCGCTCGGGACGTCAGGAATATTTGGAATCCTTGGTCAACCGACACATCTGATCGCAGCGAAATTGATCGGACGCATCATCACATCAACAGGAGGACCGCCATGATGACGGCGGCTGCGGCCGGGCAACCGGTTCTGGAATTGACGGGCATCGGCAAGGAATTCGGCGCAATCCGCGCGCTGCACGACATCGACATGCAGGTCGCCCCTGGCGAGGTGGTCGGCCTCATGGGCGACAACGGCGCCGGGAAATCGACGCTGGTGAAGATCATTGCCGGCAATTTTCCAGCGAACCACGGCGAGATCCGCTTCGAGGGCAACGCGGTCCATTTCTATCGTCCGATCGATGCGCGCGCCGTGGGCATCGAGGTCGTCTACCAGGATCTCGCGCTCGCCGACAATCTGACGGCCGCGGCCAACGTGTTCCTCGGACGCGAGCTCAAGCGCAAGTTCGGCCCGTTGTCGCTATTGGATCACAAGGCGATGGCGGCGCGCGCGCTCGAGCTTTTCGGCGAATTACGTTCCGAGACGAGGCCGCACAACCTCGTGAAGCAGATGTCGGGCGGCCAGCGCCAGGCGGTCGCCATCGCGCGGACGCGACTGTCCAACGCCAAGATTGTCTTGATGGACGAACCTACCGCAGCGATCTCGGTCCGGCAGGTCGAGCAGGTGCTGAGCCTGATCCACCGCCTCAAGGAACAGGGCGTTGCCGTCATGCTGATTTCGCACCGCATGCCCGACGTGTTTGCGGTCTGCGATCGCGTCATCGTACTCCGCCGTGGCGAGAAGCGAGCGGACAAGCCGATCCGCGACACCAGTCCGGAAGAGGTGACGGCCCTCATCACCGGCGCCAAGGAGGCGGCATAATGTCCGTGCCGATCGAATCCCTGGTCTCCTTTTCCAATGTCGGCGTGACCCGATGGTGGCAACGCAGCATCTTCGCCTCGCAGACCGCTTACGTTACGCTCGCGCTGCTGCTGCTGCTGGTCGTCATGCACTTTGCCAGCCCGTATTTCTTTACCGAAGGCAACATGCAGAACGTGGCGAAGAACTTCTCGTTCATCGCCATCGCCACCCTCGGTATTACATTTGTGATCATCACCGGCGGCATCGATCTGTCGGTCGGCTCGATGATGTGCTTTTCCGCCATGGTCACCTCGATGGTGATGTCGGGCCTGTCGACGCCGGGGATGCCCGGGGCTTCGCTGTTCGTGCATCTGGCTGCCGACGACAAGACCGTGCTCGCCAATGTGCCGGGCCTGATCCTGGTCATCTCGATCCTCGCGGGACTGGTAGCCGCGTTGATCGTCGGCCTGATCAACGGCTTTTGCATCGCGATGCTCGGGTTGTCGCCGTTCGTAACCACGCTCGGCATGCTCTCGATCGTGCGGGGCCTTGCCTACGTCATCTCGAACGGCAGGGGCAGTTTCCCGGGCGGGCCTGACGCCGAGTATTTCTACATGCTGACGTCGGGCGACGTGGGCGGGATACCGGCGCCCTTCATCTATCTCATGATCCTCGCACTGGTGATGGCCGTCGTATTGCATCATACCGCGTTCGGCCGCCACGTCTTCGCGCTCGGCGGCAATGAGCACGCCGCTGAACTGACCGGCATCCCGGTGGTCCGGGTCAAGATCCAGGTTTATGTGATCTGCGCGCTCGCTGCGGGACTGCAGGGGATCATCATCTCGGGCTGGCTGGGTTCGGCGCCGGCGAACATGGCGACGTCCTACGAACTCAACGTGATCGCGGCGGCCGTCATCGGTGGCGCCAATCTGGCGGGCGGCATCGGCGGTCCGCTCGGCGCCATCGTCGGCTGCGTGCTGCTGGAGGTCATCCGCAACGGCCTCGTGCTGGCGCAGGTCAATTCCTACTGGCAGCAGACTTTGGTGGGCGTGATCATCATCCTGGCCGTGCTGGTCGACCGGATACGCTCGCGCATGATTTGAGAATACTGACCGGGAAGGTGCCAACAACGGCACGGTCTATCCGCCTCCCGGGCCAGACGATCCTTTAGGATAGGCATGAAAGCGTGGAGGAGACTTATGAAGAAACTAATTCTTGCTACCGTGGCCGTCGTGATCATGGCGAGCCCGGCATTCGCCCAGCAAAAGTACAAGTTTGCCGTGGTGCCCAAGGCGATGAACAACCCATTCTTCGACGTGGCGCGCGACGGCTGCCTGAAGCGGGCCAAGGAACTCGGCAACGTCGAATGCATCTACAAGGGGCCGATCGAGCACGAGCCCGCGACCGAGGCGCAAATCATCCAGGACTTCATCACCCAGAAGGTGGATGGTATGGCGATCTCGGTTGCCGACGTCGCGGCCATGACCAAGTCGATCGAAGCCGCGACCGCGGCCGGCATCGCGGTCGTGACCTTCGATGCCGATGCGCCGGGCTCCAAGCGTCTCGCCTATATCGGCACCAACAACAGGGACTTCGGCCTCGCGCTCGGCAAGCAACTGCGCGAGCTCAGGCCCGAGGGGGGCAAGTATGCCATGATCTCGGGTGGTCCCGGCGCCAAGAACCTCGCCGAACGCGTCGACGGCGTCCGTGAAGCGCTCAAAGGCTCGAAGTGGGTCGAGGTGGCGGGATCGCCGACCTTCTGCAATGACGACTCCGCGCTTGCCGTTCAGCAAATGGCCGACCTGCGCACCGCGACCCCCGACCTCGGCGCGATCGTGCCGGTGGGCGGTTGGCCGATGTTCGCGCCCGAAGGCTACAAGGCGTTCGTCAACAAGAACAAGAAGGACATCGACGCGGGCAAGCTGACGCTTGTCGTCGCCGATACGCTCAAGATGCAGCTCGAACTGCTGCGTGACGGCTACTCCAACGCGCTCACCGGCCAGCGGCCGTTCGAGATGGGCGAGAAGTCGATGGACATTCTGCTGGCCATTAAGAAGGGCGAGAAGGTGCCGGAGATCGTCTATACCGGCCTCGACCTCGTCACCAAGGACAACGTCGCGCAGCTCTTGAAGTAAGGACTTCGCAGCGCACCGGCCGGTAGCCGACCCATCCCAAGAAAAAGACGCATACTGCGCCGCATGGCGCAGTATGCGATTGGATCGTTCGTCAACCCTACGCCGATTAACAGCCGCGCTGGTTGCGCGCCGACCGCGTCCCGCCCTCACTCCTGAGGTTCGCCCGCCATCGCCTTCCTTGACTTCTCTTCCGGCGATCCCGGGACAAAGTACTTCTTCGCCCAGCGGGAGTCCTTCGTCAGAGTGAAAGTCTCGGGATGCCCCTGCTGCCGCCTCTCGTCGCTCGCACGTGCGCGATAGTGTTCGTATAGCCGGTTAAATTCTGCAAAATACATGCGGCCGAGGCGGGGACAGTCGGTGATCTCCAGCAGGTTCTCGTCATTCTTGTGAAGAGAGTTGCCGCTCAGATTGGGGGAGCCGGTGAAGATGACGGGTCGCTTTCCCTCGCCGTCCACGACAACGAACTTGTGGTGGACGCGAACCATCTTTTTCGGATCCTCGTGGGGCCAAAGCACCCGTTCGACGGCGAAGTCGGTCGGCGTGCTGCCGGACTTGAAGGCGCCGAATCCGACGATGTCGTGATTGTTTTGCGAACGATGGAATATCTCGATCTTGGCTGCGACATCTGCATGGGTCGGATCACCGCCGGGTTCGGCAGTGGGTACCCGGTTGACGAGTGCAAGCATCATCCTCTTGTTGTCTGCCGCGGCGAATACGGCGTCCAACAGCTTCTTGTCGGTCGGGTCGAACACGCAGAGCAACACCGAGTGCTCGGCCGCGTTCACCGCATCCACAATCGCGTCGATCGAAGCGCGTTCGTTGTCGGGTTCCGGCGGAAAGAAAACCCTGATCGAGGCGTCGCCCACCACGATCTTGTTCGACCAGCCCTTTTGCTCGCGCTTAGTCGCGGCAAGCGTCGGATTGCCGTCCAGCAAGCGTTTTCGTTCTAGATACAGACGTGCAAGATCCGGGGACTCGAAAGCGTGCAGGACGTTGGCTTGTGCGGATAGTCCTTCACTGGTGAAGTTCGCGGATCCCGCCAGCACGGCTTCGGGATGATCGGCTGCCCCGACGCGCACCAAAAACTTGTTATGCATGATGCTCGCGTGGGTACGGGCCACGAAACTGCTGGCGGGTCGGCCATTGTCCGTAAGCTCACCTATCGCTTGGTCCGAAGTGTCGTCGACGGACGTGTGATTGTAGGCGAGCGAGAGGGCGCCGCCGTAGTGCTGCAGCGCTGGAATGATCCATATCTCGTCGGTCAGGTGATAGATTGCTCCTTCGACGTCCTTGCCCGCCGCCTGATCGAGGAATTGCGGAACGGCTTGCTCCATTCCGTTGGCCAGCCACGCCCGGGCGGCCTTTTGCTGGGACGCCGTGGTGAGATCTGGAAATTGTTTGGCGAAGGCTTGGGAGCTAACGACGGCTCGGTTGAAATGAGACGTAATCCCGTGTTCCTCGACCTGGGGGATCGTGACGTCGATCTGGCCTTGCTCCGCCTCCTCGTATTTGAGGGCGTCGGGGGTGCCCGTGACGGGAATGACACGATAGGAAAAGGTGGATCCGCGGTCTTTCGTGTCGATACGGGCGTCCCACCACGTGAACTTCTGGATCGGCGCGTCGTGGCTGCTGAAATCCGAATGATCCGATTTCGGTCCGTTGAAGCCGATCCGGTTCGGAAGCCAACTTGATGTCACTCCGTCGAAGCCTGGCTTTCGCTCGATAGCGAACCCCAAGAAGTCCGGCCTGCCGTCGCCCGTGCCCCAATCGAAGGCCAGCAAAACCAATGTGGGTGAGGTGAATGATCGCACTACGACAGCCATAATGTCCCCCAGAAATCCAAAGCCGGAAACATCAAACAGTGAAAGTCTAATCGCGCCAGTATACAACTTTTGTGACATATGAGCATCAATATTCACGCTGAAAGAGAGGCGAGTCTGCTTCAGGCTGAACTCGTGGTGCATTCGTCTCAGATCCAACCAAGTCTCGATCGCCGGTGGCATCATTGCGTTCGCGCCGGCCAACTCAGATTTGAATCGCCTCACAACAGCCGGCCGTCTATGCTGTGCTTATGTCGCGTCTTGTGTTTCTGTCGATTGCAATCGTCCTATCGCTGCTGCCGGTCGTCGCGCCGGCTGCGCCGGCTCATAAATGGCCGGCGCCACGCTGGCACGGCTACGGCTTCCTGCCGGGTTATCATCAGCCACCCAATAACAGCCTTCCA
Source organism: Alphaproteobacteria bacterium (assembly GCA_005884765.1). Classification (GTDB taxonomy): domain Bacteria; phylum Pseudomonadota; class Alphaproteobacteria; order Rhizobiales; family Xanthobacteraceae; genus Bradyrhizobium. The sequence continues at coordinate 6,420 of VAZV01000243.1, forward strand.
GACTACGCCCAGAAAGCTTCGGTTTCGCGCCTGGCGCACCACGACCGGCGCCCTTGGTATATCGACCCAGTCCCAAGTTATTACGGGTACGATGGCGACTGGCACTATTTCGGCCGGCCCGGCTTTTACGGCGGTCGCTACAATGGCGGCAGCTTCGGCCCTTGCTGGACGCGGACGCCGATCGGGCCGATCTGGAATTGCGGCTGATTGAGCTACCCTTAAAGACCGCGCGCGTGTGGATCCGCAGAGGGCTTGCCCGTCAGCAAGGAAACCGGTCGGTCTTCCAAGCAGGAAATCCACGTCGCTCTCGAATATGTGTTTTAGAAATTTGCTGACCAGCTTGATCTTCGCCAAGTGATTCCGCTCGGTGCGAACCGACATCCAGACATCGCGGCGAACCGATATCTGGTTCGGCGCCATGCCCACCGGAACTTCATGGTTTTCCACGTGTTCCGCCGCGCGCAATGCAATCCGCGTGAATCCGAATAGAATTTCGGCTAGAGTTGGCCGAAATGCATCACCAGGCGGCCTTTCATAATCCCGTTCTCGTCGCGCTGTCGATTCTGATCGCTGCGCTCGCCTCCTATACTGCGCTCGACCTCGCGACCCGGATGCGGGCCGCTTCGGGGCGGGCCCGTCGTGCTTGGCTTGCAGCCGCCGCGATTGCTATGGGCGGCGGCATCTGGTCCATGCATTTCGTCGGCATGTTGGCCTTCAGCCTGCCCGGAATCGAGATCTCGTACGATCCATTCCTGACCTTCCTCTCGCTTGTCATTCCTATTGTCGTCGCGGCCGCCGCATTTGCCGTGGTCGGAAGGCGCCCGCGGGCGCTGCTCGGGTCCGGCTTCGCGATGGGACTTGGTATCTCCGGCATGCACTACACGGGCATGGGCGCGATGCGAATGGCGGCTTCTATCGAGTACGATCCGCAGTGGGTCGTGCTCTCGATTATGATCGCCATCAGTGCCTCGGTCGTTGCGCTCTGGCTCGCCTTTCGCCACACCAGCGCCGTGCAGCGACTGTTCGCAGGGGTTGTGATGGGTCTTGCGATCTCCGGCATGCATTACGCCGCCATGGAAGGCGCTTTGTTCTTGCCTGCGATGCCCGTCGCTGGGCACGCCGGACATGTCGTCGGTCAGGCACCGCTCGCATTCCTCCTCGCCGGCACCACCATCGTTATCCTGAGCATTGGGATCGCCGCCGCCGTCTACGACAGGGCATCGGCGGAGCGCGCCCAACGCGAGGCCAGCGCACTGAGGCGCAGCGAAGAACGCTTTCGACTGCTTGTGGAGGGCATCACCGACCATGCGATCTTCATGCTTGAGCCGGATGGGCGCGTAGGAAACTGGAACCTCGGCGCGCGCCGGCTGATGGGCTACGGCGATGACATTGTAGGGACAAGCTACGCGATCTTTCATACCGAGGAAGATCGCGCGGCCGAGACGCCCGCGCGTGCTCTTCTTGCGGCTGAGCGGGAGGGGAAGTCCGCAATCGAAGGCTGGCGCGTGCGCAAAGACGGCAGCCGCTTCTGGGCAGAGGCAACGATCGTCGCGGCACGGAACGAAAGCGGCGCGATCACTGGCTTTGCCAAGATCGTGCGCGACGTCAGCGAAAGGAGACGGGCGCAGGAAGCATTGGATCGGGCGCGCGAAGCACTGATGATGTCGCAGAAGATGGAGACCATCGGTCAGCTTACCGGCGGCGTCGCCCACGATTTCAACAACCTGCTCGCCACCGTTCTCGGCAGCCTTGAGCTTCTGAAGAAGCGCCTGCCGGCGGGCGATCAGAAGATCCAGCGCCTGATCGACAACGCAATGCAGGGCGCGCTGCGGGGCGCCTCTCTGACCCAGCGCATGCTCGCCTTCGCCCGTAAACAGGATCTCAGGCCGGCGGTCATCGATATCCCAGAACTGGTGCGCGGCATGGCCTCGCTCCTAAAGTTCGAAACCGGAATTCGTGTTGAGACGTTGTTTCCGATGGACCTCCCGAAGGTGAAGGTTGACGCGAACCAGCTCGAACTGGCTATCCTCAACCTGGCGCTAAATGCTCGTGATGCGATGCCGGATGGTGGCCTGATTACCATCGCCGCTCGCGAGGAACAGGACGGAGGCGGCCCGACGAGCCGCTACGTTGCGCTCTCGGTGAGCGACACGGGCTGCGGCATGGACGATGAGACGCGCAAGCACGCTCAGGAGCCATTCTTTACGACAAAGGGCATCGGCAAAGGCACCGGGCTCGGGCTCTCCATGGTCCACGGGCTCGCCGAGCAGTCCGGTGGCAGGCTCGTATTGAAGAGCCGCCTTGGAGAGGGCACGGCAGCCGAGATCTGGTTGCCGATAGCCGAGGAGGCCGCGGTGCCGGCTCCACGTGCGGAGGCTCCGGCACCTGTTCCTCGGGCCAGCCGCCGCCTTTCAGTGCTTGTCGTTGACGACGACCTCCTGGTGCTTGAGAGCACAGCGGCGATGCTGGAGGATCTTGGGCACGCAGTGGTCGAGGCGCGCTCGGGCGAGGAGGCACTGGCTTTGCTCCGCCGCACGCGCACCGTCGACCTCGTTGTCACCGACTATGCCATGCCTGGCATGACCGGTCTGCAGCTTGCCGGCGCAATCGCGGCGGAGCGTCCTGGGACGATCATCCTCCTGAGCACAGCCTACGCCGAGCTTCCTAGCGAAGCGCGATCCAACCTGCCGCGCTTGTCAAAACCATTCGACCAAGATGCGCTCGCGAAGGCTATCGAGGCGGCGATGCGCGAAGGAGAGCACGCGGGATCTGTCGTCGCGTTTCGACCGAAGAGCGCGTGAGATAGAGACGTTGTGCCGACGCTTCTGTCCGCGCGCGGAGCCAGACGTGCAATGAAGCTTCAGCGACGCTTGGTTCGAATCGATGGCCGGGTGAGCCGCAGCCGGCCGTGGGTGCGGGGGAGAAACTGAGCGCCCTTGGCACTGAGGAAATCGAGCATCGCCTGCGCCGGCGGCAACAAGACCTTGTCCCTGCGGGAGAGCACGAACCATTGCCGGACCACCGGAAGGCCATCGACATCGAGGGTGACCAAGCGTCGCTCGTCGAGTTCGGTTGCGACGGTGTGCGCCGAAATAAATGCAATGCCTAAACCGGCAATCACGGCCTGCTTGATGGTTTCGTTGCTGCTCATCGCCAAGCCGATTTTTGGGCGAATGCCGGCGGTTTCGAATAGTTGTTCCATCAGCCCGCGTGTTCCTGATCCGGGCTCGCGCGTCAGGAAGGTTTCGTTGGCAAGATCGCTCAGCGCGATACGCGCTCTGCGGGCCAAGCGATGAGCCGTCGGCGCGATGATGACATGCGGGTGATCGCCGATCAGGTGAATGCTCATGTCGATGTCCGCGGGCGGGCGGCCCATGATCGCCAAATCGAGATCATAGCCGTGCAGTGCGGTGCCGATCTCCTGCCGGTTTCCGATCGAAAGGGTGACATCGACGTTCGGATGCAGTTTCGAAAATCCGGAGATCATGAATGGCACGAAATACTTCGCGGTGCTGACGGCGCCGATTGATACGCGGCCCGCGGTTTTACCTGCGATCATCTCCAACGAGGTTGCACAATCCGCGATCGCGGCTTCGATACGCTCGCTCAGCACCAGCACCTCGCGTCCGGCATCCGTCAGCAGCATGCCGTCCCCGGTGCGCTGGATCAAAGGCAGCGCCGCGAGCGCCTGCAGGTTGCGCAGCTGCAGCGTGACCGCGGGCTGCGTCAGATGCAACTGTTTGGCCGCTGATGTAACCGATCTGTTTTTCTGAACCGCGGCCAGCGCGCGCAGCTGGCGGATCGTCAATTCCCGTAATAACCGGCCTGCCATGGGCCACCCCCATTATAACAAAAACTTCGCTCTGGCCAAAGATAACAAAATTTCCCTAATTCGGCAAATTGCGCTCTGTTGAGAGGCGGATCGCCGACCCGGCGAGATGCTTTGAGAGCCCCCGAAAGAGGGCACAGGGAGACGTCCATGGACCAGCGCGTGACGCTGCGTTCGCATCTCGATCGGTCTGCCGCGCAGATGCCGCATGGCACAGCGGTGGGCAACGTGGTCGAAGCCATTGCCGCCGCCGCCGTTGAGCTTGCCGCGGTGATCGCGGATGGACCGCTCGCAGGCATTACCGGACAGAATGCCGGCATCAATTCCGACGGCGATCGGCAGAAAGACATCGATATCGTCGCCGACGAGATGATGCGGCGCGCACTGTGCGCCGCCCCGGTGGCGGCGGTGTTCTCCGAGGAAGCCGCGCTGCCGGAAACCTTGCGTCCCGAAGCGCATCTCTGTGTCGCGATCGATCCGCTCGACGGATCGGCCAATCTGGAGAACAACATCTCGGTCGGCACCATCTTTTCGATCCGCCCCAGGGGCCACGACCTCCTCTCGACCTTCTTTGAGCCCGGCACGGCGCAGTGTGCCGCAGGCTTCACTGTCTACGGTCCGCAAACCACGCTCGTTCTCGCGCTCAACGCGCGGGTCGACATCTTTATTCTCGATAGGCGCGCGGGGGAGTTTCTGTTGACCCGGCAGGCCGTGCAGATCGCACGCAGCACGCCGGAGTTCGCCATCAACGCTTCCAATCGCCGGCACTGGCACGGCCCGGTCCGCGCCTACATCGACGAATGCCTCGCCGGCACCAATGGCGCGGGCGAGGCGGACTTCAACATGCGCTGGATCGGCTCGCTGGTTGCGGAGGCGCTCCGCATCTTGGTGCGCGGCGGCGTGTTTCTTTATCCAGCCGATGCCCGCCCGAGCTATCGCGAGGGAAGGCTCCGGCTGCTGTACGAGGCCCATCCGATGGCGCTGGTGATGGAATGGGCGGGCGGCGCGGCCTCGACCGGGCGCCGGCGAATCCTGGAATTGGGCGCAAAAACGCCGCACCAGCGGGTGCCGCTGATCATGGGCTCCGCGCGCGGCGTGCGCGACGTGGCGGCCATCCACGAAGGTATCGAACCGATGTTCGACAATAGCGACGCACCGCTCTTTGCGCGGCGCGGCTTGTTTCTCTGACCGGGTAGTTGCGATGTCACGTCGTCATCCCATCATATCGATCACCGGTTCGTCGGGCGCCGGCACGACGTCGGTGAAAAAGACCTTCGAGAACATCTTTCGGCGCGAGAAGGTCGTCGCGGCCTACATCGAAGGCGACGCCTTCCATCGTTACAATCGCCTCGAGATGCGCACCAAGCTGCTGGACGAGGCCGAGCGCGGCAACAAGCATTTCAGCCATTTCAGCCCCGAAACCAACCTGTTCGAAGAGCTGGAGAAAGTATTTCGCGACTACGGTGAATCCGGCACCGGAACGACGCGTCATTACGTCCATGACGATGAAGAGGCGAAGCTATATGGCGCTGACCCGGGCACGTTCACTAAATGGGGCCCGCTGCCGGAAGACTCCGATCTGCTGTTTTATGAGGGACTGCACGGCGCGGTTGTGACCGACAAGGTCAATATCGCGCAGTATGCCGATCTGAAGATCGGCGTCGTTCCCGTAATCAATCTGGAGTGGATCCAGAAGCTGCACCGCGACCGCAGCGACCGCGGCTACACCGCGGAGGCCGTGACCGACACCATCCTGCGGCGTATGCCCGACTACGTGAACTACATTTGCCCGCAATTCGCCGAGACCGACATCAACTTTCAACGCGTACCGACCGTCGATACGTCGAACCCGTTCATCGCGCGGTGGATTCCGACTCCGGACGAATCCATGGTGGTGATCCGCCTCAAAAATCCGCGCGGCATCGATTTTCCCTATCTGCTGTCGATGATCCCGCACAGCTTCATGTCGCGCGCCAATTCGATCGTGATCCACGGGGCGAAACTCGACCTCGCGATGCAGCTCATCCTCACCCCACTGATCCTGCAACTCATGGAACGCAAGAGGCGCACAATATGACCGCTCCCGCTCGATCCCGAATTGCCGGCCGTCCGGAAGTTTCTCACGCGGAAATGGCCAACGCGATCCGCTTTCTCGCGATCGATGCGGTCGAGAAGGCGAAGTCCGGTCATCCGGGGATGCCCATGGGCATGGCCGACGTCGCTACCGTGTTGTTTACGCGATTCCTCAAATTCGATCCTGCCGACCCGGCATGGCCGGATCGCGATCGCTTCGTGCTGTCCGCCGGTCACGGTTCGATGCTGCTGTATGCGCTTTTGCACCTGACGGGCTACGAAGGCGTGACGCTCGATGAGCTCAAGGCATTCAGGCAGTGGGGATCGAAGACGCCGGGGCATCCCGAGCACGGCCACACGCCCGGCGTGGAGACGACCACCGGGCCGCTCGGGCAGGGTATTGCCAACGCCGTCGGCATGGCGCTGGCCGAGCGCCTGATGAATGCACGGTTCGGCGACGATTTCGTCGATCACTATACTTACGTGATCGCCGGAGACGGCTGCCTCATGGAGGGCCTCAGCCAGGAAGCGATCTCACTGGCCGGCCATCTGCGGCTCAACCGGCTAATCGTGCTGTTCGACGACAACCAGATTTCGATCGACGGCGCGACATCGCTATCTTGTTCGGATGACCAGCTGGCGCGGTTCAAGGCCTCCGGATGGTCCGCGTGCCGGATCGACGGCCATAATCCCGCGGCGATTGGCGCCGCCATCGAACAGGCCCGGAACAATGACCGGCCGGCGCTGATTGCCTGCCGCACGCTGATCGGTTTCGGGGCGCCGAACCGCCAGGGTAGCGAAAAGGCCCATGGCGCGCCGCTTGGCGCTGACGAGGTCGCAAAGACCCGCGATGCACTGAACTGGCCGCACCAGCCGTTCCAGGTTCCAGAAGCCGTGCTCGAGCAGTGGCGCGAGGCCGGTGCGCGCGGGCATGCCACCCGCCGAAGCTGGCTCGAACGGACGAAGCGCGTCAATTCGCCCGCGCGCTCGGCGTTTCACGATGCGCTGAACAAAAATCTGCCGCGCGCCTACGCCGAAGCGATGGATCGACTACGCGACCGCTTTGCAACCGGGCGGCCGACTATTGCCACCCGGCAGGCGTCGCAGCTTGTGATCGATGATATCGCGCTGGCGCTGCCTGATCTGCTCGGCGGCTCCGCCGACCTGACCCACTCCAACCTGACGCGGGCCAGGACACACCAGCCGGTGCGTCCCGATTTTCTCGGAGGCAACTACATCCATTATGGTGTCCGTGAGCACGCCATGGCGGCGGCGATGAACGGCATCGCGCTGCATGGCGGCTTCATTCCCTACGGCGGCACATTTCTCAGCTTTGCCGACTACAGCCGCCCCGCGATCCGGCTGGCCGCACTGATGGGGGTGCGCGTCATCCATGTGATGACGCACGATTCGATCGGATTGGGCGAGGATGGTCCGACCCATCAGCCGGTCGAACATCTCGCATCGTTGCGGGCGATTCCCAACCTGCTGGTGTTTCGGCCCGGCGACGCGATCGAGACAGCCGAGGCCTGGGATTGCGCGCTGCGGGCGCAGGGTAGTCCGTCCGTCCTGTGCCTGTCGCGGCAAGCGCTCCCTGCGTTCCGTGAAAGTGGCGTTGCCAATCTGGTCGCGCGCGGCGCCTATGTGGCCCTTGAGCCCGAGGGTGGACGCGATGTCACGTTGATCGCGACCGGGTCTGAGGTGTCGATCGCTATCGAGGCCGCGAAGGCGCTGGCCAAGGACAATGTCCGCGCTGCAGTCGTCTCAGCGCCGTGTTTCGAGCTGTTCCGCCAGCAATCGCGCGGCTACCGGGCGGAGGTGCTTGGAGACGTGCCGCGGATCGGGATCGAAGCCGCAGTCGAGGGCGATTGGGCGCGCTGGCTCGGCGATGCCGGCGAATTTGTCGGCATGACCGGTTTCGGAGCATCCGCTCCGGCGGAAACGCTCTATCGCGAATTTGGGATTACCGCCGATGCCGTCGCTGGAGCGGCGCTGCGGTGCATCGCGAAATCGAGCATGACGGCGACCTACGCATGACGGTCCACGCGCGAACCACGACACGGAGGCTCCGATGGCAAGAATTACGCTGAGGCAGTTGCTGGATCATGCCGCCGAGCACGGCTACGGCGTGCCGGCATTCAACATCAACAATATGGAGCAGGGCCTTGCGATCATGGAGGCTGCGGCCGCGGTCGACGCGCCCAAGATGATCGATGCGCTGGAACAGATGTATCCGCAGATCCCGCTCTGCCTGCATCAGGACCACGGCAACGAGGAGGCGACCTGTGCGACCGCGCTTCAACACGGCTTCACATCGGTCATGATGGACGGCTCGCTCAAAGCCGATGCCAAAACGGCGGCGGACTATGCCTACAATGTCGATATCACCCGACGCGTGGTCGAGATGGCGCACTGGATCGGCGCTTCCGTCGAAGGTGAATTGGGCGTGCTCGGCTCGCTCGAACATGGCGGTGGCGAACAGGAGGACGGCCATGGCGTCGAGGGCGAAGTGAGCCACGACCAGTTGTTGACCGATCCGGACCAGGCGGTCGATTTCGTTCGCGCCACCAAGGTCGATGCGCTGGCGATCGCTATGGGGACCTCGCATGGCGCCTACAAATTCTCGCGCAAGCCCGACGGCGACATTCTCGCCATGAGGGTGGTCGAGGAGATCCATCGCCGACTGCCCAACACCCATCTCGTGATGCATGGTTCATCCTCGGTGCCGCAGCCGCTGCAGGATGCGTTCAACCGGTTCGGTGGCGAGATGCCGCAGACCTGGGGCGTGCCGAGACCGCGGCCTTCCGCAAGGTCGCAACGCAAGCAAGAAGCGAATTCGATCCGCGCAAATTCCTGAAACCCGGGATGGATGCGCTGCGCGAACTCTGCCGCGAGCGCTTTGAGCAATTCGGCACCGCCGGTCACGCCTCAACGATCAAGGTCATTCCACTGGCCGAGATGGCGCGGCGCTATCGTTCCGGCTCGCTCGATCCACACATTGGAGGCATGGCCGATGCCGCAGAATGACCTGATGGCCCGCTCGATCCCGACCAGCCGCTGCACGCCACAAGAGGAGACCAGCATGAACCAGCACTCGATGACCGTCCGCGGCAAGGATCGCTACAAATCCGGCGTCATGGAATACAAGAAGATGGGTTATTGGGAGCCCGACTACGAGCCAAAGGACACCGACATCATCGCGCTGTTTCGGGTCACGCCCCAGGACGGCGTCGACCCCATCGAAGCCTCGGCGGCCGTGGCCGGGGAATCCTCGACCGCGACCTGGACCGTGGTATGGACCGACCGGCTGACCGCCGCCGAAAAATATCGCGCCAAATGCTATCGCGTTGATCCGGTGCCGAACTCGCCAGGGCAGTATTTTGCCTATATCGCTTACGATCTTGACCTGTTCGAGAATGGATCAATCGCCAATCTGTCGGCCTCGATCATCGGCAACGTGTTCGGCTTCAAGCCCTTGAAGGCGCTGCGGCTCGAGGACATGCGGCTGCCGGTGGCGTATGTGAAGACGTTCCAGGGGCCCGCGACCGGCATCGTGGTCGAGCGCGAGCGCATGGACAAGTTCGGCCGGCCGCTGCTCGGCGCCACTGTGAAGCCGAAGCTCGGCCTGTCCGGCCGCAATTACGGCCGCGTGGTGTATGAGGCGCTGAAAGGCGGTCTCGACTTCACCAAGGATGACGAGAACATCAACTCGCAGCCTTTCATGCACTGGCGCGAGCGGTTTCTCTATTGCATGGAGGCGGTCAACAAGGCGCAAGCTGCGTCCGGCGAGATCAAGGGCACCTATCTGAACGTCACGGCCGGTACCATGGAGGACATGTACGAGCGCGCCGAATTCGCCAAGGAGCTCGGCTCGGTCATCATCATGATCGATCTGGTGATCGGGTACACCGCGATCCAGTCGATGGCGAAGTGGGCACGACGCAACGACATGATCCTGCATCTGCATCGTGCCGGGCATTCAACCTATACGCGCCAGCGCAGTCACGGTGTCTCGTTCCGGGTGATCGCGAAATGGATGCGGCTCGCAGGTGTCGATCACATCCATGCCGGCACCGTTGTCGGGAAGCTCGAGGGCGATCCGGCGACCACGCGTGGTTATTACGACGTCTGCCGCGAGGACTTTAATCCGACGCGGCTGGAGCACGGCGTGTTCTTCGACCAGCATTGGGCCAGCCTCAACCGATTGATGCCGGTGGCGTCCGGCGGCATCCACGCCGGCCAAATGCATCAACTACTGGATCATCTCGGCGAAGACGTGATCTTGCAGTTCGGCGGCGGCACCATCGGCCATCCCATGGGCATACAGGCGGGCGCGACGGCAAACCGCGTGGCGCTGGAAGCGATGATACTCGCGCGCAACGAGGGTCGCGACTATTTGCATGAAGGCCCGGAGATTCTTGCCAAGGCGGCAGAAACCTGCACGCCGCTGAAGTCGGCGCTGGAGGTCTGGAAGAACGTCACCTTCAACTATGAATCGACCGACATGCCCGACTACGTCCCCACCCCCAGCGTTGCGATGTAAGGAGCGGATGATGCGCATTACCCAAGGATGCTTCTCGTTCCTGCCCGATCTCACCGACGAGCAGATTTCGCGCCAGGTCCAGTATTGCCTGGAAAAGGGTTGGGCGGTGAACATTGAATTCACCGACGATCCGCACCCCCGCAATAATTTCTGGGAGATGTGGGGGCTGCCGATGTTCGATCTGCGTGATGCCGCCGGCGTTCTGATGGAATTGACTGAATGCCGCAAGGTGTATGGCGATCGCTACATCCGGTTGTCGGCGTTCGATTCCAGTCACGGTTGGGAATCGGTGCGGTTGTCCTTCATCGTCAACCGCCCGAAGGATGAGCCAGGCTTCCGTCTCGACCGGCACGAGGTTGCCGGCCGCAACATCCGCTACACGACGACGCCTTATGCGGCCGATCGCCCCGAGGGCCGCCGCTACGGTGGATTATGAGCATGGCAGCTACCGCGCATGACGTGAGCGAAGCCGCGCCGACCGACCAGGTTGACCTGCGCCGCGAGTTCAACGAGGTCGGCATCGGCGAGGTGCTCGATCAGCTCGATCGCGAACTGGTTGGGCTAAAGCCGGTAAAGACGCGAATCCGAGAGATCGCCTCCCTGCTGCTGATCGAGCGCATCCGCAAGCGCATGAATCTGACATCTGACGTGCCGACCCTGCACATGTCGTTCACCGGCAATCCCGGCACTGGAAAGACCACCGTCGCGCTACGGATCGCAAGCATTCTGCACAAACTCGGCTTCGTGCGTCGTGGCCAGGTTGTCTCCGTTACCCGCGATGAACTGGTCGGGCAATATATCGGCCACACCGCGCCCAAGACCAAGGAGATCCTGAAAAAGGCGATGGGCGGCGTGCTTTTCATCGACGAGGCCTACTACCTGCATCGACCCGACAACGAGCGCGACTACGGCCAGGAGGCTATCGAGATCCTGCTGCAGGTGATGGAATCCCAGCGCGAGGATCTGGTGGTGATCCTGGCGGGCTATGGCGATCGTATGGATAAATTCTTCGCCAGCAATCCCGGCTTCCGCTCCCGGATCGCTCACCACATCGATTTTCCGGATTATACCGACGATGAGCTGCTTGCTATCGCCGAACGTATGCTGCGCGACATCAACTACAAATTCAGTCCGGACGCGCGTGAGGCGTTCATCCGCTACATCGGCTTGCGCAAAGTCCAGCCGCTGTTCTCAAACGCGCGCTCGATCCGAAACGCGCTCGACCGCATACGGCTACGCCAGGCCAACCGTCTGGTCGCCGATCTCGATTCCGTGCTGACCGCCGACGATATCATCTCGCTGGAAGCCTCAGACGTCTTTGCAAGCCGGGTATTCCTGAAGGCCAGCTCTGGCGCTTAGCTCCGCGCAGATGTCGTACCAATGAAGTGCCGACTGAGATGCGGCTCATCCACCATCGTCGCTGACCAATGTTCCGAGAGAGAAATCGTCTTGTCCAAGAGAGAAGGATCGGCTGTCAGCTTAGCCTGCACGTGTTCGATGCTCGATCTTCCGCACTTGCGCGATGTCGGGTGTAGTCCTAGGTTCAACTTCGGCGTGGAGTTCGCGCCAAATTTTTTGGGAGGTTGGAATGACCTGGAAGGCCCCTAAAGTTATCGAAGTACCGGTGGGCATGGAAATCAACATGTACGCCTGCGCGGCGCGTAAATAGACCGCATCGAAAACCGTCGGCCCGGCTCGAGCGGCAATTCTTGCATCGAGCCGTGGCAGGCGTCCTGGCAACGACTTCAAGCGTTGGACTGACGCAAGAGCGCGCCTTTTTGGTCAGACTCTCTTGTTCGGTCAGACTCGAAGGTCGCACCGAAGTGGAAGGACTATTCGCAAGGAAAGTCTGCGGACAGGCTAGCGTGCTGCGCTTTGTGAATCGCTGACGGGACAACTCCGAAATACTCCCGGAACACGCGGCTGAAGTGCGACGAACTCGAAAAGCCCCACGAAAATGCAACGTCCGTGACGGTCTTTCCGGTTTGAGTCTCCAGCTCCTGGCGGCAGTTCTGCAATCTTGCCTGCCGGATATAGTCGCTGATGGTGGTACCCCTGTCGCTGAACAACATGTGCAGATAGCGCTTGGTGCAGTTCAGTGCCGCCGAGATCTGGTCGATGGAAAGATCCGGGTCGCGCAGATGTTCGCGGATGAAGAACTGCGCCCGGACATACATCGCCTCGGGTCCGACACGATCAAACATCGCGTCGGGCTCGCGGAGTGGTAACAGCAGAAGGTCGATCAGCGAATCGGCCACGCCGATAGCGTTGTTCGGCGACAGCTTCGTCGCTTCGTCGAACGCGGCATGGACAAAGTTATAGGCGATCCGGCCGGTGCCCGTGCGTGCCGAGAGTTTGCATGCCGCCAGCTTCGCCAAGCGGAAGCCGCGTTCTTGCAGGAGTTCCTTCGGCACGATGACGACCTCGTGTCGCGTCAGCGTCGGGCTGACTATCGTGTGCGGACAGGATACATCGTAGGCGAGACAATCGCCGGGCATCAGCTCGATGCGGCGGCCACCCTGCTCGAAGTGCGAAATCCCGTAAGTCTGAAACAGTATTTTGACGAACGGATGGCTGCCCGGTCTTGCGTGCGAGGCCGTATGTGCAAGTCGATGCTGGCTCGCCTCGATCTGACAGAGCTTTAGCTTCGAAACCGTCGTGTAGTTGATCCGGCCTTCGAATGACGAAGCCTCCAGCGGATCGATGTCGAATTGGCCGCAAAGATCGCTCAGTGCATCCGACCAACATTGAATCTGCTTCTTCGGCGCCAATCCGGAAGTGTTAAGTGAACTGACTGCGTCGGACATTATCCAGCCACCGATTCGGAATCAAAACATGACCGCCTGCGCGAGAGGCCTCGAGCCATGATAGAGCGATTTTCATCATCAAAGGCGGTCATTGGGATTTGAGCAGCACTCCTCAGAACATCCCTTTGATAATCCTCGGACTTAGTTTCAGCGCAGTCAAGGGGGACCTCAACCAATGCTTTGCGCGACAGCCCGATGGAGCGAGGCCGAGCGGCTGACGCTCCGCGGCACGGAGGCTCCCGCGGTCTGTCAAACTCGCGGGCGCCGGTTAAAAAGTTCGTTGTGTTTCGCTTTGGCGCAAACGCGGTTCTCTCTTGGGCAAGTCTTCTGTCTCCGAACCGGGTAGGGATACCAACCAAGAAGCTGAAACAGTGGACCGTTTACGGAAACCGCTTCGCTCACAACTGGGAGGATTCACTATGCGCAAGGTGCTACTCGCTACCGGTCTTGGCCTATTGGCCCTGCAGGGCTTCGCCGCGCGTGCGGACGAGGCCCTGGACAAGCTGGCCCAGGATCCGAAGCAATGGGTGATGCAGCAGGGGGACAACGCCAATACCCGCTATTCGAAGCTCAAACAGATCAACTCAACCAACGTCAAGAAGCTGCAGGTAGCCTGGACGTTCTCGACCGGCGTGCTGCGCGGCCATGAGGGCGGCCCGCTGGTGGTGGGCGACACGATGTACGTCCACACGCCGTTTCCGAATACGGTCTATGCGCTTGATCTGAACAACGAAGGCAAGATCCTCTGGAAATATGAACCCAGACAGGATCCGAACGTGATCCCGATCATGTGCTGCGACACGGTCAATCGCGGTGTCGCCTATGCCGACGGCAAGATATTCCTGCATCAGGCCGATACGACTTTGGTCGCACTCGACGCCAAGACCGGCAAGGTCGTGTGGTCGGTGATGGACGGGGAGGCCGGCAAGGGCCAGTCCGGCACGGATGCTCCGTTCGTGTTCAAGGACAAGGTGCTGGTCGGTATTTCCGGCGGCGAATTCGGCGTCAAAGGTTGGGTCAGTGCCTATAACATCAAGGATGGCAAGCTCGTCTGGCGCGCCTTCTCGGAAGGGCCGGACTCCGACATGCTGATCGATCCCAACAAGACCACCTCGCTCGGCAAGCCCGTTGGCCCCAATTCATCGCTCTCGACCTGGCAGGGCGATCAATGGAAGATCGGCGGCGGCGCCACCTGGGGCTGGTATTCCTACGATCCCCAGCTGAACCTGGTCTACTACGGTTCGGGCAATCCCTCGACCTGGAACCCGGTGCAGCGCCCGGGTGACAACAAGTGGTCGATGACGATCTTTGCCCGCGACCTCGACACCGGCCAGGCCAAATGGGTCTACCAGATGACGCCGCACGACGAGTGGGACTTCGATGGCGTCAACGAGATGATCCTGAGCGATCAGACCATTGGCGGCAGCCCGCGGAAGCTGCTGACCCATTTCGACCGTAACGGCTTCGGCTATACGCTGGACCGGGCCACCGGCGAATTGCTGGTTGCCGAAAAGTACGATCCGGTCGTGAACTGGGCGACCAAGATCGACATGGACAAGTCGTCCAAGACCTATGGCCGGCCGCTGGTGGTCGATGCGTATTCGACCCAGCACAATGGTGAAGACACCAACTCGAAGGGGATCTGCCCGGCGGCGCTCGGTACCAAGGACGAGCAACCGGCGGCCTACAGCCCCGACACCCAGTTGTTCTATGTCCCGACCAACCATGTCTGCATGGACTATGAGCCTTACAAGGTCTCCTACACGGCAGGCCAGGCCTATGTCGGTGCGGCGGTGGCGATGTATCCGCCCAAGGGCGAGACCAACATGGGCAACTTCATCGCCTGGGACGGCAAGACCGGCAAGATCGTCTGGTCCAACAAGGAGCCGTTCTCGGCCTGGGGCGGCGCATTGGCAACCGCCGGCAACGTCGTCTTCTACGGTACGCTGGAAGGCTATCTGAAGGCGGTCGACGCCAAGACAGGGAAAGAACTTTACAAGTTCAAGACCCCGTCCGGGATCATCGGCAACGTCATGACCTACGAGCACGGCGGCAAGCAATACGTGGCCGTGCTATCCGGGGTCGGCGGCTGGGCGGGCATTGGCCTGGCGGCCGGTCTGCTGCAGCCTGAAAACGCCGCGGCCTGGCATGGCGCGGTCGACCAGGGCAAGTTGCCCACCCAGGACAAGACGGTC
>VAZV01000039.1 GCA_005884765.1 Alphaproteobacteria bacterium
CGAGATGAATTGCGGCACAAAGATCCCGCATCAGCGCGTCATGAAGTCATTGCAGCTCCTGTGCGAGAAGGTGAAGCCGAACTTTCACTGAGGTGTCATAGCCCCTCACCCTGTCCCTGTGAGTTGCTCCTCACCCATCAGGCCTCGCGGCCTGACTGTTCTCCGCTGCTCTCCCTCGCCCCGCTGGCGGGGAGAGGGCCGGGGTGAGGGGGATTGAAAGGGCGTTTGCTGCATCTGCAGGAATCTGCAGCAAAAATTCGCGCGAGGGTTGCGGCGGTTCGCCGGCGGTTTTGCGCGAGACCGGCCCGAACTCATTGAGTGTGCTCGGGTAAATCGGCACGCTCGGCGGCGGCCGGCGCGGTCTCGTCGCGCTCGGCGTCGAACCGGAGCAGCAAATTCTCCGCTGCTTTGGCCGCTGCGGCCGCTGCTTCGTCGTAGCTCTCGCCGTGCTGCGACAGGCACCAGGCGAACAGCTCGACGGGTGAGTGCGTCGCGAGATCGATGTCTGTCAAATCGGTGCGGTAGCGCGTCATCAGCCGTTCGATCGCGCTTTTGACCGGTCCTTCGACGCGCCGCGGCGGCCGGTAGCGGGGCGTCGTCTGCCAATCGCCGATCGAGCGCGTGTCGAGGCATGCCAGATACGCCTCATCGGCTTTTGCCAATTCCGGCGTGTCGGGGATCGCGGCGAGCGCCGCCTCGGCCTCGTCAAGACGGCGCGCGATACAGGTGCGCTCGGGGTCGACCTCCGCGACCGCCAGCAACAGCGCGACCCGCCGGAAGAAGCACAGCCGATTGCGCAGCTTGGCGCGGTCTTCGACCGCGTCGCGCGCTTCCCCGAGGCGCGGGCCGGCGAGGCGCGCGAGCCGCAGGCGGTCAGTGCGCCGTATCGCCATGTTCGAGCGCCGTGAGATGCCGGTCGAATTCGGCGGCCTCGATCGCGCGCAACCGCGTCGCGATAACCGAGGCCATCTCGGCCGCCTGGCCGGTCGTGATGACGCCGCGCGCGGCCGCACTCATGATCGCGGCCATCGCCGGCGCGAGATCGGCGGCATTCTCGACCGGCGGCAGGCGAAACGGCTCCGGCCGCTCGCGGCGCGGCGCGATCGTGCGCTCGAGGCAGAGGCGCATCGCCAGCGTGTCGCCGGCATAGGCCATCTCGACCGCCTTGCGCGCGAGCCCCACGGCCTCGCCGTCGAGATAAAGCGCGGCCATCAGGGTCGCCTTGTTGCGCGAGCCGCGGCGGCGCCCGGCCGGGTTGCCGGACTGCCCCTTCTGCCAGGGCCGCCCGCGCGGGCGATATTGCGGTTTGTTTGGTGTTTGCGGTATGATCTCGGACATCTTGTCCCCCAACGATTTCGTATAATCCGGATTGATGCGGGAAACCGTATGCCACAATTGTGGCGATTTTAGTGTTGCCGTACCCGCAAATACCGCAACCCAGCACCGCCGAAATTGCACATCGGGAGACTTAAGGGGCAGTGAGATCGCAAGCGATGCGATCGCTTTGAAACTGTTAGGCAACTCTTGACACCGTTAGGCGAGGCCTTACACTCTTACGGTGATCGAAAGCTTCCGGCACCGCGGCCTCAAGGAGCTCTTCGAGACTGGCAAATCAGCCCGCGTCCGCCCCGATCTGCAGCGCCGCGCGATCCGCCGGCTCGATGCCCTCGAAGCGGCCGACATGCTCGACGCCTTGCGTCAGCCCGGCTTCGACTTTCACCCGCTGAACACCAGGCCGCAGCGCTATTCGATGCACGTGAACGGGCCGTGGTGCATAACTTTCGAATGGAACAACGGCAGAGCATTACGGGTCGATCTGGAGCAATACCATTGAAAGAGGATTAGTCGATGTCCGATGTCGAACTGCCGGTTTCCCGACCGATCAAGAGAAAGCCGACGCATCCAGGCGAGTTGATGCGCGAGATTCTCGACGAGCACGTCCGGATGCCGATCGCCGAGGCCGCACGCAGGATGGACGTCTCGCGGCCGGCACTCTATGCCGTGCTGAACGGGACGGGCGCAGTCACTGCGGAAATGGCCCTGCGTTTCGGCCGGCTGGTTCATGGCGCACCCGACCTCTATGTGCAGATGCAGGTGCGCCGCGATCTCTGGCTCGCCGAACAGCGGCTAAAAGACCAGCTCGACCAAATCGAACCGGCGGTTTGACGTCCTGGATCGAGCATCTTCTGCGACGCGTCTTAAAAAGCCCGGCATTTCGCTTCGCACTGCCGCCAACCGAATTGAAGAGCTTTGCGACTCGAACAGGAATCTCGGAAGGCATGAGGCCGTCCACGCAGTGCTCGCGAGGGCATTTGGTGCGGACGTGGAGATCGTAAATTACGAGGATCACGCCAAAACGACCTGTTCCGGTGAACCTGTCACTGTTGAACAGTATGCAATGGTTCTTATGGGGCCAGAGGTTTACATGAAGATTCGCGGATACCGCTTCACGGCGAAATCGGTGAGCGATGACCACGAAAACCTGACGCGGCTGCTGAAAGGCAGAGACGATGCAGAAGCGTTGAAGGCAAATGCGAAAAGGGAATTGGAAGGCCTCTTTATTGACCTTCCGTTTCTTACGGCAATTGAGAAGCTGACCGAGCTGACCGAGCTGACCGGTAACGATCCGGAATGCGTCAATCCGGTGGGCCGGAACACGCTCCATTCCCTCATTGATCCAGTGCTGCTTCAATCTGAATCGAGACATGTCACCAGATTGAGGCACCGATTGCGCCAGTTGGATCACTAAACGATGGAGGTGTTGATGTTGGATATCGTCGTCGGCGTCTTGCTCGCCCCCATGGTCCTACTTACCGCCCGTAACCGTTTGCGAATCACATTGTTCCTCTTCGCCCCATGTCTGATTGGGACCTACGTAGCGCCCGCGTATAGCCAGGATTTTCAAACGATGGCCAACGACACAGGCTGCCAGAGTCGATTTAGCGATGACAAAAAAGCCGATATATTTGCGACCAAATACAAAGGACGAGAGATCACGGTTACAGGCGAAGTTCAAGTCCTCGGTAGCGATAGGATTGGACTTCGGTTACTCCGTAGTTCCACTATGTCTGATGTTAGCATAAAGCTGGCCAATCCAAAGGAAGCGTATGATTTAGAAAAAGGGCAAACTGTCACCATTAGATTCGTGCCGACGGACGCCGGAGGCTGCATTCTTCCATACTACGGAGATCGTGGTGTAATCAGCAGTAAAAGGTGAAGTCAGAACCGTTCGATCGCCCTCGTCGAAAAGTCGGCCTCCGCTCCGAACGTGAGTAACCCCGCCTCCGAAACCCGCACCGGCCGGGCCGCCGCCTAGAGCCATGGCACGCTCTGACATCTTTCATCCGGATTTTCAGCCCCGGCCGTATTGGTGGGAGGCGTATATGCCGTCGGCCGGCGCGCTCGTCGATGTCCCGAAGGAGAGTAGGGTCGCGATCGTCGGCGACGGCTACGGTGCTGAACGGCAGCGGCGCCGTAACGCCGGAGACGGCGTTGCGTTTCGGCCGTCTCGTCAAGGGCGAGCCCGCCCTCTATGTGCGGATGCAAGCGCGGTGCAATCCCTGGCTCGCCGAGCAGCGGCTGAAGGATCAGCTCGACAGGATCGAACCTGCGGTCTGATGCTCAGGATGGAAGATCACCGGTGAGGCCGCCCGGTGTGTTAGGGGGGATGCAGCATGGTCATGTTTTTCCTACGCGCCAAGCGCACCGCCATCGAAGAGGCTCGAAGGCGAGCCGGGAGGGCGGACCCTCCCTCGACATTGCAATACCGCGACAGGTTCGAGCGCGGCCCTGTCATGCAATGGGCGGCGGTGATCTTTCAGCTTTTTTTCCTGTCGCTGTTTTCCGGGACGTTCCTGTTGCTCTTCGTATGGGCCGTGAAGTCGTGGTCGTCCCATTGGCAATGACGGCGCGATCGTCTTGAGCTGACCGTTCACGCAGGCCGGAACCCCTATTCCGGAGGCT